>CALEYV010000169.1 GCA_937927875.1 uncultured Actinomycetes bacterium | reverse complement strand
CGCGCATCGGCATGCTGAGCGACACGTCGAGGAGCAGCACGGTGGCGCTGCGGGTCGTGTGCTCGGTCCGCTCCACCTCGAAGTCGGCGGGCGCCAGCCGCACCGGCGTGCCCGCGCCCTGGCGCCAGATGGCGTTCTTGACCGTCTGCTCCACGTTGAGCCGGAACGGGTCGCCCCACTCGTAGGGCTTGTGCTCGTAGGCGGGGTCCTGGCCGGCCCCGCTCCGCTCGACCTCGTGCTTGCCGGCCCGGTCCTTCATCAGCTTGCGGAACAGGTCACCGAGCGCCTTCTGGCCGATGGCGCGGATCCCGCGCGGCGTGAGCTCGAGCCGACCCTCCCGCTGCTCGATGAGGCCGGCCTCCTCAAGCATCCGGGCCAGCTCGGCCAGCCGCTCGAGCGACCGGGCCGCGTCGTCGCCGAGCAGCTCGCGGGCCCGGTCGATGTCGACCTCGGCCAGCTCGCCGGGCTGGGTGGCCTGGCGGAGCAGGTGCTCGAGGTCGTCCATGTCCCCGAGGGCGTCGAGCAGGCCCGGCATCTGCCCGAGCGACATCGGGTCGTCGCCCCGGAACGGCATCGAGCGCTCCCACGGCAGGTTCGGGAAGGCGCCCTGCAGGTTCCGGGCCAGCTGGTCCACCTGCCAGCGCAGGTCCATGTCCTCGAGCAGCGATTCGGCGAGGGCCTGGAGCTGGGCCCGCTGCTCGGGGGTCATCGAGTTCATGAGCTGCTGCATCTGGGCCATCGACTGGGCCATCTGCTCGAGCAGCTCGTCGAGGGTCTGCGGGTTCCCGGGGAAGAAGTCGCCGTAGCGCGACATGAACCCGTCGAAGTCGGGCTCCTCGCCGCGCTCGCGCTGCTCGAGCATCTGGTTCAGCTCGGCGAGCATGTCCTTCATCCGCTGCATGCGCTCCGGGGACAGGTTCTGCATGCCCTCGGACATCTGGTTGAAGTAGCTCTGCATGAGCTGCTCGCGGAGCTTCTCCATGAGCTCCTCGAACCGCTGCCGAGCGCCGTCGTCCATCCAGTCGTTGGCCTGGAGGTCCTGCACCTTGCCGGCCAGGTCGGGCGGGAGCCGGTCGAGCTGCTCTCGCCGCTGCTGGGCCGCCTCGTCGACGATCTCCTGGCGGCGCGGGTCGCCGGACTGGCGGGCCTCGTCGACCCGGCGCTCGATCCCCTCCCGCTCCTGCTCGATGATCTCCCGGAGCTGGTCGGCGATGTCCTCGTAGACACCGCCGAGGTCGTAGCGGTCGAGCATCTCGCGGCGCTGCTCGCGGAGCCGCTGCAGCATCTCGCGCAGCCCCATGAGCTGCTCGTCGTTGCGGTCGCGCATCCCCTGCTGCATGAGCCGGCGCAGCGACGCGTGCAGGTCCCCGTGGTAGAGGAGGTCGTCGGTCATCTCGTCGAGCAGCGCGTCGGCGTCGAGGTCGAAGCCGCGCTGCGTGCCGTCCCAGCGTGAGTAGCGGAACCCGCGCTCCTCGCGGTTCCGACGACGAAGGTGGCGCAGCACGGCGCCACCGTACCCGCGTCCCCCTAGCCCCCGGCGCGGCCCGCACCACCGACCGGCGTCACAATGGCGCCGTGCGCACCTGGATCCTCGCCGCGGCGCTGGCGGCGCTGCTCGCCGGCTCGGCCTGCAGCGGCAGCAGCCACTCGAGCGCGGCGCCGCGGGCGTTCTGTGACGCCGCGAGCCGCTACGAGGACGAGCTCCAGGCGGAGCAGACGAAGGGCGTGCGCGACGACGCCAAGCAGCTCCCGCTCGTCGAGCGGCTGGCGGCGACCGCGCCGGCGTCGATCCGCCGGGACGCCCAGACGTTCCTCGATGCCATGCGACGCGTCGCCCAGGATCCGCACCTGCGCGACAACCCGGCGGTGAAGCAGGCGGTCGACAACGTGAACCGGTTCGCGTCGAACCGCTGCGGGTTCTTCAACCAGCAGCCGAGCGGGATCTGAGCTAACCCCGCCCGCGGTAGGTGGCGCGCGTCCCGACCGCGTCCTTGTTGAGGCGCTTCGAGAGGTGCAGCCCCTCGAGGACGAACTCGAGGGCCGACGCCACCGCGGCCGGCGTCTCCTGGACCTCGAGGTCGGCCAGGGTGTCGCGCAGCCCCGGCAGCTTGGGCAGCAGGTTGGCGTACTCGGCGGACGGGACGTCCGAGCCGGTATGGACGACGAGCCCGGTCTCGAACTCGGAGACGACGGCGGTGAGCTTCTCGGGCCGGCACCGGGCCCGGAACGTCTCGAGGGTCGCGGACTTCACGATGCGGTCGAGGACCTGCTCCTCGCGCCCGTCCTCGACCGTCTCGAACTCGAGCTTGCCGGCCGTGCTCGACACCAGCGCCTCGAGGTCGCTGACGCGCGGGACGACCTCGTGCTCGCCGCTCCGAAGCGCCCGCCGGGTCGCGTTGGCGACCAGCGTCTCGTAGTTCGTGATCGACAGCCGGACCGAGACCCCGGACCGCTGGTTCACGTGCGGCGACCGGCGGGCCTGCTGGCTGATCTCGGCGACGATCTCGGTCATGAAGTCGGGGACCGTCACCTCGAGGTCGTCGGCCTGGAGGGGCCGGGCCTCCTGGTCCACGACGTCCATCTCGACCTCGACGTCGAGCGGGTAGTGGGTGCGGATCTGGGCGCCGAAGCGGTCCTTCAGCGGGGTGATGATCCGGCCTCGGTTCGTGTAGTCCTCCGGGTTGGCCGACGCCACCAGCATCAGGTCGAGGGGCAGCCGGATCTTGTAGCCCCGGATCTGGACGTCCCGCTCCTCGAGCACGTTGAGCAGGCCAACCTGGATCCGCTCCGCGAGGTCGGGGAGCTCGTTGATCGAGAAGATCCCCCGGTTCGTGCGGGGCACGAGCCCGTAGTGGATCGTCATCTCGTCGGAGAGGTAGCGACCCTCGGCCACCTTGATCGGGTCGACCTCGCCGATCAGGTCCGCGATCGAGGTGTCCGGCGTGGCCAGCTTCTCGCCGTAGCGCCGCTCCCGGTGCACCCACTCGATCGGGGTCTCGTCGCCCCGCTCGGCGACGAGCACGCGCGCGTGGTGCGAGACCGGGTGGTACGGGTCGTCGTTGATCTCGCTCCCGGCGACGATCGGCATCCACTCGTCCAGCAGGCCCGCCAGCGCGCGGATCATGCGGGTCTTCGCCTGCCCCCGCTCGCCGAGGAAGATCACGTCGTGGGCGGCGAGCAGCGCGTTGGCCAGCTGCGGGAGGACGGTGTCGTCGTAGCCGACCACACCGTCGACGATTGGCTCGCCCGCCGCGATCCGCCGCATCGCGTTGTCCCGCACCTCGAGCTTCACGGGCCGCGACTGCCAGTCGCTCGCTCGCAGCTCACCGAGGGTGCCGGGACGGGTCATGCAGGCCTCCGAAGGGCGGGGAACGCGCGGCAGCGTACCAAGCAGGTTCGCCGCCCCGATCGGCGCCGAGGCGCGGTTCGGCGCGCAGCCCGGTTGGTGTTCACACAAGGACCCGGGGCTAGCGTCGATGGCAGCGGGGGAGGAGCAGATGACCAGGCTCGACGAGACCCTCTCGACCGAGGATCAGCGAGAGGACGCCGACGCCGCCGACCGGCTGCTGCGCTCCACCGGCCCGCCGGTGCCCCCGACCAAGCGTGCGGTCCCGTTCCCGCTCCAGTTCTGGCGCTCCGGGATCGGGAAGAAGTGGGCGATGGCGGTGAGCGGCATCGTGCTGCTCGGCTACGTGTTCGCCCACATGGTCGGCAACCTCAAGGTGTTCCTGGGCCGCCACCAGATCAACACCTACGGCGCGTGGCTCCGGACCCTCGGCGAGCCCGCCTTCCCGCGGACGGTCGTGCTCTGGGGGCTGCGCACGGCGGTGATCGCGGCGTTCTTCATCCACATCGTCGCCGCCTACCAGCTGACGAGGATGAACCGCCGGGCCCGCCCGGTGCGCTACCAGTCGAAGCGGGACTACGTGGCCGCCAACTACGCCTCCCGCACCATGCGGTGGACGGGCGTGATCATCGGCCTGTTCGTGATCTTCCACCTCATGGACCTGACGTGGGGCACCGCCAACCCCCACTTCGTGCGGGGCGACCCGTACGACAACCTCTTCTACAGCTTCGACCAGGTCCCGGTCGCGGTCGCGTACATCGTCGCCAACATCGCGCTCGGCATCCACATCTTCCACGGCGCCTGGTCGATGTTCCAGAGCCTGGGGTGGAACAACCCCCGCTACAACCGGTGGCGGCGCTGGTTCGCGTCGGCGTTCGCGGGCGTCATCATCGTCGGCAACGTGAGCATGCCGTTGCTGATCACGACCGGGGCGGTGACCCGATGACCGATCCCCTCCTCGAGGCCAAGATCCCCCCCGGGCCGATCGCCGGCAAGTGGGACGAGCACAAGTTCGCGGTGAAGCTCGTCAACCCGGCCAACCGCCGCAAGTTCAAGATCGTCGTCGTCGGCAGCGGCCTCGCCGGCGCGTCGGCGGCCGCGACCCTGGGCGAGCTCGGGTACGAGGTGACGATGATCACCTTCCACGACTCGCCGCGCCGGGCCCACAGCATCGCCGCGCAGGGGGGCATCAACGCGGCGAAGAACTACCGCAACGACGGCGACAGCATCTACCGCCTCTTCTACGACACGGTGAAGGGCGGCGACTATCGCTCGCGCGAGGCGAACGTCTACCGGCTCGCCCAGCTGAGCGTGAACATCATCGACCAGTGCGTCGCCCAGGGCGTGCCGTTCGCGCGCGAGTACGGCGGGCTGCTCGACAACCGGTCGTTCGGCGGCGCCCAGGTCTCCCGCACCTTCTACGCCCGGGGCCAGACCGGCCAGCAGCTGCTGCTCGGCGCCTACCAGGCCCTCATGCGCCAGGTGCACCTCGGCAACGTGCGCCTCTACCCCCGCACCGAGATGCTCGACCTCGTGGTCCACGAGGGGCGCGCGGTCGGGGTCGTGACCCGCGACCTCATCACCGGCGACGTCACCTCCCACGCCGGGCACGCGGTCGTGCTCGCCACCGGGGGCTACGGCAACGTCTTCTACCTCTCCACGAACGCCAAGAACTCGAACGTGACCGCGATCTGGCGGGCCCACCGGCGGGGCGCGCTCATGGCCAACCCGTGCTACACCCAGATCCACCCGACCTGCATCCCGGCCAGCGACGACTTCCAGTCCAAGCTCACGCTCATGAGCGAGTCGCTGCGCAACGACGGCCGCATCTGGGTACCGCAGCGGCCGGGCGACGAGCGGCCCGCCGACCAGATCCCCGAGAACGACCGCGACTACTTCCTCGAGCGGCGCTACCCCGCCTTCGGCAACCTCGTGCCCCGCGACGTCGCCTCGCGGGCCGCCAAGCGCGAGGTGGACGCCGAGCACGGTGTCGGCCCGCTGCGCAACGGCGTGTACCTCGACTTCTCGGAGCCGATCAGCCGCCTCGGGCGCGACGTGATCGAGGAGCGCTACGGGAACCTGTTCCAGATGTACGAGCGCATCACCGGCGAGGACCCGTACGTCGTCCCCATGCGCATCTATCCCGCCGTCCACTACACGATGGGCGGACTCTGGGTGGACTACAACCTCATGTCCACCATCCCGGGCCTCTACGTGCTCGGCGAGGCGAACTTCTCCGACCACGGCGCCAATCGGCTCGGGGCGAGCGCGCTCATGCAGGGCCTCGCCGACGGCTACTACGTGCTGCCGGCGACCATCAGCGACTACCTCGCGCCGCTGCTCGGCACCGACCCCTGCCCCACCGACCACCAGGTCTTCGCCGACGCCGAGGCCGAGGTCGGCGAGCGGGTCCGGGCCCTGCTCTCGGCCAAGGGCACCCACTCGGTCGACCACTTCCACCGCGAGCTCGGCAAGATCCTGTGGGAGGACTGCGGCATGGAGCGCAGCGAGGCCAGCCTCGAGAAGGCGCTCGCCGAGATCCCGGCCCTCCGCGAGGAGTTCCACAAGAACGTGCGGGTCCTCGGGGACGGCGAGTCGCTGAACCAGTCGCTCGAGAAGGCGGGGCGGGTGGCCGACTTCCTCGAGTTCGGGGAGCTCATGTGCCGCGACGCCCTCCACCGCGAGGAGAGCTGCGGCGGCCACTTCCGGGTCGAGCACCAGACCGAGGACGGCGAGGCGCTGCGCGACGACGAGCACTTCGCGTACGTCGCGGCGTGGGAGTACACGGGCGACGACGCCAACCCCCGCCTCCACCGGGAGCCGCTCGAGTTCGAGGCCGCGCACCTCGCGCAGCGGTCCTACAAGTAGGGCGGGAGGACATGCACGTCACGCTCGAGGTCTGGCGCCAGCCCGGCCCCGACACGGCCGGCCGCTTCGTCACGTATCCGGTGGACGACGTGAGCCCCGACATGTCGTTCCTCGAGCTGTTCGACGTGCTGAACGAGCAGCTCATCAAGGCCGGCGACGAGCCCATCGCCTTCGACCACGACTGCCGCGAGGGGATCTGCGGCTCCTGCTCGATGATGATCAACGGCCGGGCCCACGGGCCCGAGCGCGGCACCGCCACCTGCCAGCTGCACATGCGCAAGTTCTCCGACGGCGCGCACATCACCGTCGAGCCGTGGCGGGCGGCCGCCTTCCCGGTCATCAAGGACCTGTGCGTCGACCGGGCCGCCTTCGACCGCATCATCGAGGCCGGCGGGTACATCACGGCGCCGACGGGGGGCGCCCGCGACGCCAACGAGATCCTGGTGCCGAAGTCGGCCGCCGACGCCGCGATGGACGCCGCCGCGTGCATCGGCTGCGGTGCGTGCGTGGCGGCGTGCCCGAACGGCGCCGCCCAGCTGTTCACGTCGGCCAAGATCCAGCACCTCAACCTGCTCCCCCAGGGCCAGCCGGAGCGCTGGGAGCGGGTCATCAACATGGTCGACGAGATGGAGCGGTGGTTCGGCTCGTGCACGAATCACGGCGAGTGCGAGGCGGCCTGTCCGAAGGACATCTCGCTCGACTTCATCGCGCTCATGAACCGGGACTACGTCAAGGCCCAGTTCAAGCAGCGTCGCCTCGCCGGGCAGCGCCGGTAGCCCGGGTCCGTCACCACTCCCACTCCGGTGGCCAGAGCCGGCCGCCCGCTTCGATGAGCAGCGCAAGGTCGTGGACGCGCGGGCGGGCCTCCTCGACCGTTGCGAACGTCTCGTGCACGAGGTCCCGGTAGCCCCGGTACGGGGACTGGCGAACGCGGACCGCCCACGGCAGCGGGCCGCGCCGGCGCTCACGGGTCCATGCCCACAGGGGCGCGTACCGAGCGCCTCACCAGCGGTACAGCGGCACGCCCTCCTGGTTGAGCAGGATGTCGAACGCCCGACCGTCCGGCATCCGGACCGTCGTGCGCTCGGTCGCATCGCGCCTCGCGAGCCGTACCTGCAGGACGGTCAAGGCGATTCCGACGACGTAGAGGCCGATGAGGACCGGAACGGTCGGCACGGTCCGACGTGCGATCGGGTTCGGCGCCGCTCGTCGCGCTCAGAGGACGCTGTCGAGGGCCTGGCGCAGGTCGGCGACGAGGTCCTCGGCGGTCTCGAGCCCGACTGACAGCCGCACCAGCGCCGGGTCCACCGCCAGCGGCGAGTCGGTCACCGAGGCGTGCGTCATGCGGGCGGGGTGCTCGATGAGGCTCTCGACGGCGCCGAGCGACTCGGCCAGCGTGAAGAGGCGGGTCTTGGCCACCAGCGCCAGCGCGGCGGCTTCCCCGCCGGCGGCGAAGAAGCTGACCATCCCGCCGAAGTCGCGCATCTGACGCGCGGCCGCGGCGTGCCCGGGATGATCGGGGAAGCCGGGGTAGAGGACGCGGGAGACCGCCGAGTGCTCGCGGAGCGCGGTCGCGACCGCACGCGCGTTGGCGCAGTGCCGGTCCATCCGCACGGCTAGGGTCTTGGCGCCCCGGAGCACGAGATAGCAGTCGAACGGCGAGGGAACGGCGCCGACCGCGTTCTGCAGGAACGCCAGCTGCTCGGCGCGTTCGTCGCTCTGCACCGCCACGAACCCGCCGACGACGTCGGAGTGTCCGCCGAGGTACTTCGTCGTCGAGTGGACGACGACGTCGGCGCCGCAGGCGAGGGGCTGCTGGAGGTACGGCGTCGCGAACGTGTTGTCGACGACCACGATCGCACCGCGGTCGTGCGCCGCCTCGGCCACCGCGGCGATGTCGACGCACGCGAGCATCGGGTTCGTCGGCGTCTCGACCCAGACCAGCTTCGTGTTGTCCCGCCAGACCGTCTCGAGCGACGGCACCGACGTGAGGTCGGCGGTGGTCCACGTCAGGCCGCTGTGCTCGGCCAGCACCGACGCGACGAGCCGGTAGGTGCCGCCGTAAGCGTCGCTCGGCAGGACGATGTGGTCGCCGGGGCGGGTCCAAGCCCGGAGCACCGCGTCCTCGGCTGCCATCCCGCTCGCGAACGCGAGGCCGTGGGCCGCGCCCTCCAGCGAGGCCAGGCACACCTCGAGCGCGCGCCGGGTCGGGTTGGCCGTCCGCCCGTACTCGTAGCCGCCGTGGTCGCCGACGCCGGGCTGCGCGAACGTGCTCGCCAGCGTGATCGGCGGCACGACCGCGCCGGTGACCGGGTCGGGCTCTTGGCCCGCGTGCACGGCCCGGGTCTCGAAGCCGTCCGCCACGCCTACCCCGGCGCCCGCGAGGCGAGGAACTGCAGCACGTCCTGGCGGGTCAGGACCCCGATCGGGTGCCCGCCCTCGAGGACGAGCACCGACGGGGCGGTGTCGAGGCGCTCGACGACGTCGCTGCAGGTCTCGCCGATCCCCATCATCGGCATGGCCGGCTCCATGACCTGCGCCACCGGCCGGTCGAGCACCGACGGGTCGCGGAACGCCTTGTCCATGAGCTCGAGCTCGCTGAGGGTGCCCGAGACCTCCTTGGCCGCCAGCGGCAGCTCCTTGGTCACGCTCACCACCAGCTGGCTGACCCCGAGCTCCCGCATCATCGCGAAGCCGCGTCTCGACGGCTCGTCGGGGGTGATGAGCACCAGATCGGGGATGGACGCGTCGCCGCCGGCCCGCTTGGCAGCGAGGACGTCACCGGCGGTCGGCCCCTCGTCGACGAGGAACCCGAAGCTCGTCATCCACTCGTCGTTGAAGATCTTCGACAGGTACCCGCGCCCCGAGTCGGGGAGCAGCACCACGACCAGGTCGTCGGGTCCGAGCTCGGCGCCGACGACCAGCGCCGCGTGCACCGCCGTCCCGCACGAGCCACCCACGAGCAGCCCCTCCTCCTGCGTCACGCGCCGCGCCGCCGCGAACGACTCGGCGTCGGTCACCATCACCGTCCGGTCGACGAGCGACGGGTCATAGGTCGGAGGCCAGAAGTCCTCGCCGACGCCCTCCACCAAATACGGCCGCCCGGATCCGCCCGAGAACACCGACCCCTCCGGATCGGCGGCGATGATCTGCACGTCGGGGTTCTCGCCCTTCAGGTAGCGCGCCACGCCGGTGATCGTGCCGCCGGTGCCGACACCGGCGACGAAGTGCGTGATGCGGCCCGCGGTCTGGCGCCAGATCTCGGGCCCGGTCGACCGCTCGTGCTCGGCCGGGTTGGCCTGGTTGTAGTACTGGTTCGGTCGGAACGCGTTCGGCGTCTCTCGGGTCAGCCGGTCCGCCACCGAGTAATAGGAGTCGGGGTGCTCGGGCGGCACCGCCGTCGGGCACACCACGACCGTCGCCCCGTACGAGCGCAGCAGGGCCACCTTCTCGTCCGACATCTTGTCGGACATCACGAAGATGCACCGGTAGCCGCGCTGGGCGGCCACGATCGCCAGCCCGACGCCGGTGTTGCCCGAGGTGGGCTCGACGATCGTGCCGCCGGGGCGCAGCAGCCCCTGGCGCTCGGCGTCGTCGATCATCGCCCGGGCCGGGCGGTCCTTCACGCTGCCACCCGGGTTCAGCAGCTCGAGTTTCGCGACCAGGTCGCAGGCCAGGTCCCGCCCGACTCGGCGGAGCCGCACCAGCGGCGTGTTGCCGACCAGGTCGAGCAGCGAGTCGGCGATCATCGGCTCGGCCGGGATGGGGTCGGGCGAGGCGGGCGCGACCGACACCGCGCGAGAGTACTGCCGGGTCTCAGCCAGGCTGACGGGCGCGCGCGACGACGCCGGGGGTGACGCGATGCAGGAGCACAACTTCTCGGTCGACCTCGATGCGCCGCGCGAGGAGGTCTGGGAGATGTTCTGGTACCGCGCGCCCGACCGCCCCCAGCCGCGCGACGTGAAGACGCGCATCGAGATCCTCCACCCCGGCGACGAGGTCGGCGAGGGACTGGTCCGGCACTGCTACTTCCCGGTCCCGCGCTTCCTGCTCTCCGGCGGCGTCGGGCAGTCCTGGGAGTGGCTCACCCAGGTGGAGCCGGTCGAGTCGTGGCGCTACGACGCCATCGGCAAGCCGCTGTGGTCCCGGGCCACCGGGCACACCCGACTCGAGGACCTCGGCGGTGGGCGCACCCGCGTGCACTTCCGCGAGACCTACGAGACGTTCAACCCGTGGATGCGCCGCATCGGCCTCGAGCGGTACGTGCACCGCCGCCTCTCCCGCGACAACGACACCATCCTCGCCGCGCTCGAGGGCGGCCTGGCCTGGCACCGCCGCCGGCGCCAGGCGAGCGCCGACCCATCCGCGTCGGAGGCGAGCGCTTAGTCCTCGCCCCGGTCGGCGCGCAGATCGGCGCCCATGCCCCTTGCCGTGGCGCTGAAGAACTTGAGCACCGCGTCCATGAGATCGGGGGCGTTCTCCTCGGGATCGACGAGCCGGTGCAGGTCCAGACCCGCGAACAGGGCGAGCGTGATCGCGGCGAAGGTCCGGGGCGGGATGTCGGCCTGGACCCCGGCCAGCTCCTGTTGCCTCGCCACCAGCCGCTCCACCGCGTCGCGCGTCCGGCGCATCTCGGCGGCAAGCAGCTCGCGCGCGGCCGGGTTGCGGATCGCGTAGAGCATGAACTCGAGATAGAGCACACCCCAGCTGGGGTCGTACTCGGTGACCGTGAGGATGTCGAGGATCTCGCCCATGTGGGCATCGGGGGGCTGGGTGTCGTCGAGCACCCGCTCGACGGCGACGAGGTTGGCGGTCATGCGCTGCTCGAGGACGGCGACGAAGAGGTCCTCTTTGTTCTTGAAGTTCGAGTAGACGGCGCCCTTCGTGAACCCGGCTGCGGCCGCCACCTCGTCGAGCGAGGCGCCGTGGTACCCGCGGGCCGCAAACACCGTCGCGGCGGCGTCGATGAGGTGCTGGCGGGTCTGCTCCCGGC
>CALEYV010000168.1 GCA_937927875.1 uncultured Actinomycetes bacterium | reverse complement strand
CCGCGTTCGCGGGCCTGAACGCCAACACCTCGTTCCTGAACTCGGCGCTGGCGGTCGCCATGCTCGTGGGCCGCTTCTTCCTCATCATCCCGACGCTGGCGCTGGCCGGGTCGCTGGTGCGGAAGCGGCCGGTGCCGCCGTCGGCGGGGACGTTCCCGACCCACACGCCGCTGTTCGTCGTCCTCGTGATCGGCGTGATCTTCATCGTCGGCGCGCTCACGTTCCTGCCCGCGCTGGCGCTGGGGCCACTCGTCGAAGTGCTGAAGATCTAGGACCGCGCCGATGCCCACCGAGTCCCGCTCGCTGCTCGACCGCCAGATCGTCCGGCGGGCCGTCGTCGACAGCTTCGTCAAGCTGAAGCCGCGCGTGCTGGCCCGCAACCCGGTCATGTTCGTGGTCGGCGTCGGCAGCGTGCTCGTCAGCGTCCTCTTCTTCCGGGACCTGCCGACGTCGAGCGTGCACGAGAACGTCTTCGCGGGCCTCGTCGCGCTGTTCCTGTGGTTCACGGTTCTGTTCGCCAACTTCGCCGAGGCGGTGGCGGAGGGCCGAGGCAAGGCGCAGGCCGACACGCTGCGCCGCACCCGCTCGGAGACGGTCGCCCACGTCCGTCGCCCCGACGCCACGGTCGAGGACCGCCCGAGCACCGGGCTCGACGTCGACGACCTCTGCGTGGTGTCGGCCGGGGAGCTGATCCCGAGCGACGGCGAGGTGGTGGAGGGCATCGCCAGCGTCGACGAGTCGGCGATCACCGGCGAGTCGGCGCCGGTGATCCGCGAGTCGGGTGGTGACCGGTCGGCCGTCACCGGTGGGACCCGCGTTCTCTCGGACCAGATCGTGGTTCGGATCACCGCCCGGGCCGGCGAGACGTTCCTCGACCGGATGATCGCGCTCGTGGAGGGCTCGCAGCGCCAGAAGACCCCGAACGAGATCGCGCTGAACATCCTGCTGGCGGTGCTCACCATCATCTTCCTGCTGGCGACGGTGACGCTGCAGCCGATCGCGATCTTCTCGAAGGCCGAACAGAGCATCGTCATCCTCGTCGCCCTGCTCGTGTGCCTGATCCCGACGACCATCGGAGGGCTGCTCTCGGCGATCGGCATCGCCGGGATGGACCGGCTGGTGCGACGCAACGTGCTCGCGATGTCCGGTCGGGCCGTCGAGGCCGCCGGCGACTGCGCGACGCTGCTGCTCGACAAGACCGGCACCATCACGTTCGGCAACCGGGCCGCCGCCGCCTTCTTCCCGGCGAAGGGCGTGTCGGACGAGGAGCTCGCCGACGCCGCCCAGCTCTCGTCGCTGGCCGACGAGACCCCCGAGGGCCGCTCGATCGTGGTGCTGGCCAAGGAGAAGTACGGGCTGCGGGAGCGCGAGCTGACCGGCGCTGAGCTGGTTCCGTTCACGGCGCAGACCCGGATGAGCGGCGTCGACTTCGAAGGCCGGTCGGTCCGCAAGGGTGCCGCCGACGCCGTCCGGCGCTTGGTCGAAGAGCAGGGCGGGACGTTCCCGCCCGAGGTCGCCGAGACGGTCGACACGATCGCGGGCCAGGGCGGGACCCCGCTCGTGGTCGCCGAGCGCCGGGACGGCGACCCCGCCCGAGCTCTCGGCGTCGTCTACCTCAAGGACATCGTGAAGCCCGGCATCGCGCAGCGCTTCGCCGATCTCCGGAAGATGGGCATCAGCACCGTGATGATCACCGGCGACAACCCCCGCACCGCGGCCGTGATCGCCAAGGAGGCCGGCGTCGACGACTTCCTCGCCGAGGCGACGCCCGAGGACAAGATGCAGCTCATCAAGCGCGAGCAGCGCGGCGGGCGCCTCGTCGCGATGACGGGCGACGGGACGAACGACGCGCCGGCGCTCGCGCAAGCCGACGTCGGCGTGGCCATGAACACCGGTACCCAGGCCGCCAAGGAGGCCGGCAACATGGTCGACCTCGACTCCGACCCGACCAAGCTCATCGACATCGTCGAGATCGGCAAGCAGCTCCTGATCACCCGGGGCTCGCTCACCACCTTCTCGATCGCCAACGACGTCGCGAAGTACTTCGCGATCATCCCGGCCATGTTCGCCGGCTTCGCGACGGTGAAGGTCCTGAACGACCTCAACGTCATGGGCCTGGCCAGCCCGCGGTCGGCGGTCCTGTCCGCGGTGATCTTCAACGCCCTCATCATCGTGATGCTGATCCCGCTCGCGCTGCGAGGCGTGAAGTTCGTCCCGAAGGCCGCGACGCAGCTGCTGCGCCGCAACCTCCTCATCTACGGGGCGGGCGGCGTGATCGCGCCGTTCGTCGGCATCAAGCTCATCGACCTCCTCATCACCGCGATGGGGGTCAAGTAGTCATGCGACGACAGCTCGTGCCGGCGTTGCTAGCGATGCTGGCGTTCACCGTGCTGGTGGGGCTCGCGTATCCTCTGTTCGTAACCGGGATCGCGCAGGTCGGCTTCCAGGACAAGGCGAACGGGTCGCTCATCACCCGCGGCGGCCGGGTCGTCGGCTCCAACTTGGTCGGTCAGAGCTTCACCGACGCGGAAGGCAATCCCTTGCCCCAGTACTTCCAGTCCCGGCCTTCGGCGGCGACCGGCGCAGCGGGGAAGACGTCCGCCGGCTACGACCCGACGCTCAGCGGGGGCTCGAACCTGGGGCCGACGAACCCCCTGCTGATCGGGTTCGTGCCCGGGCTCAACACCATCGGCCGCGATGGGAACCCGTCGCGGACGAACCCCTTCGCCACCGCCGCCGACCCGTCGTGCGTGCCCACCGACCCGAAGGGCAACCCGGTGTCGAAGCCCGGGCCGGGCCAGCGGTACGCCAAGCGCCGCGACGGCTCGTACGTGTGCGACCCGAACACGGTGCCGGAGCGGGTGCTGGCCTACCGACAGCTCAACGGCCTCGCCGCCGACACCCCGGTCCCGGTCGACGCGGTGACCGCGTCCGGGTCCGGGCTCGACCCCGACATCTCGCTCGCCAACGCCCGCCTCCAGGCGGGGCGGGTGGCCCGGGCCCGGCACCGGTCGCGGACCGCGGTGCTGGCGCTCATCGACGCCCACCGTTCCGACCGGACGCTCGGGGTGCTCGGGGAGACGACGGTGAACGTGCTGTCGCTGAACCTCGCCCTCGACGGCCGGCGCACGTAGCGGCCTGGCGTCGATGGCCCGCGGCCGACTCCGCATCTACCTCGGCGCTGCGCCCGGCGTCGGCAAGACCTACGCCATGCTGAACGAGGGTCGCCGCCGCCACGCGCGCGGCACCGACGTCGTCGTCGGGCTCGTCGAGACCCACGGTCGGCCGAACACCGCCGAGCAGGTCGGCGACCTCGACGTCATCCCGCGGCGCCGCGTCCGGTACCGCGACCGTGACTTCGAGGAGATGGACACCGACGCCATCGTCGCCCGGAAGCCGGCCCAGGTGCTCGTCGACGAGCTCGCCCACACCAACGTGCCGGGGTCCAAGAACGAGAAGCGCTGGCAGGACGTCGACGAGATCCTCGACGCCGGCATCGACGTCATCTCGACGCTGAACATCCAGCACCTCGAGTCGGTCAACGACCTCGTGGAGCGCATCACCGGCATCAAGCAGCACGAGACCATCCCCGACGCCAAGGTCCGGGCCGCCGAGCAGGTCGAGCTGGTCGACATGACGCCGGAGGCGCTGCGGCGCCGGATGGCCCACGGCAACATCTACCCCGCCGAGCGGGTCGACGCCGCGCTCGCGAACTACTTCCGGCCCGGGAACCTCGCCGCGCTGCGCGAGCTCGCGCTCCTGTGGGTGGCGGACCGGGTCGACGAGTCCCTCCAGCAGTACATGGAGGACCACGGGATCGACGCGTCGTGGGAGACGCGCGAGCGCGTCGTCGTCGCCCTCACCGGCGCCGTGCACGGGGACGACCTGATCCGACGCGCGGCCCGGATGGCGCAGCGGACCCGGGGCGACCTGATCGGCGTCCACATCCGCAACACCAGCGGCCTCGCCGAGCGCGGCGACGACGCCCGGCTCACCGAGCACCGCCAGCTGCTCGAGGCGCTGGCCGGCGAGTACCACGAGGTGGCGGGCGACGACGTCGGCCGGGCCCTCGTCGAGTTCGCGAAGGCCGAGCACGCGACGCAGCTCATCATCGGCGCCACCCGACGGTCGCGGTGGCAGGAGCTGCTGCGGGGCTCGATCGTCGCCCGGGTCATCCGAGAGTCCGACATCGACGTCCACGTCATCTCGGGCGGCGAGGCGGCCGAGCCGGAGGGACCCGTGGTCGCGATGCCGCATCCGCCGCGGGGCCCGTCTCGTCGTCGCGAGCTGACCGCGTGGGCCATCGCCGCGGTCGGGCTCCCGCTGCTGACGCTGCTCATGACGTCGGCGCGCGGCTCGTTCAGCTCCGCCAGCGCGCTCCTGCTCTACGTCCTGCTCGTCGTGGCGATCAGCGGCGTCGGCGGCTTGCGGCCCGCCGTGACGTCGAGCCTGGTCGCGTTCCTGCTCGCCGACTACTACTTCACCGCCCCCGTCCACGAGTTCACGATCAGCGGGTCCCAGAACGTGATCGCGCTCGCGTCGCTGCTGCTGGTCGGGCTGACGGTGAGCGGCTTCGTGACCGCGGCCGCTCGCCGGGCCGCCGAGGCGGCGCACGCCAAGGCCGAGGCCCGCACGCTGGCCCAGCTCGGCGGCTCGGTCATCGGCGCCGACGACCCGCTCGCCGTGCTCATGACCCGGCTGCAGGAGGCGTTCGAGGTGACCGCGGCCGCGGTGCTGCGACGGGAGGGCGACGGCTGGCGGGTCGAGAGCTCGGCCGGCGAGCCGGTGCCGGCCCGACCCGAGGACGCCGACCTCAGCGTGCCGCTGGACGAGGACCAGATGCTCGTGTTGGTCGGCCCCGGCCTGGACCACGAGGACCTGGCGGTGCTCGAGGCGTTCACCGGCCAGCTCTCGCTCGCGCTCGAGTCCCGCCAGCTCCGGGCCGAGGCCGCGCTCGCCAGCGGCCTCGCGGAGGCGAACCAGCTCCGGACTGCCCTCCTCGCCGCGGTGTCGCACGACCTGCGCACGCCGCTGGCGTCGATCAAGGCGTCGGTGACGAGCCTGCTGCAGCGGGACGTCGAGTGGCCCCCCGACGCCCAGCGCGACCTGCTCGAGGCGATCGATCGGGGTGCCGACCGGCTGACCTCGCTGATCAGCAACCTCCTCGACATGGGCCGGCTCCAGACCGGCACGTTCGAGCTGGTCCTGCGGGACGTCGGCCTCGAGGAGGTCGTGCCCCAGGTCGTGGCCGAGCTCCCCGACGGCGCCGCCCGCGTCACGCTCGACCTTCCCGAGACGCTCCCGCGGGTGCACGCCGACGCCAGCCTCCTCGAGCGCGCCATCGCCAACGTGCTGGAGAACGCGGTGCAGTGGTCGCCGCCCGACCAGCGGGTGCGGGTCGAGGCCGGCTGCTTCGGGAGCAACGTCGACCTGCGCATCGTCGACGTCGGTCCGGGGGTGCGCCCCGACCAGCGGGAGGAGATCTTCCGCCCCTTCCAGCGCCTCGGGGACAACAACAACAGCACCGGCGTGGGGCTCGGCCTGGCGGTGGCGCGCGGCTTCGTCGAGGCGATGGGCGGCACGGTCGCGGTCGAGGACACGCCGGGCGGCGGGCTCACCCTCGTCGTCTCGCTGCCACGGGCGTCGCAGTGAGCCGGGTGCTCGTCGTCGACGACGAGCCCGAGATCCAGCGCACCCTCGCCATCAACCTGCGCGTCCGCGGCTACGACGTCGACCTGGCGCGCGACGGCGAGCAGGCTCTGGAGCTCGCGGCCCGCCACCACCCTGACGCGGTCGTCCTCGACCTGGGGCTGCCCGGCATCGACGGCGTCGACGTCATCGCCGGGCTGCGGGGCTGGACCCGGGTGCCGATCGTGGTGCTGTCGGCCCGGGACGCCGAGGCGGCCAAGGTGGCGGCCCTCGACGCCGGCGCCGACGACTACGTCACGAAGCCGTTCGGCATGGACGAGCTGCTCGCCCGACTGCGGGCCGCGCTGCGCCGGGCCGCGCCGGCGGACGAGGACGCGGTCATCGAGACGCCCGACTTTACGATCGACCTGGCCACCAAGCGCGTGACCCGCGACGAGGACGAGGTGCGGCTCACCCCGACCGAGTGGAACCTCGTCGAGCTGCTGGTCCGCAACCCCGGCAAGCTCGTCTCGTACCGGCAGCTGCTGCACGAGGTGTGGGGCCCCGGCTACGAGACCGAGACCCACTACCTGCGCGTCTTCATGGCCCACGTGCGTCGCAAGCTCGAGCCCGAGCCGTCCCAGCCCCGCTACTTCCACACCGAGGCCGGCATGGGCTACCGCTTCACGTCGACCTGAGCCGGGCCGGCCGCCCCCGACGGGGCCAGCCCGTAGGCTGCCGCGGCCAGGAGGCCCGTTGAAGCCCGCGCCCTTCGAGTACCACGCCCCCGAGTCGGTCGCCGACGTCGTCGGTGTCCTTGCCGACCACGGCGACGAGGCGAAACCGCTGGCCGGCGGGCAGAGCCTGGTCCCGATGCTGGCGCTGCGCCTGGCCCGCTTCGAGCACCTCGTCGACCTGAACCGGGTCGGGCAGCTGGCCGAAGTTGCGCGCGACGACGGCGCGGTGCTCGTCGGGGCGATGACCCGCCAAGCCTCGCTCGAGCGCGACGACCACGCGCGCGCGGTGCCGCTCCTCGGCCGCGCTGCGCCGCTCATCGGCCACTTCCAGATCCGCAACCGGGGCACCGTCGGCGGTTCGA
>CALEYV010000167.1 GCA_937927875.1 uncultured Actinomycetes bacterium | reverse complement strand
CCGTTGGGCCGGGTCGGCGGCGGCTGGTGGCGGCTCGGAGCCGCGGTCCCGGGCGGCAGGACCCGGGTGGTTCGCCGGTCCCGGACCTCCCAGTTGCGCGGCGGTTGGAGTCGCTCCGCGTGCCGCCAGCACAGGTCGCCGGCCGTGAAGATCGGCGACTCGGCGAGCCCGTTCAGCCACACGATCCGGTTCAACCCGTCGAAGTTGAACGTCACCGCGGCCGTTGCGCTGCACCCTGGGCGCGAGCACAGCCTCGCCATGCGTCGAACCTACCGGCTCGCTCCCGAAGCCTTGTGGATGGTGGCCGCGGCGCGGTCATCGGATTTGGCGGCGGCGCTCAGCCGGCGCGGCCGTATCGCACGAGCCGGAGCAGCTCGCTGCTCGTCGTGCCCGGCTTGGTGTCGTAGGCGAGCAGCGCCACCAGCCGGGCCCGATCGCCCGCGATCGGCGTGACGCGATGGAGGGAGTACCGGCCCTCGAAGAGCAGCAGCGTGCCGGGCGTCATCGGGAGTCGCCGCACCGGCCCGTCGTCGCCGTGGAGCACGCGCCCCACGTCCTCGTAGCGCTCGTCGTCGGACGTCCGGATCCGGGGCGCGAACTCGAAGTCACCGCCGACGGACGCCGGGACCACCGCCAGCGAGACGACGAAGTCGGTCTGGTCGAAGTGCCACGCCAGCTCGTCGCCGGCCTCCATCACGGCCAGGTTGAGCGCTCCGAGCGGATCGGCGTACGGGTAGAGGCGGGCCTCGTCGAGGGCGGCGGCGACGAAGTCCCGCAGCGCGTCCCACTCGTAGAGTGCGCGGATCCCGGAGTCGGGCGGGAACTGGTCGTACGGGACGGCGCCGGTCGCGTTGGGGCCGAGCACCCGACGGGGATGGCCCTCGGGGAAGGACTCGTCGGGGAAGTCCAGGTAGCAGGTCCCCTCGACGCGGCTGCGGTGCGCGAGCGGCGCCAGTCCCGCCGCCTCGGCGGCGAGCGCGTCGACGGCGGTCGGGGTGAGGAAGCCGGGCAGCTCGCACGCGCCGACCTCGGCCACCTGAGCGCGGCAGCGCTCCACGAGCGCGCGACCAGCCGGTTCGTCGAGCTCGGCGATCGGATAGCGCTCCCGGTCGACGAGCTCCGCCGCCGCGGCCGTGCGCACGCGGCGAGTGTACGGTCGCCGAGGTGGTCGGCAGCAAGGGCAGGAAGCGATGGGGCACGCAGATCGGCGAGTCCTTCGTTGGCGAAGCCGGCGACGCCGCCCACCTCAACACCGTGCTCGGCTGGCGCGGTGGCCCGGCGGAGACGGCGTGGGTCACCGCCCTCGCGACGCCTCGCGCCGGTCACGTCCCCTTCGTCGTCGTGCTGCAACCGAACCTGCCGGTCCAGCCGCCCACGCTCTTCGTGAACAAGGCCCCGCTGGCCGGCGAGCGCCACGAGCAGCTGACCTGGGGCGCCGCCCAGGCCGGCGTGGCGGGCGGGGTCGCCGACGCCCTCGCCGCCGACGTGGTGCGAGCCGCCGATGTCGGCGCGCTGCTGCTGGTGGCCGCGGTCTGGGTCTCGCCCGCCGCCGCGGACGAGCAAGCCGTGTACACCAACAACCGCACCGCGACCTTCGAGGCGCTGCGCGCCGGCGCCGCCGGTGGGCCGGCGACGACCGCGGTCCTGGACGCACGGGCGCGCCCCAGCAACCCGTACTTCGCGGGCCCGACCTGAGGTGACCGACGCGGCGTCGGGCGGCCACGCGGGTCCGGCCGTCGTCGGGCCGACCGCGGCCGCGGTCGACGGTCAGGTCGGGCTGCCCGCGCCCCTGCGCGAGCTGGCGGCCCGGCGGTGGGACGTCGTCGTGGTCGGTGGCGGGCACAACGGTCTCACCGCGGCCGCGTACCTGGCCCGGGGCGGCTGCTCCGTGCTCGTGCTCGAGCGCCGCGCCCAGCTCGGCGGCGCGTGCACCATCGAGCGCCCGTTCGCCGACCCCCGGTTCGTCGTCAGCCCGTGCGCCTACCTCGTCGGGCTGCTCGACCCGGTGGTCATCGAGGAGCTCGACCTCCACCGGTACGGGCTGCGCACCCTCCTCGTCGACCCGACCCAGTGGACGCCGTTCGAGGACGGCCGCGCGCTCACGCAGTGGCGGGACGCCGACCGGACGGTGGCCTCAGTGGCCGCGCTGAGCCCGCGCGACGTCGACGGGTTCCTCGCCTACGAGGCGCTCTTCGATCGCATCCGCGACCGCCTGCGGCGCGGGCCGCTCGGCGACACGTGGGACGACCCGGCCCCGACCCGAGCCGAGCTGGAGGCGCTGTTCGCCGACGACCCCGAGGCGGCCGAGGTGCTGCTGGACGCGCCGATCGCAACGGTCATCGAGCACCACGTGCGCGACGAGCGACTGCGGACGGCGCTGCACGGCCAGGGGATCATCGGCACCTTCGCGGGCCCGCGCGATCCGGGGACGGCGTGGGTCCACGCCCACCACCGGCTCGGCCTCCTCGGGGGCTGGGGCTTCGTCGCCGGTGGGATGGGGCAGGTGTCGTTCGCGCTCGCCGACGCGGCCCGGGACGCGGGCGCGGTGGTCGCCAGCGGGACGCCGGTGGCGACGATCGAGCCCGGCGTAGGGGTGCGCCTCGAGGGCGGTGACCGGATCGACGCCGGCGTCGTCGTCGCCAACCTCGACCCGAAGCGAACCGTCGCCCTGCTCGAGGACCCGCCGGCCCGCCTTTCGGCGCGGGCAGGCCGGTGGCGGTCGACGAGCCCGGTGCTGAAGGTCAACTGCGCCCTCTCGCGGCTGCCGACCTTCCCGGCCGCTGACGGCGACCCGGGCGTCCACCGGGCCCAGGTCGACATCGCCCGCGGCATCGACGCCACGCAAGCCGCCTGCGACGCCGCCCGCCGCGGCGAGCCGGCCCTCGAGTGGTGCGAGCTCTACTTCCAGACCGCGTACGACCCGAGCGTGGCGCCGCCCGGCCAGCACACGATGAGCGTCTTCGCGCAGTACGTGCCCGACCCGGCCGCGGGCGCGCCGCCCCCGTCACCGGACGCGCTCGCCGACGCCGCGCTGGCGGCCGTGGCGCGGTTCGCGCCCGACGTGGCGTCGTGTGTCGAGGAGCGCCAGGTCCTCACCCCGTCCGACATCGAGGCGCGCCTCGGCCTGTCGGGCGGCCACATCTTCCAGGGTGAGATCCTCCCCGACCAGATGTGGGACCGCCGCTTCGCGCCCCGCAGCGATGCGCCCGGCCTCTACCTCTGCGGCGCGGCGACCCATCCGGGCGGGTCGGTCATCGCCCGCAACGGCCGGAACTGCGCCCACGCCGTGCTCGCCGACCGGGGCGTCGCGACCCCGGCCGGCTCGGCCCGCGCCCGCCGCTGATGGCAGCGGTCCCGGCGCCGGACGTGGCGACCTTCGCGTTCACCGACCACGGACCCTGGGTCGTCGACCCCGACCAGCTGGCATGGAAGCGCGACCTCGACACGGTCCGGTTCCGCACCCGGGCCCAGGTGCCGGGCCTACTCGCCGCGCACCGCATCCCGCCGCTCGGTCGCCTCGCTCGCTCGGCGACGAGCCTCGGCTGGGCGGTCGGCGTCTGGTACGCGCGGGAGCGGGGCACACCGCGGTCCCGGGCCGGCCTGTCCCGGCGGCTGCGGCGGAGCTTCGAGCGCCTCGGGTCTACCTACGTGAAGCTGGGCCAGATCGTGTCGGCCTTCGAGGGGCTCTTCCCCGACGAGCTCGTCACCGAGTTCAAGAAGCTGCGGGACCAGGTCCCGCCCGAGCGGTTCGCCGACATCCGGGCCGTGGTCGAGGCCGACCTCGGCGCTCCGATCGAGGATCTCTTCGCCCGGTTCGACGAGGAGCCCCTCGCGGCGGCGTCGATCGCGCAGGTGCACGAGGCCCAGCTGCGCACCGGCGAGGACGTGGTCGTGAAGGTGCAGCGCCCGCAGGTGGCGGCGCTCATGCGCGCCGACGTGCGGGCGCTGGCCTGGCTGGCCCCCCACCTCATCGGCCGGATCCCGGTCGCCGCGCTCGCCAACCCGCCCGCGCTCGTCGAGCTGTTCGCGGAGCAGATCGTCGAGGAGCTCGACTTCCGGCTCGAGGCCGAGAACATGATCGACCTCGCCCGCATCCTGGCCGTCACCGAGCAGCGGGCCATGGTGGTCCCGCGCCCGCACCCGACGCTCGTGACCGAGCGGGTGCTCGTCATGGAGCGGCTCCGCGGCTTCGCGTTCGACGACGTCGAGTCGATGCACCGGGCCGGCGTCGACACCACCGAGGTGCTGCGGGCCGGGCTCATCTCCTGCCTCGAAGGAGCGATGCTCCACGGCGTCTTCCACGGCGACCTGCACGGTGGGAACCTGCTCGTCCAGCCCAGCGGCCGGACGGTGCTGTTCGACTTCGGGATCACCGGCCGGCTCGCCGAGCCGCAGCGGCTCGCCTTCCTGCGCCTGCTCCTCACCGGCACGTCGGGCGACGTCCGGGGCCAGCTGGCGGCGCTGCGCGACCTCGGCGCGTTCCCGCCCGACACCGACCTCCGGGCCGTCTTCGACGACCTCGAGCTCGACCAGCCGGTCAAGGACCCGACCCAGATGTCGGCGACCGAGCTCGTCGACGAGCTGGAGGGCCTCGTCACGAAGCTGCTCGGCTACGGCGCCCACGCGCCGAAGGACCTGATGCTGTTCGTCAAGAACCTGATGTTCCTGAACGGGGCGACCGCGACGCTCGCCCCCGACCTCGACCTCATCGGCGAGATCGTCCACATCCACCAGTACTTCCTCACCCACCACGGCGAGCAGCTCGTCCGGGAGCTGGGGGTCGACCCCACCGCGACGCGCGTCGACGTCGACGCCATCAAGGCCGGGTTCCTCGTCCCCGCCGACGTCGAGCGCCTCACCTTCGCCGACCTCCAGGAGCGCCGCCGCACCATCCTGCGCCGCATGGGATCGAAGCCGAGCCGGCGGCGCTGACCGGCCGGCCCGGGTCGGGGACGGGGCCGCCGACGGGGCGGCCAAACTGGCGTCGTGCCCGAGCTGCCCCAGATGCAGGCGCTGGCCGAGCGCCTCGACGAAGCGCTGCGCGGCCACCGGCTCGTCGGCTGGCAGCCGATCGGCTTCGCGGGCCTGAAGACCGTGCGGCCGAGTCCCGACGAGGCGGTCGGGCAGACCGTCGAGCGAGTGGGACGGCGCGGCAAGTACCTGGTGGTCGAGCTCGGTGGCCGTCTCCGCCTCCTCGTCCACCTCTCCCAGGCGGGGCGGATCGATCTCGAGCAGCCGCCGAAGACGACGAGGGGCGGGAAGGGCGGCGTGGTGCGGCTGCGCTTCGACGGCGACGACGGCGACGACGGGGAGACGGCGGTGCTGCTCCGCGAGCACGGCACCGAGCGGAAGGCGGCCTGGTGGGTGTTGGCGCCGGGCGACGACGGGCCGCTCGAGGGGCTCGGTCCGGAGCCCGACTCGGCCGAGTTCGAGCGCCTCATCCTCGAGGGTGACGACCGCCGACGCGTCCACACGCTGCTCCGTGACCAGCACACCGTCAGCGGCGTCGGGCGGGGGTACGCCGACGACGCGCTGTGGCGGGCCGGGCTGTCGCCCTACGCGACGCTGGCCAGCCTCGACGCCGACCAGCGCCGGCGGCTGCTCGACGCCGTGCGCGGCGTGCTGGCGGACGGGCTGACCAAGGAGCGGACCCGGGCCGGTGGGCTCTCCGAGCCGAAGCTCGGTGGCCACTTCGAGGTGCACGGTCGCACCGGGCTCCCGTGTCCCCGCTGCGGCGAGCCGATGCGGCGGGTGTCGTACGAATCGCACGAGGTGACGTACTGCCCCGCCTGCCAGACCGGCGGCAAGGTGCTCGCCGACCGCCGCTTGTCGCGACTGGTCAAGTAGGGCGCGTCACCAGCCGAGCGTGCCCGGCGCGCCCTTGAACGGCCCGGCCACGTCGCTCGTGATCCAGCCGCCGTAGAAGCCGCCCGGCTGGGCCACGGCGAGCTCGTCGTCGACGAAGGCGGCGTCGACCCGGCCCGCGTAGAACGCCACCGCGCCCCTGAGCGCGCCGAAGCCGGGGCTCGGGTCGTCGTAGCCCCACGCCGCCTCCGGCGCGACGCGGTCCCCGGCCCGGGCCGTGAAGTAGTGGGCGCGGCCCTTGAACTCGCACCACGACGACCCGTCGACGCGCTCGAGCGCGCCCGGCGCCACGTCGGCAGGCGGGAAGTAGTAGTTCGGCGGGTGGCTGGTCTCGAGGACCCGCCAGCCTCGGCGGGTCTCGGCGATCACCGACCCGCCCAGCACCACCCGCAGTCGGCGCGTCGTCGGCTCGAGCCGCGGCGGCCGGGGGTAGTCCCACACCGATTCCTGGCCCGGCCCCACCGGGTCGGGGGTCGGCGGCCCGCTGCGCACGCGGCTCAGGATGCCATCAGCAGGCGGTGACGGCTCCGGTGTTCACGACGTCGAACTGGTTCCCGGGCACCGACTTCAGCTGGTCCAGGTCGGTGTCGTCCCAGCGGGCGTCGGCGGCCCCGGTGATGTACCAGCTGGTGCCGTTGTCGGCCACGATCATCCCGTACTTCTTCAGCGCCTGGAGGACGACGAGGGCTTCCCCGTGGAAGCCGGCGAGCGAGTACGAGGCCTTCAGCCGGAACCGCATGCCCATCGCGGGCTCGTTCGGGTTCGTGTTGCTCGACGCGCAGTGGCGGGCCGGGTACACGTAGCCCCGGTACGTGGTGTGGACGGTGAACCGCAGCGCGTGGTTGATGGCGCCGCTCGTCACGTCGTCGTAGCGGGCCAGGCCCAGGAAGATCGGCAGGCCGGCCGCGTCGGCCGACGTCCAGCCGGCTGGCCGCACCGCGTCGGAGGTCAGGTCCCACGTCGCGCCGGAACCGGCGTTCCAGGAGCTCTGCTGCGGGTACCCGTGGTACAGCTCGTAGAGCCGACAGTGGTCGCGGTCGATGGCGATGACGTGCCGGTCGCCGGTGCTCGAGCTGCCGCCCTCGACCGGCGCGCCGAGCGGGATCGGGAACGGCCCGGGGTCCGACTCGCTCCCGAACTCGGTGTAGTTGATCGGCACCGACGGCTGGGTCCCCGGCACGGTCACGTACGGGATCCCGTAGGCGCCGCCACCGCCGAAGTCGGCGTGCAGGTTCTGGTTGCTGTCGTCGGCCAGGACCTGGCTGACGATCTGCGACGAGTTCGAGAGCACCGGGTAGGTGGTGGTGTTCGAGATGTCGGTGTTCCACGGGTTGTCGGCCGGGAACACCGGGCAGCCGTTCAGCGGGCCGTTCTGGTCACCGGTCGACGCGCCGGGCGGCGGGCCTCCACCCGGCGGTGGGTTCGGGGGCGGGCGGCCGGCGGGCGTGCACGCGGCGGCCACGACGACCAGCGCCACCACCGCCAGGGCCGCCGGGGCCAACCGCTTCATGCCCGGCAGTATCGACGCTGAGACCCGATTCATTGAACCCGTACGATCAGGCGCCGATGGCCTCCCGCATCCCTGCGTTCCTCCCCAGCCCGTCGAACGGCACCGTGCACCTGGGCCCGATCCCCCTCCACGTGTACGGCCTGCTGCTGGCGGTCGGCGTCGTCATCGGCACCCTCATCGCGGAGCGGCGCTGGGAGCGGTGGGGGCATCCCCGACGCGAGATCGGCGACATCATCGTCGTCGTCGTCATCTGCGGCGTCGTCGGCGCCCGGCTGTACCACGTCGCCACGGACTACCAGCTCTTCAAGAACGACTGGCTCCGCGTCTTCGAGATCTGGCGGGGCGGCCTGTCGATCTGGGGCGTGATCATCGGCGGCGTGATCGGGGTGGTCGTCATGGGCCGCCGCCACCACCTCGACACGGTCGGGATCGTGGACGCCATGGCCCCGGGGCTGCTGGCGGCCCAGGTCATCGGGCGGTGGGGCAACTACTTCAACCAGGAGCTGTTCGGCGAGCCGACCCGGCTCCCGTGGGGGCTCGAGATCGACCCCGTGCACCGGCCGAAGGGCTACGAGCAGTACAAGACCTTCCACCCGACCTTCTTGTACGAGTCGCTGTACTGCGCGGTCCTGCTCGGGATCCTGTTCGCGGTGGAGCGGCGCTTCCGGCTGCGCCGCGGCCAGTCGATCACCCTGTACATCGCCATGTACACGTTCGGCCGGTTCTGGCTCGAGAACCTGCGCATCGACCCCGCCCACCTCATCCTCGGGCTGCGCGTGAACGCCTGGGTGAGCCTCCTCGCCTGCGTCGGCGCCGCCGTCGGCTTCGTGTGGCTCGGCCGTCACGGCAGCGTCGACCCCGGCCGGTACCCCGACCGGGTGGCGACCGGCGCCGTCCCCGAGCCGACCTCCGACGTCGCGCCGGGAACCGGCCCCTGAATGTCGCCCGGCGTCATCTAGGGTGCGCGGAGCCGCCAGGCAGGGAACGCAGGGAGACGCGGTGACCACGACCCGCCCGCCGACGCAGGTCGCCTACGCGGCACGCGCCGTGGACGCCTCGAAGGTGTACGGCTCCGGCGAGGCCGCGGTGCGCGCGCTCGACCACGTCAGCGTCAACTTCGAGCGCCGCCGGTACACCGCGATCATGGGGCCGTCGGGATCGGGCAAGTCGACGCTGCTGCACTGCCTCGCCGGCCTCGACCGGGTCACATCGGGACGGATCTTCCTCGGCGACTTCGAGATCAGCGCCGCCTCCGAGAAGCAGCTCACGTTGGTCCGCCGCAACGACATCGGGTTCGTCTTCCAGTCCTACAACCTGATCCCGACCCTGAACGCGCTGGAGAACATCACGCTCCCGATGGAGCTGGCCCGCCACAAGCCCGACCCGGCCTGGCTCGACACGATCATCGACACCGTCCGGCTGCGCGACCGCCTGTCGCACCGACCCAACCAGCTGTCGGGCGGCCAGCAGCAACGGGTGGCGGTGGCCCGAGCGCTGCTCAGCCGGCCCGAGGTCATCTTCGCCGACGAGCCCACCGGCAACCTGGACTCGAAGGCCAGCACCGAGATCCTCCAGTTCATGCGCCACGCCGTCAACGAGTTCGGCCAGACGATCGTCATGGTCACCCACGACCCCAACGCGGCCGCGTACGCGGACCGGGTCGTGTTCCTCGCCGACGGGAGGACGGTGGACGAGCTGGTCGGCCCGACCGAGGCGACCGTGCTCGACCGCATGAAGCGGCTCGGCGCGTGACAGGCGCGCCGTGGGCCGGGTCACGCTCGAGCAGATCCTGGGGAAGAAGCTCCGGCTCCTCCTGACGTCGGTCGCGGTGGTGCTCGGCGTCGCGTTCATTGCCGGCACCCTCGTCCTCACCGACACCCTCGGCAGCGTCTTCGACAACGTCTTCACGACCGCGAACAACGGCGTCGACGCGGTGGTCCGGGCCGTGCAGCCGTTCAAGGCCAGTGGGCGCAACCAGAGCTCGAACGACACCCGGCCCCCGATCCCGGACTCGGTCCTGCCGGTCGTGCGCGGCACGCCCGGCGTCGCACGAGCCAACGGGTCGCTGCTGCGCTTCGCGCTCGTCCAGGACCGCAACGGCCAGGCCATCCAGAACCAGGCCCCGGCGTTCGGCCTCGCCTGGTACCCGCGGGGCGACAACGTGGGGGATGCGCTCCAGCTGGTCTCGACCTACAAGGGCGCCCGAGCCGCCCAGCCGTCCGGCGCCGACGACGTCGCCCTGGACGTGACGACCGCGGACTCGGGCGGGTTCCGGATCGGGGACCGGGTCCAGATCTCCTTCGCGAACACCCCACCGCGCAGGTTCCAGCTCACCGGCGTGTTCCGCTTCGGCGGCAGCGACAACGCGCTCGCCGGCGCCACCCTCGCCGCGTTCACACCCGCCACCGCCCAGGCGGTGCTGAACGCGCCGAACCAGCAGGGGACGTGGGACGAGCTCCATGTGCGAGCGACGGCTGGCGTCTCGGAGACCCAGCTGCGTGACCGCGTGAACGCGTCGCTGCGACGGGCGGGGCTCCGCGCCCAGTACGAGGCGATCACCGGCACCCAGGCGGCCAACGAGCAGTCGAACAACATCAAGTCCAACCTGTCCTTCTTCAACACCTTCCTGCTGGTCTTCGCGCTCGTGGCGCTGTTCGTCGGCGCGTTCATCATCTACAACACCTTCTCGATCACCGTCGCCCAGCGGGTGCAGGAGCTCGGGCTGCTGCGCGCGCTCGGAGCCTCCGAGCGCCAGGTCGTCGGGTCGGTCGCCCTCGAGGCGCTCGTCACCGGGATCGTGGCGTCGCTGCTGGGGCTCGGGCTCGGCATCCTGCTCGTGACCCCGCTGCGGGGACTACTCGGCGCGTTCGGCGTCAAGCTCCCGAGCGGGCCGCTGCAGGTCCAGGCCCGCACCATCATCGTCGCCTTCGTCGCCGGCACCCTCGTGACCCTCGTCGCCGCGCTGGCGCCCGCCCGACGCGCGGCGCGCGTCTCGCCCATCTCCGCGATCCGGGACCAGGCTGTCGCGCCCACCTCCGGTCGCCGCCGCTACATCTGGGGCCTCGGCTTCACGGTCGTCGGCGTGGCGCTGCTCGCGGTCGGCCTCATCGGCCAGGGGTCCAACGCCGCCCTCACGGTCGGCGCCGCGGCGGCCGTCGTGTTCGTCGGCGTGGCGATGCTCAGCCCGCTCATCGCCCGGCCGGTCGCGGAGGTCCTCACCCTGCCGGCGTCGTGGCTGCATTCCGTCACCGGGCTGCTGGCGCGCGAGAACGCCACGCGCAACCCGCGGCGCACCGCCTCGACCGCGGCGGCGCTCATGATCGGGCTCGCCCTCGTGAGCCTGATCGCCATCTTCGGCGCGTCTGCGAAGGCGTCGTTCGCCAGCGCCATCGACAACCAGACGAGGGCCGACTTCATCCTGTCCCCGAAGCAGTTCTCGCCCTTCAGCCCCGGTGTCGCGCAGGCGGTTCGGGACGGCTTCGCCCGGATCAGCCGGAAGCCGGCGACCGTGGTCGAGGTCCGGCAGGGCACCGGCGAGGTGGCCGGCACGGTGCACGCAGTGTCGGGGCTGTCCCCGGACTTCCAGGCCGTGGTGGACGTCCCGGTCCGGGGCTTCGACCACGCCGCGTTCGCCCGCGGCGGCGTCCTGGTCTGGAAGGACGCCTCGCCGCTGTGCGGCCCGAGCGGCCACGCCACCTGCACGACGGGCACGACGCTGGCGATGCGGTTCCCGATCGGGGGCACGGTGCAGCTCCCGGTCGCGGGCGTGGTCACGGACCGCAAGGCGCTGCCGGCACAGGTCGACTACATGGTCTCGCTCACCGGCTGGGAGCGGCACTTCACTCAGACGCTCGACTTCTTCGTCGTCGTGCTGAAGCCCGCCGACGTCTCGACGCACCAGGCGGACGCGGTCGTCAGTTCGGCGGCCCGGCAGTTCGGCGGCGTCAACGCCCAGAACAAGGCGGACTTCAAGAACAGCCACCTGGCGCAGTTCGACCAGATCCTGGGCCTCGTCTACGTGCTGCTGGCCTTCGCGGTGTTCATCGCCCTCATCGGGATCGTGAACACCCTGGCCCTGTCGATCTACGAGCGGACCCGCGAGATCGGCCTGCTGCGAGCCGTCGGCATGACGCGCGTCCAACTGCGGCGGATGGTCCGCGGCGAGGCGGTGGTCGTGGCCGTGTTCGGCTCGCTGCTCGGCCTCGTGATCGGCGTCGGCTTCGGCGGCGCGATCGTGCAGGCCGCGCACAGCCAAGGGATCGGGCTCACCATCCCGGTCGGCCAGCTGGCGGTCTTCGTAATCCTCGCCGGCGTTGCCGGGCTGCTCGCCGGGTGGCTCCCCGCCCGGCGGGCCGCGCACCTCGACGTGCTCCAGGCCATCGGCACCGAGTGAGCGGCCTCGAAGGCGCGGTCGCGCTGGTGACCGGCGCCGCGCGCGGCGTCGGCGAGGCCACCGCCCGCCGGCTCACCGACCAGGGGGCGCGGGTCGTGCTCGCCGACGTCCGGGACGAGCTCGGGACCGCCGTCGCGGCCGAGCTCGGGGCCGCCGCCCGGTACGAGCACCTCGACGTCACCGCGGCCGAGGACTGGCAGCGCGTGATCGACGGCATCGGGGCGACCGAGGGCCGACTCGACGTCCTCGTCAACAACGCCGCCATCCTGCGCGTCGGCGGCCTGCTCGACACCAGCCCCGAGACGTTCCTCGAGGTCGTCGGGGTGAACCAGCTCGGCCCGTTCCTCGGCATGCGGACGGCGGCGCCGCTGCTCATCGCGTCGGGGCGGGGCTCGATCGTGAACCTGTCGTCCACCCAGGGCCTCGAGGGCTTCGGCGGGCTCATCGCCTATGTGGCGAGCAAGTTCGCCGTGCGCGGGATGACGAAGGCCGCCGCGCTCGAGCTCGCGCCGCACGGCGTCCGCGTCAACTCGGTGCACCCGACCGGCATCGACACCCCGATGCTGGCCGAGACCTTCCCCGGCTCCGTGACCGCGGGGGTCGGCGCCGGGGTCCCGCTCGGGCGGCTCGCCCGCCCCGAGGAGGTGGCGGCGCTGGTGTGTTTCCTCGCGTCCGACGACTCGTCGTTCAGCACCGGCGCCGAGTTCCTCGTGGACGGTGGCGCGACCGCCGGACCGTGGCAGCCGCGCCGCCGCCCCGAATGACCGCGACCGTTGCCATTCCTAGGATCGCGGCGTGAGTGACGACGCGCTCCGGGGCGAGGCCCGGGCCGCGTTCGATGCCGTTCTCGCCCGTCGCCGACCCGACCGGCCGGCGACCGTGCTCGGAGCGGGCAACGACGACGTCGAGCCGGGCCGGCGCTTCCTCGCCGCGCTCGCGCCGGGCGGCTGGGCGGTACCGACCTGGCCCGTCGAGGCGGGGGGCCGGGCCGGCAGCGTCGAGGAGGCTGCCGTCATCGGCGGGGTCCTGACCGACTACGACATCCCCGACCTCTATCCCTACCTCGTCGGCTTGCACGTCGTCGGGCCCACCCTGCTCGCGATCGCGACGCCCGAGCAGCGCCAGCGGTGGCTCCCCGCCATCGCAGACGGCTCGGTGATCTGGTGCCAGCTGTTCTCCGAGCCCGGTGCCGGCTCCGACCTGGCCACCCTCGGGGCGCGCGCGGAGCGCGACGGCGACTCGTGGCGGGTCACGGGTCAGAAGGTCTGGAGCAGCCGCGCCGTCTACGCCGAGCTCGGCTTCCTGCTCGCGCGCACCGACCCCGACGTCCCGAAGCACTCGGGCGTCACCGCCTTCGCGCTCGACATGCACGCGCCCGGCGTCGAGGTGCGGCCGCTGCGGCAGATGAACGGCGACGCCCACTTCAGCGAGGTGTTCCTCGACGGGGCCCCGGTCGCGGACGCCGACCGCATCGGCGCCACCGGGGACGGCTGGCGGGTGGCCCGGACCGCGCTCGCGAACGAGCGGGGCGCGCTCGGGGCCGTCGGCGGTGGCACCGGGGTGTCGACGGCGCGGTTGGCCGCGCTGGCCCGTGCGCGCGGGCGGGGTGACGACGCCACCGCGCGCGACCGTGTGGTCAGGGCCCACGTGATGGCCGAGGCGGCCCGGTTGACGCGGGCCCGCGCCCGGGCCCGCGCCGAGGCCGGCCGCACGCCGGGGCCCGAGGGGTCGGGCGGCAAGCTGGCCGGCAGCGCCACCTTCAAGGCCGCCGCCGACACGGCGATGGCGCTGCTCGGACCGGGCGGCGTGGCGGGCGACGACCCGACGGCCGACGAGTGGCGCACCCTGTTCCTGACGGCGCCGTCGGTGTCGATCCGGGGCGGGACGGACGAGATCCAGCGCAACATCGTCGGCGAGCGGGTGCTCGGCCTCCCCGCCGAGCCGCGCGTCGACACCGACGTGCCGTGGAAGGACGTGCCCCGCTGACGCTCAGCCCGGGCGAGGCGGCCGGTGGTCGGTGGCCGGACCCGCGAACGCCTGGGCGATGCCGATCCACTCGGCGGCCGCCGCGCCTGTGACCTCCAGCGCGGTGTCGGCCGGGTTCCGACGCTGGGTGACGACGAGGCAGAAGTCGAGCGCGGGGCCGGCGACGACGTCGACGGTGGCGTCGCCCCAGGTCCAGGCGTCGCCGTCGGGACCGGTCAGCTCGACGCGCACGGGCGCGTCGGGAGCCGGCCGCCCGCGCGCCAGGTAGGCGAAGGGACGGGACCGCACGCCCAGGTCGGCAACGTGTCGCAGCCGGCCGGACACGGACGGCGGGCGATCGAGGGCGTCGCGCACGTCCTGGCCGTGGGCCCACGTCTCCATCAGCCGCGCGGTGGCGAAGGACATGGCCGACATCGGGCCCGCGAACCAGAGCAGGCGGTCACGCCCGTCGAGCTCCCGGAGCCCGTCCAGGACCGCCGCGCGCGAGCCCCGCCACCAGTCGAGCACCGAGGGCCCGGGCATCGTGCGGCCCGCGCCGACGAGCGCCGCCGCACCGGCTTCGACCAGCGCGTCCCGGGCCTTCCCGAACTCGTCGGGGTCGTCGAGCGTCGCCCGCGCCAGGTCCTCGCTGAAGGCGAGGTGGGCGATCGAATCGCGCACGTCCCAGCCCGCGGCCGGCGTGGCAGCCGTCCAGTCGGCATCGGCGAGGTCGGCGACGACGCGGTCGAGTGCCGCCTCCTCGGCCTCGAGGTCAGCGAGGAGGCCGCCGTAGAGCGTGGCCGTCACGGGTGATCGAGGGTGGCTGCGGCTCCGAGGTCAGCGCGCCGTCCGAGCCGCGCGGGCTCGGGCCGAGTCAACCCGTGAAGCGAGGCGCGACGACGAGCGGGCAGGAGTCGGTGGCCGGGTCGTAGGCGATCGTCACCGAGCCGGTGCCGGTGTGGTTCGCCGCCGCCGAGAGGAGGGTGGCGCTGCTGGTGAGGAACGAGGAACCGCCCCCGCCGCCGTCCGTGAAGGCGCCGCCGCCGCCGCGGCGCGTCGGCGGGGCGGCCGCCGGTCACCTCGTTCCCGGCGATCACCAGGCCGTCTTGGGGCGGCATCGGCTCGAGGTCGGAGCTGGTGGCGGCGATCCCGATCCGGTTGCGCCGCCACCGGGAGCGAGCGACCAGCACATCACCGCTGGCGTTGGTGGCGAGGAAGCCCACCGCGTTGTGCTCGGCGACGTCGTCGGTGACGAGCGCGTGGCACGGGTTGCAGGCGCCGACGTACACGCCGGCCTCGACGGCGCCGGAGGCGTAGGAATGGTCGAGCTGGCCGTGCTGCGAACGCGACGCGAACAGGCCGTACTGACCCATGCGGGAGGCGGTGAGGTACGAGCCCCGGTAGCCGTCGACGCCCCGCCAGACGAAGCCGTTGCCGAGGTAGTCGCGGGCGGTGAGGTTCTCCACCGCGACCCCGTCGGCGACGACCGCGATGCCGTCACGGAGGCGGAAGCCGCCGTCGAGGATGGTGCGGTTCCGGTCGAGGCCTCGGATCACGACGTCAGGGTGCGTGACGAGCACCGTCTGGCGGTAGACGCCGGGGGCGACGAGCACGAGCGTCCCGGGGGAGGCGCGATCGACCGCGGCCTGGATGCTCGGCGCATCGTCGGGCACGTGGATCGTGGACGGGGCCGCCGATGGCCCCGCGGCCCTGCTGCTCGCCGCCGCGCCGGGGGGCGAAGCGGCGACGATCAACGCCGCGGTCAGGCCGAGTGCCGTCGCCAGGGCCCGTCGGGGGCGACGGCTCACACGATGCGGCTCTGCTTGGCGCCCCAGTAGCGGTCGCGCAAGAGCCGCTTGTAGAGCTTCCCGGTCGGCTGGCGGGGCAGCTCGGCGTCGAAGTCGATGGCCTGCGGGCACTTGTAGTGGGCGAGGTGCTCGCGACAGAAGCCGAGCAGCTCCCGCTCGAGGTCGCCGTCGGCGGCCGCGAAGTCGACCGGCTGCACGACCGCGTGCACCCGCTCGCCCATCTCGGTGTCGGGGATCCCGAACACCGCCGCGTCGAGCACCTTCGGGTGGGTGACGAGGAGGTTCTCCGCCTCCTGGGGATAGATGTTCACCCCGCCGGACACGATCATGAAGTCGCGCCGGTCGGTCAGGTAGAGGTAGCCGTCCTCGTCGAGGTAGCCGATATCACCGACCGACGCCCATCCCCGCTCGTCGCGCGTGCGGGCCGTCTTCGCGGGATCCTTGTGGTACTCGAAGTGGAGCGTGCGCTGGCTGGGCTCGAACCAGACGACGCCGGGGACACCGACCGGGCACTCCTCGCCCTCCTCGTCGAGGATGTGCACGGTGGAGAAGAACGGCTTGCCGACCGACCCGGGATGCGCGAGCCACGCCTCGCTCGTGATCATGGTGGAGCCCATGCCCTCGGTGGCGCTGTAGTACTCGATGATGATCGGGCCCCACCACTCGATCATCTGGCGCTTGATCTCGACCGGGCACGGCGCGGCGGCGTGGATGGCGAGCCGCAGCGACGACACGTCGGCGCTCTGGCGCGCCTCCTCGGGCAGCTTCAGCATCCGCACGAACATCGTGGGCACGAACTGGGCGTGCGTCACGTGGTAGCGCTCGATGGCGCGCAGGCAGGCGGCGGCGTCGAAGTGCTCGAGCACGACGACGGTGGCGCCGATGCGCGTCACCGCGATGCAGAACTGCAGCGGCGCCGAGTGGTACAGGGGCGCCGGCGACAGGTACACGCTGTCCTCGTCGAGCCCGTAGGTCTTCGTGACGCCGCTCAGCATCGGGGCCGCGTTGCCGACCGGGGCCCGCTCGAGCGTGTACCGGATCCCCTTCGGCCGGCCGGTGGTGCCGGACGAGTAGAGCATGGCGTGGCCCTCGAGCTCCTCGGCGAGGGGCGCGGCCGGGTAGGCGGCCACCGCCTCGGCGTAGCCCTCCCAGCCGTCGGGCACGGGCCCGCCGACGACGAGACGGGTGGTGACCGCGGCCGGGAGCTGGGTCGCGAGCTCCGGGCTCGCCAGCGAGCCCGAGACGACGAGGGCGACGGCGTCGCAGTCGTCGAGGATGTAGCCGACCTCCTCGGCGTTGAAGTGGTAGTTGATCGGCGTGAAGTAGAGGCCCGATCGCTGCGCGGCCCAGCACACCTCCAGGTAGCGGGGGTGGTTCTCCATGAGGATCGCGACGTGGTCGCCGAACCGCAGCCCGCGGTCGTAGAAGAGCTGCGCGAGACGGTTCGAGCTGTCGTCGAGCTCCCGGTACGTGACGGTCTCGCCCGACTCGGCCATCACGACCGCCGGGTGGTCAGGGCGGCGCTCGGCGTGCGGCCCCGGCCACATCAGGCGTTCCCCTCGCCGTCCACGCCTCGGCGACGCTACTCAGGCGCCCGTCGGCCCGCGGTCGAGCCGTCGCCGTGACGGAGGTCGGCTCGGGTTCTTACGTGTTCACGGCCGGTCCGTCGACCCGCCGCGGACCGTCTCGTCCTTCTTCCGCACCTTCGCCGCCAGGTCGGCGTGGAATCGCTCGAGGCGCGCCCGCAGCGCGTCGTCGCCGACGGCGAGGATCCGCACCGCCAGCAGCCCCGCGTTGGCGGCGTTGCCGATGGCCACCGTCGCCACCGGCACACCCTTCGGCATCTGCACGATCGAGAGCAGCGAGTCGAGGCCGTCGAGCCGCTCCAGCGGCACCGGGACGCCGATGACCGGCAGCGTGGTCATCGACGCCGTCATCCCCGGCAGGTGGGCGGCGCCGCCCGCGCCGGCGATGATCACCCGCAGCCCGCGACCGGTCGCGCCCTGCGCGTACTCGGTGAGCCAGTCGGGGGTGCGGTGCGCCGAGACGACGCGCACCTCGTGCGCGACGTCGAACTCGGCGAGCACGTCGACCGCGTCCTGCATGACGCGCAAGTCGGAGTCGCTACCCATGATGACGCCGACCAGCGGCGGGGAAGCCGCCATCGGCTGCACGTTACCCTGCCGGTATGCGAACTCGACTGACCGATCTGCTGCAGATCGAGCACCCGGTGATGCTCGCCGGCATGGGCGGCGTCTCGTACCACCGCCTCGTCGCCGCGGTGTCCGAAGCGGGCGGGTTCGGCACCCTCGGCGCGGGGGCGATGACGCCGTCCCAGCTCCAGGACGAGATCCGGGCCACGAAGGCTCTGACATCGAAGCCGTTCGGCGTCGACCTGCTTACCGCGCTGCCGGCCCAGATGCTCGAGAGCATCGACATCATGCTGGCCGAGGACGTGCCGGTGTTCGTCGCCGCGCTGGGCGTGCCGCGCGAGGTGATCGAGCGGTGCCACGCCAACAACGTCGTGGTCGTGAACATGTGCGGCAAGGTGCGGCACGCGATCGCGGCCGTCGAGGCGGGGTGCGATCTCGTGGTGGCGCAGGGCACCGAGGCCGGCGGCCACACCGGGACCGTGGCCACGTTCCCCCTCGTCCCCCAGATCGTCGACGCGGTCGGCGACCGGGTCCCGGTCGTCGCCGCGGGCGGGATCTTCGACGGCCGCGGGCTGGCGGCCGCGCTGACGCTCGGCGCCGACGGGGTGTGGGTCGGCACCCGCTTCATCGCCACGCCGGAGGCCCGCGCCGTCCCCGGCTACAAGGACGCGCTCGTCCGCACCCCCGAGGACGGCACCGTCGTGAGCCGCGCCTTCACCGGCAAGACGCTGCGGGCGGTGCGCAACCAGGTGACCCAGCACTACGAGGAGCATCCCGAGGACCTGAAGCCGTTCCCCGACCAGATGATCGTCTCGACCAGCGGCGGGTTCCTGCACCTGCCCCAGGGTGACGAGGCCACCGACGTCGACCCCGACCGGGAGTGCTACCCGGCCGGGCAGGGGATCGGCGCCATCCACGACCTGGTGCCGGCGGCCGAGCTGGTCCGGCGCTTCGTCGACGAGGCCGAGCGCGCCCTCGACGCCGCGATGGCGACCGTGACCGACGCGGCCGCCCCGACGCCGAGCCGTCGGTGACCGAGCGGCTGGTCGTTGTCGGCGGCGACGCCGCCGGCATGACGGCCGCCGCCACCGCCCGCCGACGCCGGAGCCGCGACGAGCTGGACGTCGTCGCGTTCGAGCGCGGCGAGTACACGTCCTACTCCGCGTGCGGCATCCCCTACCTGGTGGGCGGGACCGTCGACGACCCCGACCGGCTCGTCGCCCGGTCGCCGCAGGAGCACCGCCAGCGGGGCATCGACGCCCGCACCGGCCATGACGTCGTCGCCGTCGATCTCGACCGGCGCGCGGTGCGGGTGCGCCGGCTCGTTGACGGGACCGAGACGTGGGAGGCCTTCGACCAGCTGGTGCTCGGGACCGGCTCCACGCCCCGACGCCCGCCCCTGCCGGGAGTCGACGCCGACGGCATCTTCGGCGTCCAGACCCTCGGCGACGGGCTGGCGCTGCGGGCCGCGCTCGCCCGCCAGCCGCGGCACGCGGTCGTCGTGGGCGGCGGGTACGTCGGCCTCGAGCTCGCCGAGGCGCTGCGCCAGCGCGACCTCGAGGTGACGCTCGTCGAATCGGCGCCCCAGCCGATGACGACGCTCGATCCCGAGATGGGCGCCCTCGTCGCCGACGCGCTCCAGGACGTCGGCATCACCGTCCACAGCGGGGAGGCGGTCGAGCGCTTCGACGTCGAGGCCGGCTCGGTCCGGGCGGTGCACACCGCGCACCGGACCCTGCCCGCCGACGTCGTGATCCTCGGGCTCGGCGTGGTCCCGAACGTCGACTTGGCGTCGGACGCCGGCATCGCCATCGGCCCGAGCGGCGGCATCGCGGTCGACGACCACGCCCGGACGTCGGCGCCGGGCGTCTTCGCGGCCGGCGACTGCTCCGAGACGTTCCACCGGGTGTCACGCCGCCCGGTCGTCGTCGCCCTCGGCACCCACGCCAACAAGCAGGGCCTGGTGGCGGGGATCAACGCCACCGGTGGCGACGCCGCCTTCCCCGGCGTCGTCGGCACCGCGGTGGTGAAGGTCTGCAAGTACGAGGTGGCCCGCACCGGGCTCAACGAGCGCGAGGCCGCCGCGGTCGGCCTCGAGGCCGACGCGGTCACGATCGAGGCGACGAGCCGGGCCGGCTACTTCCCGGGCGCGGCGCCGATGCGGGTCCGGGTCGTCGCCGAGCGGGGGACGGGGCGGCTGCTCGGCGCCCAGATCGTCGGCGAGGAGGGGGCGGCGAAGCGCATCGACGCCCTCGCCACCGCGATCTGGAACGAGATGACGGTCGGCGAGGTGGCGATGCTCGACCTGTCGTACGCGCCGCCGTTCGGGCCGGTGTGGGACCCGTCGCTCGTCGCGGCCCGCGCCGCCCAGCGGCTGTAGCTCAGCGGTCGAGCTCGGCCCGGGCCGCTTCCTCGGCCAGGTCCGACTCGTACATGATCCGGACCAGGTCCGCGAACGTGACCTGGGGCTTCCAGCCCAGCTTCTCGCGGGCCTTGGTGGCGTCGCCGCAGAGCAGGTCCACCTCGGCCGGCCGCTCGAAGCGAGGATCGGTGTGCACGTAGCGCTGCCAGTCGTCGATCTCCGCGCACTGGAACGCGAGGTCGAGGAACTCGCGGATGGTGTGCGTCTCGCCGGTCGCGATCACGTAGTTGTCCGGCTCCTCCTGCTGGAGCATCAGCCACATCGCCTCGACGTAGTCGCCGGCGTAGCCCCAGTCGCGCGCTGCGTCGAGGTTGCCGAGCGTGATCGACTCCTGGAGCCCCAGCTTGATGCGGGCCAGCCCGTTCGTGATCTTGCGGGTCACGAACTCGAGGCCCCGACGGGGTGACTCGTGGTTGAAGCAGATGCCCGAGCAGGCGTGCATCCCGTAGGACTCGCGGTAGTTCACGGTGATCGAGTGGCCGAACACCTTCGCCACCCCGTACGGGGACCGGGGGTGCAGCGGCGTGTTCTCGGTCTGCGGGGTCTCGCGCACCTTCCCGAAGATCTCCGACGAGGACGCCTGGTAGAACCGGATCGGGTTGCGCTGAGCGCCGCCGACGATCCGGATCGCCTCCAGCATCCGCAGCACCCCGAGGCCGGTGGTGTCGGCGGTGAGCTCGGGCTGGCGGAAGGACAGCGCCACGAAGCTCATGGCGCCGAGGTTGTAGACCTCGTCGGGCTGGACGTGCTCGAGCGCGGCGATGAGCGACGAGAGGTCGCGCAGGTCGCCCTCGACCAGCTCGAGGGACGGGTTCTCGTCCTGGACCAGCTGGATCTTGGGGTTGTTCTGGCCCCGGACCAGCCCGAACACCTGGTAGCCCTTGCCGGTCAGGAACTCCGACATGTAGCGGCCGTCCTGGCCGGTGATCCCGGTGACGAGGGCTCGGCGCATCGGGAAGAGGCTAGTTGGGCACGGCTTCGGCGTTCCCATCCCAGTCGGGGTCGAGCTGGTGGCGGAACTCCCGGACCCGCTCGGCCTCCTCGGTCTCGCCGAGGGCGGCCGCGGCCCGGCCCAGCCCGGCCAGGCCGAGGAGGAAGCCCCGGTTCTCGGGTTGGGCCCAGCGCACGTAGCCCGACCCGCGCCATCCCGCTCGACGCAGCCGGTCGAGCCCCCGGTGGTAGGCGACCCGGTAACAGGCGTAGGCGGTCACGTCGTCGTCGGTGGCGTCGCCGAGCCGGGCCCACGCCTCCAGGCAGGCCTGCCAGCGGGCCGCCACCGCGCGCAGCGCGGCCCGGCGGTCCGGGATGGGGCCGCCCAGCGCGGCGGCGATGGCATCGAGGGCGGCGTCGGGCTCGGGGTCGAGGACGGTCTCGTCGAGGCCGCCCGGCCGCAGGTTCACGGGTAGCTCGGGACCGGTCACCGGCGGGACGGTAGCCCTTGTCCCGCAAGCGCCAGAACCCGCCGCCGGTACGATCGGCCGGCGATGCCCGAGGCGACGACCGCTCCCCCGCCC
>CALEYV010000166.1 GCA_937927875.1 uncultured Actinomycetes bacterium | reverse complement strand
CGCCCCGCCGAGCTGCGAACACGGCGGTGATGACGATGACGACGACGTTGATGAGCCCGACGCCGAGCGCGAGGCCGGCGTGACCGCCGAAGAGCCGAACCGGCACCGCGAGCACGTCGAAGAGCAGCGGCCCGGGATGATGCAGCGTCGTCGACGCGGCGAGCGACGCCGAGCTGTCCAGGCCGAGCAGCGGGACGTGGTGGTAGCTGAAGACGTCCCGGGCCCGGATCGCGAAGAGGGCGTCGTCGCTGGTCGGAATCCAGCGTCGATGGATCGCACGGACGACCGCGATGATGACCGGCAAGCACGCCAGCATCATCGAGGCGACGAACAGCCGGGTCGGGAGCCGAGGGTCGCGGAGCCACGCCGGGCCGCCCGGGCCCGGTGTCGAGGTGGGTTCCACGCCGTCGGCGGGCTCGTCGCGACCCGCGGTCACCTGCTCAACCGGCTGCGTGCTGCTCACTCGATGAAGCGATATTTGATGAGGGTCCTGAGCGCGACGATGCCGTCCCTCCAGGTGATCTTCTTGCCCTCGTCGAACTCCCGGCCCGAGTACGAGATCGGGACTTCGTAGATCCGAACGCCCCGCCGCAGCACCTTCGCGGTCACCTCCGGCTCGAAGTCGAAGCCGCTGGCGCGGAGGTTGATCGAGGCGATCAGCTCGCGATCGAACAGCTTGTAGCATGTCTCCATATCCGAGAGCGTCGTGTTGTAGAGGACGTTCGTGCAGAGCGACAGCAGCCGGTTGCCGACCCAGTGCAGGAACAGCATGTTGCGCCGCTCGCCGGTGAAGCGCGAGCCGTAGACGACCTGAGCCCGGCCTTTGAGGGCCGGCGCGAGCAGCTTCGGCCAGTCCTCGGGGTCGTATTCGAGGTCGGCGTCCTGGATGAGCACGAGGTCACCCGTGACCTGGGCCAGGCCGGTACGGACCGCGGCTCCCTTCCCGTGGTTGGCCGGGTGCAGGACGACCCGGACGGTGGAGTCGGCGAGCTGCTTCAAGATGTCACGCGTCCCGTCGGTGCTGCCGTCGTCGACGATCACGACCTCGCGGTCGAGCGGCAGCTCGACGGCCCGCATCTGACGCACGATCTCGGCCACCGTGTTGCGCTCGTTGTAGACGGGCACGATCACGGAGAGCTTGCGGTACCGGGAGGCGGGACCCGGCGCTTCAGCGGTCGACACCGACCCCTCCGGTACGAACGAAGCGAGGGGACAGTCTCGCGCAGCGCTGCTCGGAGCCGCTAACCGCGGCCGACGTCACACGTCGATGTGCTGCTCGTCGGCGGACCGCGCGTCGCGTGTGCAACGACAACGACGCGAACGCCGCCGCGTCGGAGCGCGTCGAAGGGGCCCGACTACAGTCTCCCGCCGGTGCGATCCGAGACTCGAGCCCCGGCTTCTGCCGCCGCACCACCGGCCGACGGGGCCCGGGCGGTGGCACCGACGGCTCCGACTCGCCGCGATCAGCTCCGGCTGGTCCTGCTCTCGTTCCTGCTGCTCTTCCTCGAGCTGTCGCTGATCCGGTGGACCGGCGAGAACATCGTCCACCTCTCCTACTTCACGAACTTCGTCCTGCTGGGCAGCTTCCTCGGCATCGGCATCGGATTCCTGCGCGCCAACCGCCGGCTGAACCTCTTCCCGTACGCCCCAATCGTGCTCGCGGGCCTCGTCGCGTTCGTCCGCTTCTTCCCGGTCGAGCTGAGCAGCTCGAGCGGGAACTTCATCTACTTCGGCAACGTCGAGGCGCAGGGCCCTCCGCGCGAGCTCGTGCTCACCGTGATCTTCCTCGCCGTCGCGGCCGTCATGACGCTGATCGCGGAGGGGGTCGCACGGACCTTCAAGCGCTTCGAGCCACTCGACGCCTACCGCCTCGACCTGGTCGGCAGCGTGCTCGGCATCCTGGCCGCGTCGCTGCTGTCCCTGCTCAGCGCGCCGTCGATCGCCTGGGGAGCAGTCGTCGCGGTCCTGCTGCTCGGGCTGGAGCGCACCACCGGCACGGTCGCGTGGCTCAAGCTGGCCCAGGTGGCGGCGTTCGTCGCCATCCTCGTGCTGCTCGGCTTCGAGTCCTTCGCGCCCGGAATCAGCTGGTCGCCGTATTACAAGATCAAGACCAACACCAATGGCGGTGCGCCGTACATCAAGGTCAACGGCGTCCTGCACCAGGTCAACCTCCACAACACGATCAACCCGATCTACCGGCTGGTGTACGACCAGGTCGCACACCAGCAGCTCAACAACGTGCTCGTGATCGGCGCCGGCGGTGGCAACGACGCCTCGGTAGCGCTGGCGCGGGGCGCCCGGCACGTCGACGCGGTCGAGATCGATCCCCGGATCGTGCAGCTCGGTCGGGAGACCCACCCCGACCACCCCTACTCCGATCCTCGGGTCTCGGTCCACACCACCGACGGCCGCGCCTTCCTCGAGCAGACGAGCCGCCACTACGACCTCATCCTGCTGGCCTTGACCGACTCGATCACGCTCGTCCCGGGCCAGGGCTCGGTGCGGCTCGAGAGCTACCTCTTCACGCAGCAGGCGATCGAGTCGGCGCGCGACCACCTGAAGCCCGGCGGCGTGTTCGCGATGTACAACTACTACCGATCCCCGTGGCTGCTCGACCGGCTCGGCGGCACGCTCCAGCAGGTCTTCCACCACACGCCGTGCGAGGACGGCTCGGGCGTGGGCTCGAACCGGTTCACCGCGCTCGTCGACGCCCCGAACCCGGCCGACGTGCACTGCACCGCGGTGTGGAAGCCCTCCGGCTCGGTGCCCGCGCCGGCCACCGACGACCACCCCTTCCCGTACCTGCGCACCCGGTCGATGCCGTCGCTCTACATCGTCACCGACCTGCTCATCCTCGCCTTCTCGATCCTGGCCGTGCGGCTGACCGCCGGACCGGTGCGCACCATGAGTCGCTACCTGGACCTCTTCTTCCTCGGGGTCGCGTTCCTGCTCCTCGAGACGAAGAACGTGGTGCAGTTCGCGCTCCTCTTCGGCACCACGTGGTTTGTGAACGCCTTGGTGTTCCTGGGGATTCTCCTGACCGTGCTGCTCGCAGTCGAGATCTGTCGGCGCGTCACGTTCCGACGACCCGCCCGCCTGTACGTCCTGCTCTTCGCCGCGCTCGTGGTCGCGTACGCGGTCCCACCCAGCGCGCTGCTGTCCCTGTCGTTCCTGCCCCGCTTCATCGCCGCGGTCGCGCTGGCGTTCGCGCCCGTCTTCTTCGCCAACCTGATCTTCTCCGAGCGGTTCAAGGAGTCCGGCTCGTCGACCACCGCGTTCGCCGTCAACCTGCTGGGGGCGATGGTCGGGGGCCTGCTCGAGTACACGACCCTGATCATCGGGTACCGGGCGCTGCTCATCATCGTCGCCGGCGCCTACGCGGCCGCGTTCGTCTTCGGGCGCTCCCACCTCCTCGGGCGCCAGCCGACGCTGACGCCCTGAGCCGGTGACCGCCGCCGGCACCCTCGCGGGTCGGCCCGAGACGGTCGCGTCCGCGCCCGGCTGGTGGCGACGCGTCGACCGGCGCGACCTGCTCGCGGTCGGCATCCTCCTGGCCTTCTTCGCGCTGCCCCTCCGCGGTCTGCTGCGCGCCAACGGCCCGCCGATGGAAGAGGGCTTCATGCTCGTCTTCCCCGACCGGGTGCTGCGCGGCGCGGTCCCGAACCGGGACTTCCTCTATCTCTACGGGCCCGGGAGCCTCTGGACCCTGGCCGGCCTGTTCAAGGTGTTCGGCACCTCCCTCGTCGTCGAGCGCCTCGTCGGCCTCGCGCAGCAGCTCACCGTGGTCTTCTCGGTGTTCGCGCTCGCCCGGCGGTGGGGACGGGCGGCGGCGCTGTCGTGCGCCCTGGCGTCCCTCCTCTTCCTGGTGCCGTCGATCGGCCTGACCGCGCTGGCGTGGGCCGGCGCGGTCGGCCTCGGGCTGCTGGCCCTCGCCGTCGCCGCCGCCGGCCGCGAGGCCGGGGACGGACGCCACGCGTCGCGCCTCGCGCTGGTGGCCGGCCTGCTGGCCGGCTTCGCGCTCCTCTACCGGATCGATCTGGTGCTCGCCGTGGCGCTGTCCGCCCTCGCGCTCGGCTGGGGGGCGGCCCGCGCCCTCCGGCAGCGGTTCGGCATCGGCGTCGCGCTCGGCCTCTCGCCGTACCTCGTCCACCTCGCGACGGCCGGGGCGGGGACGGTCTTCCGCGGCATGATCACCGAGCCGCTCTTCAAGCTCCGGGGCGGCCGCCACCTGCCGGTCCCGCCGTCGTGGCACATGCTCGACAGCATCCTCGAGCGGTTCGGGACGCTGGTCGCGCTCCGGTGGCCGCTGCCGAAGCCGGCCGCCCCCGCGCAGCTCACGATCTGGTTCTTCCTGCTCCTGGTGTCCGTCGTCGTCCTCGTCGCCGCCGGCGTGACGGCGGTCCGCCGGGACCGGGCGTCGGTGCGCGCCCGCCTCCTGCTCGCGGTGGCCGGCTTCAGCGTCGGGATCCTCCCCCAGGCCGTCCAGCGCGCCGACTCCGCGCACCTCGACTGGGTGTCGTGCGTGACCATCGCGTTCCTGCCGGTGGCGGTGCTCGAGCTCGTCCGCGCCCGCCGGCCCGCGTGGCCCACCCGCACCGTCGCCGCGACGGCCGGCGGCGCGCTCCTGGCGTTGCTCGTCTTCGTCATCCCGAACTTCACGGTGCGCACCTACGCCGACTTCGCCGTGCAGACCTTCGGGGGCCACCGGGTCGCGACCAGCGTGACCCATCGGGGCCGGACCTGGTACACCGCGTTCCCGAAGCCGGCGATCGAGCTGCTCGACGCGGTCGAGCGGGTGACGAAGCCGGGGCAGCGGCTCATCGTGGGACCCATCGACCTCCGCAAGACGCCCTACAGCGAGGCGTTCTTCTACTACCTGCTCCCCCAGCTCACGCCGGGCACCCGCTACATCGAGATGGACCCGGGGGTCGCCAACGCCAAGAACTCGGGCCTCGCCGACGAGGTGCGGCGGGCCGACGTCCTGATCCTCTCCGACCAGTGGTCGGGATGGAACGAGCCGAACGACTCTCGCAAGCTCGGACCCAACGAGCCCAACGTCGTCGTGCGCGAGCGCTTCTGCCGCGTCGGGACCTTCGGGCCTCATCCCCACTACGAGCTCTACACACGCTGCCACCGGTAGCGACGTCGGGCCCGCGACGTCGCCACCCGTGCGACGCCCCTGGCGCGCGGCGACCGGTAGCCTGCTCGGATGCCGACGCTGGTCGTCACGCCGACGTATCAGGAAGCGGACAACATCGAGGAGTTCCTCCGCCGGCTGCGCGCCGCCGCGCCCGACCTCGACGTCCTCGTCGTCGACGACAACAGCCCCGATGGCACGGGGGCGATCGCGGAGCGGCTCGGGAAGGAGCTCGGCCGCATCGAGGTGCTCCACCGGCCGTCGAAGGATGGGCTCGGCGAGGCGTACCGGGCCGGCTTCAGCGCCGCGATGGACCGCGGGTACGACCGCATCGTCCAGATGGACGCCGATCTCTCGCACGACCCGGCGGTCATCCCGACGCTGCTGCGCGCCGTCGACGACGGCGCCGACGTCGCGATCGGGTCGCGCTACGTCCCGGGCGGCTCGATCCCCCACTGGCCGTGGCTGCGCCGCGCGCTGTCGAAGTACGGCAACCGGTACGCGGCGCTCGTCCTCGGGCTGCCGGTGAGGGACGCCACCGCCGGCTACCGCGCGTACCGCGCCGACCTGCTGCGCCGCATCGACTTCGCGCACTCCCGAGCCAAGGGCTACGGGTTCCAGATCGAGACCGCCTACCGGGTGTGGCTCGCGGGGGGCCAGGTCGAGGAGGTCCCGATCGTGTTCACCGACCGGGTGCGCGGCAACTCGAAGATGACATGGGGCAGCGCGGCCGAGGAGCTCCTGCTCGTCACGTGGTGGGGCGTGCGGGACCGGCTGCTACGCCAGCACCGTCGGGCGAAATCCGACGACGATCGGGTGTGATCAGGTCGCCCGTGACGCGGCCGGCGCGGGGACCGCGACCTCGGTGACGTCCAGCTGCCATTCAGGCCACCGACGGGCTAGCAGCGCCGCCACGCCGACGGCAGCGAGGACGACGACGACCGGCTCGGCGGGGGCTCGGAAGCGGGGCGTGCCGTAGACGAGCGCGGTCGAGACGAGCACCAGGACGCCCGGCGCCAGCAGCGGCCACAGCCGCCCCCGCCGGCGCCGTAGCCAGATGCCGCCTCCGACCGCGATGGGGAGCAGCAGCAGGAAGGTCGCGAGGCCGAGCAGCGACGCCCACTCCGGTCTCCCCTCGCCCGAGTTGTACCGGGCCAGCTGGCCGGGGTTGTACACGCCGAGCATCCGCCCGAGCCGGGTCGCGACGACGACCGGCAGGTCGCCGAGGTGGTGGCCCGCGTACGTGATGGCGCGCTGGCGGTAGTCGGCCGAGACGACGGACTGGTCGCCAGGCGGCTGGTTCACGGGCAGGCACTTCAGGTTCCAGAACCCGATCGCGGGCGGGTGGTACGAGCGCCCGCAGTACGAGCCGAGCAGCGCGGCGCCGTCGCCGGTCGAGAAGAACGTCGGGTCGTCGAAGCGGGTGAGGTTGAAGATCACCCACGGGGCCGCCACCACGACGGCGGCGCCGACGACGCCCGCCGAGACGCGCCGCCGCGTCTTCGGGTCCCGCGAAGAGAGCCACGCCGCGGGGAGGGCGAGCAGCGGGACGAAGAGGACCAGCTCCTCGCGTGTGAGGGCGGCCAGGGCGCAGACGGCGCCGAGGCCGACCGCGACGCCGGTCGAAGGTCTTCGCAGGAGCCGGTAGGCGAGGAGGAGCGCGGCGACGCTGGTGAGCGCGGCGAGGGTCTCGGACATCACGAGGCCGTCGTTCAGCCACAGGTTCGGGTACACCGCGGCCAGGCCGCCCGCGAGGAGCCCGACCCGGGGTCCGCCGAGCCTCCGGCCGAGCAGCGCGACGAGGGCCACGACCGCGGCGCCGAGCAGGACCATGGTTATCCGCATCCAGAACGTGCCGCGCGTGAGCTTGGCCGCCGGGACGAGGGCGATCACGGTGAGCGGCGGGTGGTCGGCCGCCGCCTGGCCGCCCAGCGCGCCGGGCAGCGGGTACACGAAGCCCCGCCCGTCGGCGACCGTGTGCGCCTCGAGCTGGTAGAAGACCGCGTCGTAGAACCCGTGGTCGTAGCGGGTGACGCTGAGCACGTAGCCGACCCGCAGCCCGAGCGCGCAGAAGACGATGAGCAGCAGCACGCGCCCGAAGCGAGGTGCTGGCGCGCTCGGCGGTCGCGTCGGGTCCTGCTCGAGCGCCACGGTGGCCGCCGCCTCCCCCTCGGTCGGAGGGCGGCAGCCTACAAACGTGACACCGGCCGGGCACGGCCGGCGTCAGTCGGTCAGCGGCTGCGACGCGGCGTGTCGCCGGGGAGCTGGAGGTGCGCGGCGGGCGCCGGCGAGCCGAGCAGGTGGCCCTGGAGCAGGTCGCAGCCGAGGTCGGTGAGGCGCGTCGCCTGCGCCGCCTGCTCGACCCCTTCGGCGATGGTGGTGAGGCGCAGCGACTGGGCGAGGCCGATGATGGCGGCGACGATCGCCTCGGACTCGGGGTCGTGGCCGAGCCCTTCGACGAAGGAGCGGTCGATCTTCAGCGCCTCGACCGGGAACCGCTTCAGGTAGGCGAGCGACGAGTAGCCGGTGCCGAAGTCGTCGATCGCGAAGTGGACGCCGACCGCCCGCAGGTCGGACAGCGTCTTCGAGATGTAGTTGGCGTCCTCGAGGAAGACCGACTCGGTGACCTCCAGCCACAGCCGACTGGCCGGGAACCCGGTGGTGGCCAGGATGCCTTCGATCGTGGGGACCAGCTCTGGGTCGACGAGCTGGCGGGGCGAGAGGTTGACGTTCAGGGTGAGGTCGCGCGGCCCTCGCCGCCCCCGGGCCCAGCGGGCGAGGTCCGAGCAGGCGACGTGGAGGATGTGGGTGCCGAGGGCGACCACGAGGCCGTTGTCCTCGGCCACCGGGATGAACTCGCCGGGGCTGATCTGGCCCAGGGTGTGGTGCTCCCAGCGGGCGAGGGCCTCGACGCCGGCCAGCGTGCGGTCGCCGGCCCGCACGATGGGCTGGTAGTGGGCGCCGATCTCGTGAGCGTCGACGGCGCCGCGGAGGCCCTCGTTGATGAGCAGGCGCCGGGAGACCACCGATCGCAGCTCGTCGTCGAACACCTCCACCCGGGCCCGGCCGAGGTCCTTGGCCCGGTACATGGCGACGTCGGCGTGCGACAGGGTCACCTCCGGTGCCGCGTCGCTGCCCGCCGCGTACGCGATGCCCATGCTGGCGGTGACGACCAGCTCCCGGCCCGACGGGAGTCGCAGGGGCCGTCGCACGGACTCGCTGATCTGGTCGGCGAGCCGGCCCACGCTCTCGGCGTCGCCCTCCGAGCACACGACGAGGAACTCGTCACCGGCCAGGCGCCCGAGGCGACCGACGTCCCCGACGACGTTGGCGATCCGGCTCGCGATGAGCTGGAGGACGCGGTCGCCGACCGCGTGGCCGAAGCTGTCGTTCACCGTCTTGAACCGGTCGAGGTCCACCATGATGAGCGCTGCCTCCCGCCCGCCGTTCCCGCTGGCGGCCAGGGTCTCGAGGAGCAGGTCCCGGTTCGGGAGGCGCGTCAGCGGGTCGTGCGTGGCCTGGAACCCGAGCTCGTCCTCGGCCCGCTTGCGGACGGTGATCTCCAAGAACGAGCAGACGACGGCGTCGCCATGGCCGCGCTGGGCGGTGTCGAGGGGCTGGGCGCTGACCGAGAACCAGCGGGTGTCGTCACCGGTGAGCCCGATCACGACCCGGCTCTGGGGCTTCTCGGTCTCGAGCGCCACCGCCAGGGGGTGCGACGCGGGGTCGAGCGGGTGTCCGGTCTCGGTCACCATCGGCCAGCGCTCGAGCAGGGCGCCGACCTCGAGCCCGACGTCGAGCCAGCTGCCGAGCATGGCCCGGGCCGACGCGTTGACCGAGACGATGGTGCGGTCCCGGTCCACGACGACGACGCCCTCGTCGAGGGCGGCCACGACCGCGCTGTAGCGGGCCTCGGCGGCCTGCCGCTCGAGCCGCTCGGTCAGGTCGCGGCACACCGCGACGGTGCCGGCGTCCTCGCCGAGCTCGTCGCGCACCGGCGCCACCGACACGAACACGTTGAGGGAGGAGCCGTCGGCCCGGCGGTGCTCGACGTCGCCGGCCCGGGTCGTGCCGGCCCCGTCGACCGCGCCCGGCCCGAGCACCTCGCGCACCCGACGGCCGATGGCGTCGATGGCGGGGCGGGCGTAGAGGCGCTCGGCGGCCGGGTTCCAGCCCCGGACGGTGCCGTCGGCGTCGGTGGCGACGACCGCGTCCGAGACGTGGGTGATGAGGCTGGCCCGGTACCGGAGGGCGGCGTCGGCGCGCCGGCGCTCGGTGATGTCGCGCAGGATGACCTGGAAGGCCGGCCGGCCCTCCCACTCGGTGCGGACGCTGATCGACTCGACGATCGTCCGCACCCCGTCGGGGTTCAGGAGGACCGCCTCCGACGGCTCGGACACCATGCCGGGCTCGGTGAGCGCGTCGATCCGCTCCAGCGTCTCCTCGAGCGACGACGGGTGGACGAAGTCGAGGATGGGTCGGTCGATGAGCTCCTCGAGCCGGCGGTCGCCGGCCGCCCGCAGGCCGGCCGGGTTCATGAACCGGACCAGACCGTCCTGGTGGACGACGATCGGGTCCGGGATCAGGTCGACGAGGTTCCGGTAGCGGTCGATGATCCCGCGCAGGGCCCGCTCGGTCCGGTGCTGCTCGGAGACGTCGGTGATGATCCCGACGAAGCCGGCCACCTCGTCGCTTGGGCCCCGCAGGAGCCGGGCCTGGACCCGCAGGTCGACCGGGTCGCCGGTGAGGTCCTCGAGGGTGCGGTCGAGGTCGTAGTGCTCCCACGGCGCGCCGCGCCGGACCGCGACCAGGATCGGGTCGAGGAGCGTCGCGGTGGCCGATTCGGACAGGTTGAGCGCGGCCTGTGGATCGTCGAACCAGTAGAGGACGTCGCCGGTGACGTCGTACTCGAAGGTCGCGACTCTCCACAGGCGCGAGAAGGACTCGATGCGGTCGAGCCCGTCGACCGAGGCCGCGTCGCCAGCCGTCAGCTCCGTATGTCCGTCGATGGACATAGGACTCGACCAGTCCCTCCCGCCGGTTGACCCCGGCTTGCCCTGCCTCAGCCACAGGGGCCACAAGGGCCCCAGAGGCCGGTCAGGCTAGCACGGAGAGTGAGAGGGCTCGCGCGCTCAGCAGCCGGGTTCGTCCAGGAGGACGGCGGTGTTGTAGCCCCCCATCCCGATCGAGGACTTGAAGGTGACGCCGGGCCGACGGGGCGTGGGGCCGTCGAGGAGCCGAGGGTGGCCAGCGGCCACGGTC
>CALEYV010000165.1 GCA_937927875.1 uncultured Actinomycetes bacterium | reverse complement strand
GAGCGCGTGGCGGCCGGGCCCTGGTTCAACGAGGTGGCCGCCTTCCTCGGCCCCGCCTACTGGGCGCCCGGCACCGGCCGGGTCATGGCGTTCACCCGGGGCACCGACCAGGAGGTCGACTTCCTCGTCGACGCGCTCGGGCTGGCGACCGGCCAGCACGTCCTCGACGTCGGCTGCGGCCCCGGCCGCCACGCGCTCGCGCTGGCCCGGCGCGGGATCCGGGTGACCGGCGTCGACGCCTCCCCGGACTTCGTGGAGCTCGCCACCGCCGCCGCCGCGGCCTCCGACCTGCCGGCCCGCTTCGAGGTCCTCGACGCGCGCGACCTCCCGTACCGGGGCGAGTTCGACGCCGCGATCTGCCTCTGCCAGGGCGGGTTCGGGCTCCTCGGCGGCCGCGACGACCTCGACGTGTTCGCGCGCCTCGCCGCCGCGGTGCGTCCGGGCGGCACCCTGGCCGTGAGCGCCTTCGCGCTCGTGTTCGCCGCCCGCCACCTCGAGCCGGACGAGACCCTCGACGCCGCCACCGGGGTGCTCCACGAGGTGACCACGCTGCGCAACCGGGCCGGCGAGGAGCGCACCGCCGACCTCTGGACGACCTGCTTCACCGCGCGCGAGCTGGAGCTCCTCGCCGATCGTTCCGGCCTCGACGTGCTCGCGGTGCACGGCGTGACACCGGGCCGGTACCGCGCCGCGCCGCCCGACGTCGACCAGCCCGAGCTGCTCCTGCTGGCACGACGACGCGCGTGAACCTGTAGCCTGGGCCGGCGGCCTCAACCGAGGCCACCGGCGCTCGCGTCCCGGGACGAGAGCGACGAGGTCCGAAAGTCAGGTCCCCTACGTTGTCGGAGCAGGAGGCGACGGGCGGCACCAGCGCCCCCGTCCTCGAGGAGGATCCGCCCGCGGGCGGCGGACCCACCGACGACACCCCCGTCGTCCTCGACGATCTCGGCGGCCAGTCGTTCTCCGACGCCGTCGACGCGACCATCGTCGAGTTCGACGACGGTGACATCGTCACCGGCAAGGTCGTCAAGATCGACAGCGACGAGGTGCTCCTCGACATCGGCTACAAGTCCGAGGGCGTCATCCCGTCGCGGGAGCTGTCGATCCGCAACGACATCGACCCCAGCGAGGTCGTGTCCCTCGACGAGGAGCTCGAGGCGCTGGTCCTCACCAAGGAGGACAAGGACGGCCGCCTCATCCTCTCGAAGAAGCGGGCCCAGTACGAGCGGGCGTGGGGCACCATCGAGGAGATCAAGGAGAAGGACGGCATCGTCGAAGGCCCCGTCATCGAGGTGGTGAAGGGCGGGCTCATCCTCGACATCGGGCTGCGGGGCTTCCTCCCCGCGTCGCTTGTCGACCTGCGCCGCGTACGCGACCTGCAGCCGTTCGTCGGGCGCACCCTCGAGTGCAAGATCATCGAGCTCGACAAGAACCGCAACAACGTGGTGCTGTCCCGCCGGGCCTACCTCGAGGAGACCCAGCGCGAGCAGCGCGACGAGTTCCTCGCCAACCTGAAGCCGGGCGAGATCCGCCAGGGCGTCGTGTCCTCGGTCGTGAACTTCGGCGCCTTCGTCGACCTCGGCGGCATGGACGGCCTCGTCCACGTCTCCGAGCTGTCCTGGAAGCACGTCGACCACCCCAGCTCGGTGGTGCAGGTCGGCGACGAGGTGACGGTCCAGGTCCTCGACGTCGACCTGTCCCGGGAGCGCATCTCGCTCTCCCTGAAGGCCACCCAGCAGGACCCGTGGCAGGAGTTCGCCGACGGCCACCAGGTCGGCGAGCTCGTCTACGGGCGGGTCACCAAGCTCGTTCCCTTCGGTGCGTTCGTGCAGGTCGGGGAGGGCATCGAGGGCCTCGTCCACATCTCGGAGATGGCCGGGCACCACGTCGAGGCGCCGGAGCAGGTCGTCACCCCGGGCGAGGAGCTCTGGGTGAAGATCATCGACATCGACCTCGAGCGCCGCCGCATCTCGCTGTCCATCAAGCAGGCGGCCGAGGGCGGCGTCGTCGCCGCCGAGTACCAGGAGCAGTTCGGCGAGCACGCCTACGACGAGCAGGGCAACTACGTCGGGCCGCCCGGTGACGAGCCGTCGGCCGAGGCGGGCGAGGAGGCCACCGCGGCCGCCGACACCGCCGGGACGCTCGATACCGCGGCCGCGGCCGACGCCCCCGATCCCGCCGCCATCGAGCCCGAGGCCGGCCCAGCCGCCGAGGGCTGACTCGGGCCGCGCCCCCAGCGCGCCGCCCCCTCTCCGCAGTTCGTCTCAAGGTCGGCCAGGCGCGGGCCGACGATGAGGGTCGGGACAGCCCTTGGGGCGCAAGGGGGGCCCGACTGAGGGAGCGAGCCAGTGGGCCATCGCCGCACCCTGATCGCGGCCGCGGCGGTCATCCTCGCCGCCGTCTCCGGGATCGGCGTCTATTTCTACGTCTCGTCGGCGGATCAGCGGGCGCAGCGCAACGTGTCGCTCGTCGAGGCGTTCGTCGCCTCGAGCAGCATCCCGAAGGGCACCAGCGGTGAGAACGCGGTCCAGAACGGCCTGATCACCACCGCCCGGGTGCTGCGCGGCACCGTCCCGCCCGACGCGGTGACCGACACCTCGGCGCTCCGGGGCCGGGTCGCGGCGTCGACGATCGGGACGAAGCAGTTCATCACCGCCGAGAGCTTCGTGGCGCCCTCCCAGGCCAGCGGCGGGTCGCTGGCCGGCGCCATCAGCGACAAGGGCCTCGTCGCGGTGACGGTGTCCGTCGACGCCGCCCACGGGGTCGCGTACGCGATCGCGCCCGGCGACCACGTCGACCTGGCGGTCATCGACCCCACCACCGGCAACGCGTCGTACATCCTCCAGACCGTCCCGGTGCTGGCGGTGGGCCAGCAGCAGCCGTCGAGCGGCGGCAGCGCCGGGCAGCAGCCCAGCGCGCAGGCCAGCGCCAGCGGGCTCATCACCTTCGAGGTGAGCGTGCCCGACGCGTTGAAGGTGGTGACCGCCAGCAAGGCCGGCAACCTCTACCTCACCCTGCACGCGCTCAGCGCCTCGTCGCCGAGCGCGGCCGTCCCGGCCAGCGGACGGTAGCCACGTGGCCATCGAGCACGGCGGCGCGTCGGGCGTCCACTGGAGCCCGGCCGCGCCCAGCGCCTACGACGTAGCGATCGTCGAGCCGGACGGTCGGTCGCGGCTGCGGCTCGGCACCAGCCTCTCCACCGCCGCCCAGTTCGGCGCCATCGAGGAGCTGGTGCAGGCGCTGCGACCCGGGCGCCCCGTCGTGGCGGTCTTCGGGCCCGGGCTGGCGTCCGAGTACGGCTTCGAGCAGGTCCACCGGCTCGTCAGCACCCATCCCGAGCTGGGCGCCATCTTCGCCGCCGACGAGGTCACGACCCCGCTGCTGCAGGCCGCGCTCCGCGCCGGGGCCCGCGACACCGTCGCCGCCCCCGACGCCGCCGCGCTGACCCAGGCCGTGGCGCGGGTGGGCGGGCTGCTCGCCGGGACCGCGTCCCGGGTGCCGGCCGTCGCCGCCACGCGCTCCGCGCCCGGGCGGCTCGTGGTCGTGTTCTCGCCGAAGGGCGGCGTGGGCAAGAGCACCGTCGCCATCAACGTCGCGGTCGCCCTGGCCCACCGCACCGACGATCGGGTCGCGCTCGTCGACGCCGACGTGAACTTCGGGGACGTCGCGGTGCTGCTCGGGCTGCCGCCCCAGCACACGGTGCTCGACGCCATCGCCGCCGCCCAGTACGGCGACGGCGAGCTGGTGCGCACGATGCTCACCCGACACCCGGCCAGCGGGCTGCTGGTGCTGCCGGCCCCGACCGAGCCCCTGCTCGCCGGTGGCCTCCTGCCCAACGAGCTGGTGGAGGTCTGCCGGGTGCTCTCGGGCTCCTGTGCGTTCGTGGTCGCCGACCTGCCCGCCCAGCTCGACGAGGTCGCGGTGGCGCTCATCGACGCCGCCGACGAGGTCCTGCTGGTCGGCGGGATGGACATCCCGAGCGTGAAGAACCTGAAGATCGGGATGCAGGCCCTCGACCTGCTGTCGATCGCGGGGCCGAAGCTGCGGCTGGTGCTCAACCGGGCCAACACCCAGGTGAAGCTCGACGTCACCGAGGTCGAGCAGGTCCTCGGGCTGCCGGCCCGGTTCCCGATCCCCTCCGACATCTCGGTGCCGATCGCGGTGAACGCCGGGGTGCCGGTGGTCGAGCATGCCCCGACATCGCCGGCGGCCCGGGCCCTCGACCGCATCGCGCTGTCGCTGCTCGGTCCCGAGGTCTACAGCCGCGGCAAGCTCGGACGTCGGGCCCGGAAGGCGATGCGGGCATGACCGTCACCGGCCAGTGGCCTCCCGCGGCGCCGACCACGGCCGCGCCGGCCCGCGCCAACGCGCGCACCCACGTGCTCGAGGACCTGCGCCAGAAGATGCACCAGTTCGTCGTCTCCGAGCTGGGTCCGCTGCTCTACGACCAGCGGGTCTCGGAGTCCGAGCTGCGCAAGCAGGTCGAGGAGCAGCTACACCGGGCGCTGGCCCAGGAGCGGCTCGCCCTCGGGTCGGCCGAGCGCCAGGCCCTCATCCAGTCGGTCTTCGACGACATCCTCGGGTACGGGCCCATCGATCGGCTGCTCCGCGACCCGGGGATCAGCGAGATCATGGTCAACGGGCCGCACCACGTCTTCGTGGAGCGGGACGGCCGGATCGTGCAGAGCGACGTCCGCTTCGTCGACGAGCAGCACCTGCGGCGCATCATCGACAAGATCGTCAGCCAGGTCGGACGCCGGGTCGACGAGGCGACGCCGATGGTCGACGCCCGGCTGCCCGACGGCTCCCGGGTCAACTGCATCGTGCACCCGCTGGCGATCGGCGGGCCGTTCCTCACCATCCGTCGGTTCCGGGCCGACCCGTTCACCGTCGACGACCTCATGCAGATGGGGACGGTGTCGGACCAGCTGGCCCACTTCGTCGACTGCTGTGTCCGGGGCCGGCTCAACGTCGTCGTGAGCGGCGGGACCGGCACCGGCAAGACGACGCTGCTGAACGTGCTGTCGGCGTTCATCCCCGCCGACGAGCGCATCATCACCATCGAGGACGCCAAAGAGCTGCAGCTCCAGCAGCCCCACGTCCTCTGCCTCGAGGCCCGGCCCCCGAACATCGAGGGGCGAGGCGAGATCCGGATCCGGGACCTGGTCCGCAACGCCCTGCGCATGCGGCCCGACCGCATCGTCGTCGGCGAGGCCCGAGGCGCCGAGGCGCTCGACATGCTCCAGGCGATGAACACCGGCCACGACGGGTCGCTGACCACCGTCCACTCGAACGCGCCCCGCGACACGCTCTCTCGCATCGAGACCATGGCCCTGATGGCGGGCATGGACCTGCCGGTGCGGGTGATCCGCGAGCAGATGGCGTCCGCGCTCGACCTCATCGTCCACCTCTCCCGGCTCCGGGACGGCACCCGGCGGGTCACCCACGTCAGCGAGGTGATGGGGATGGAGGGCGACGTCGTCGTGCTCCAGGACCTCTACCTCTTCGACTACTCGATGGGCATCGGCGACGACGGCCGCTTCCTCGGCCAGCTGAAGAGCACCGGGATCCGGCCCGGGTTCAGCGAGCGGCTCGCCAACTTCGGCGTCACCCTCGACCACGCCCTGTTCGCCGGGGAGCTGATGTCCCGCCGAGGCGGGGTGCGATGATGCGCGCGCTCGCCGTGAACTCGACGTGGCGGCTGATCCTGCCCGCGCTCATGGCCGCCGGCGTGCTCGCCTTCGCCCTGGCCGTCATGCTGATCAGCGGCGACCGGCGCAGCCGGCTCGAGCGCCGGCTCACCGGCTACGGCGAGGAGCCCGAGCCGGACGACCGGGGGCCGGTCCGCGGCGACCTCGCCGAGACGCGGCTCGTGCACGACATGGCCGAGCTCACGGGCCGCATCGCGGAGCGGGTCGGGCTCCTGGCCCGGGTCGAGGAGAAGCTCGTCCAGGCGGACCTCCCGGTCCGCCCGACCGAGGCCATCTTCTTCTACCTGGCCTTCGTGTTCGTCGTGGTCGTCGGCGCCTTCCTCCTCATCGGCCTCGGACCGGCGCTGGTCCTCACGCTGCTCGCCGGGGTCGCACCGATCGTGTTCCTCGAGCTGCGCCGTCGCCGGCGGCTCCGGAAGTTCGAGATGCAGCTGCCCGACGTGCTGAACCTGTTCGCGGGCTCGATGCGAGCCGGGTTCTCGTTCGCCCAGGCGATGGAGGCGGTCGCCGAGGAGGCGCCCGAGCCGTCCCGGCGCGAGCTCCAGCGCTGCTTCACCGAGAGCCGGCTGGGCCGCAACCTCGAGGACGCGCTCGAGGACGCGGCGAACCGGATGCACAGCATCGACCTGATGTGGGCGGTCATGGCCATCCGGATCCAGCGGGAGGTCGGCGGGAACCTGGCTGAGCTGCTCGACACGGTGTCGCGGACCATGACCGAGCGGGAGCGGCTCAAGCGCGAGATCCTCGCCCTCACCGCCGAGGGCCGGCTGTCGGCGTGGATCCTCGGCATCTTCCCGCCCGCGTTCGCGGGCGTTCTCTACCTGGTCCAGCCCGACTACATGAAGGTGCTGTTCCAGGAGAGCATCGGCATCATCGCGGTGGTCGTGTCGGCGGTGATGGCCGGCCTCGGCTTCCTCTGGCTCCGCAAGCTGATGGCGATCGAGGTCTGATGCCCCCGATCCTGATCGCCGCCGCGCTCGGCGCCGCCGTCCTGCTCATCGGCTTGCTCACCACCGGGGTGGTCGTCGAGCGGGCCGAGGTGCGCGACTCGCTCCGCCGCCTCGAGGGCTACCAGATCGCGGACATCCGCAATCAAGAGATGCTGGCTCCCATCACCGAGCGGGTGTTCAACCCGCTCGCCGAGGGGGTGTCGCAGCTGGCCCAGCGCTTCACCCCCGAGGGCTACCGGGACCAGGTGGCCCGCAAGCTCGTGCTCGGCGGCAAGGCGAGCGAGATCAGCGTCGACCAGATCCTGGTCTGGAAGCTGCTCGGGCTCATGAGCGGCCTGGTCTGGCTGCCGCTGTTCCTCTTCGGCCTCCGCCTCTCAGGCGTCATCACCTTCGTGTTCGTGATCGTCCTCTGGGGCGCCTCGTTCGTGCTGCCCGATGTGTACCTGTCCCGGGCCATCGACGAGCGTCGCCACGACATCGCGGTGCAGCTCCCCGACATCCTGGACCTGCTCGTCATCTCGGTGGAGGCCGGCCTCGGCTTCGAGCAGGCGCTCGAGCGCACCACGTCAGCCATCCCGGGCTCACTGTCGGACGAGTTCCGCCGGATGCTGCGGGAGACGCGGTTTGGCTCCAGCCGGGCCGACGCGCTGCGGGCGATGGACGAGCGCTGCGACGTCCCCGAGCTGCGCACGTTCATCCTGGCGATGCTGCAGGCCGACACCTTTGGCGTGTCGATCTCGCGCATCCTGCGGTCCCAGGCCGACGAGATGCGGGTCCGGCGCCGGCTCCGGGCTCAGCAGCAGGCGCAGAAGGCGCCGGTGAAGATGCTGTTCCCGATGGTGTTCTGCATCTTCCCGTCGATCTTCGTCGTCATCCTCGGGCCGGCGATGATCACGCTGGCGAAGACCCTGTAGGGCCATGGCCGTCGCGACCGAGGCCCGCCGGCCGCCCGCGCCCGCGACCGCGGCCGCGCCGCCGGCGACGGGGCCGGGCGGGCCGCGCCTCGACGCCCTCTTCACCGCCGTCTTCGGGCTGTTCGGGTGGGCGATCGGCCTCGAGCGGCTCACCGACAACTCGTTCTTCTGGCACCTGCGGGCCGGCGAGCTGATCCTGGACCACGGGTTCCCGCACCGCGACCCGTTCTCGTTCACGGCCCCCGGTACGCACTGGGTGCTGCAGTCCTGGCTCGCCGAGCTCGGCTACGCGGTGATCAACCGGGTGGTCGGGCCGTTCGGGATCCGCGTCGTCGTCGCCCTCACCGGCGTCGCCATCGCGGTGCTCGCCTTCCGGCTCGCGCTCCGCCTGGCCGGCGACCGGGTCCGCGCCGCGCTGCTCACCGCGGCCGCGCTGGCCGGGCTCGACACCCTCTGGTCGGAGCGGCCGCTCGTGTTCGGGCTCCTCGCCCTCGTCGTCCTGCTCTGGGTGGTCGAGGTCCCCGACAGCCCGGTGGGGCGCCGCCCGGTGATCGCGATCCCGATCCTGCTGTGGCTGTGGGCGAACGTCCACGGCACCTTCGCGCTCGGGTTCGCGTACCTGGCGCTGCACCTCGCCGGCCGGTGGCTCGACGGCCACCGCCCGACCGAGGGCCGGGAACGCCAGCTGCTCCTCGGCACCGGCATCGCGGCCGTCGCCTGCTTCGTGAACCCCTACGGCGTCGGGCTCGTCACCTTCCCCGTCGCGCTGCTGTCGCGCTCCGACATCCTCCGCCACGTGGTCGAGTGGGGCTCCCCGGACTTCCATACCGCCCGCGGCATCGCCTTCGCGCTCTGGATCGTCGTGTTCGCGGTGGTGGTCGCTCGAGCCCGCGGCCGAGCCTCCCGCCGCGACCTGCTGGTGGCGCTGCCGTTCCTGCTGCTCGGTCTGTGGGCGCTGCGCAACGTCGCGCTGGCGCCGCTGGTGGGGCTCCCGATCGTGGCCCGGGTCGTGGCCCGGCCCCGACCGGCCGAGCCGGCGCGGGCGAGCGGCGTCGGCTGGGTGCTGGCGGCGGCGCTGGTGTTCGTCACCGCCGTGTTCACGGTCCGGGCGGCCGGGCAGCCGAGCTTCGCCTACGACGGCTACCCGGTGGCGGCGATGCAGACCGTGCAGCGCGACGGGCTGCTCGGGCGGCGGCTGCTCACCACCGACGCCGACGCCGGGTACGTCATCCTCCGCTTCTGGCCCCGCCAGCACGTGTTCATCGACGACCGCTACGACATGTACCCGCGGGCCGTCATCAACGACTACTTCACGCTCGCCCGGGCCCGCCCGGGCTGGGCGGCGGTGCTCGCCCGCTGGGACATCCAGGTCATCGTGTGGCCGCGCGGCGACCCGCTGGTGTCGCTCGTCGAGGGGACCGGGCACTGGCGGCTCGTCACCCAGGACCAGGCCCGGGTGCTGCTGGTGCGGGACGACGTGCGGTAGCGAGCCCGGCTCAGTTGCCGGTGCTGAGGTGGCTGCCGGCGTCGTTGAACTTCGGGCTCAGCTGGGAGCCGAGGAACGCGATGGCGGCCATCACCGCGATCGCGATGAGGCTGACGAGGAGCAGGTACTCGACGAGGTTGGCCCCCCGCTCGTCGCGGGACCACCGGGCCCGGATCCAGGTCCTCAGCACGTAGAGGTTCATCGCCGTCCGGTTGTCTCCGCCGCCACCACCGGTCACTGGCCCGCCCGGGTTATCGGCAGGTAAGGGAGAAGTTCTTGAGCGGCAAAGGAGGCCGCCCGCCCTACCATCCGGCCCATGGTCGTGGCCGCGCTCACCGGGGGCATCGGGTCCGGCAAGTCCACCGTCGCCGACCTGCTGGTCCGGCGGGGGGCGCGGCTGATCGACTCCGACGCCATCGCCCGGGACGTCGTCGAGCCCGGCCGGCCCGCCCTCGCCCAGCTGGTCGAGCGGTTCGGGCCCGGGATCCTCGACCGGGACGGGCGGCTCGACCGGCCCCAGCTGGCCGCGGTGGCCTTCGCGGACGACCAGGCCCGGGCCGACCTGGAGGCGATCACCCACCCCGCCATCGGCGAGGAGTTCACCCGCCGGCTCAAGGAGGCGCCGCCGGGCGCGGTCGTGATCTGCGACATCCCGCTGCTCGCCGAGTCGGCCGCGGCCCGGGCCCGGGGCTACGACCTCGTCATCGTCGTCGAGGCGCCCACCGACGTCCGCCTCGCCCGCCTCGAGGGGCGGGGCGTGCCGCGGGCCGACGCCGAGCGGCGCATGGCCGCCCAGGCCAGCGACGGGGAGCGCCGCCAGCTGGCGACCTGGGTGATCGACAACCGCGGTGACCGGGCCGCGCTCGAGCGGCGGGTCGACGAGGTGTGGCGGGACCTCGAGGCCCGCAGCCGCGCCGCCGCCTCGACCGCGGGCGGACCGGCGACCGGCTGACGCGTCGCAGGCCGCCGGTACGCTCGTCCGGTGCCACCCCTCGAGCTCGTCTCCGAGTTCAACGCCGCCGGTGACCAGCCGGCCGCGATCGACGGCCTGGCGGCGGGGGTCGAGCGGGGCGACCGCTACCAGACGCTGCTCGGCATCACCGGCTCCGGGAAGTCGTACACGATCGCGGGGGTGATCGAGCGCGTGCAGCGCCCGACGCTGGTGCTGGCGCCGAACAAGACCCTCGCCGCGCAGCTGGCGTCCGAGTTCCGGGAGTTCTTCCCGACCAACCGGGTCGAGTACTTCGTCTCCTACTACGACTACTACCAGCCCGAGGCGTACCTCCCGTCCAGCGACACCTACATCGAGAAGGACTCGTCGATCAACGACGAGATCGACCGGCTGCGGCACTCGGCGACCAGCGCGCTCATGTCGCGGCGCGACGTCATCATCGTGGCGTCGGTGTCGGCCATCTACGGGCTCGGCGCCCCCGACGAGTACGAGCGGCAGTGCCTCATCCTCGACCGGGGCGAGGAGCGCGACCAGCGGGCGGTGCTGGCCCGGCTCGTCGAGCTGCAGTACGAGCGCAACGACTTCGCGTTCGCCCGCAACAAGTTCCGGGTCCGCGGCGACACCATCGAGGTGTACCCCTCCTACGAGGAGCGGGCGGTGCGGATCCAGCTCTTCGGCGACGACGTCGAGCGGATCGCCTCCGTCGACCCCGTCACCGGCGAGGTGGTCGAGGAGCTCGACCGGCTGGTGCTCTTCCCGGCGTCGCACTACGTGACCTCGGACCAGCGGATGCGGACCGCCATCGCCGGAATCGAGGTCGAGCTGGCCGAGCGGCTGGCCTGGCTCGAGCAGCACGACAAGCTCCTCGAGGCCCAGCGGCTCCGGATGCGCACCACCTACGACCTCGAGATGCTCCGCGAGGTCGGCTCCTGCTCCGGCATCGAGAACTACTCGCGGCATCTCGACGGTCGCGCGCCCGGCGAGGCGCCGTACACGCTGCTCGACTACTTCCCCGACGACTTCCTGGTCGTGCTCGACGAGTCCCACGTGACCGTCCCGCAGCTGCACGGCCAGTACGAGGGGGATCGGTCGCGCAAGGAGACCCTCGTCGATCACGGGTTCCGGCTCCCGTCCGCGCTCGACAACCGGCCGCTGCGCTTCGACGAGTTCGCCGAGAAGGTCAACCAGGTCGTGTTCCTCTCGGCCACGCCCAGCCCCTACGAGTTCGAGGTGTCGACCCAGGTCGTCGAGCAGATCGTGCGCCCGACCGGCCTCGTCGACCCCGAGGTGATCGTCCGCCCGACCAAGGGCCAGATCGACGACCTCGTGGCCGAGATCCGGGAGCGGGAGCGGCGGGCCCAGCGGGTGCTCGTCACCACCCTCACCAAGAAGATGGCCGAGGACCTCACCGACTACCTCATCGAGCTCGGGGTCCGGGTCCGGTACCTGCACAGCGAGGTCGACACCCTCGAGCGGGTGGAGATCCTGCGGTCACTGCGACTGGGCGAGTTCGACGTCCTGGTCGGGATCAACCTGCTCCGCGAGGGCCTCGACCTGCCCGAGGTGTCGCTGGTGTCGATCCTCGACGCCGACAAGGAGGGGTTCCTCCGCTCCGAGACGTCGTTGATCCAGATGATCGGCCGGGCCGCCCGCAACGTCGACGGCCAGGTCGTCATGTACGCCGACCAGGTGACCGACTCGATGCGCAAGGCGATCTCGGAGACGAACCGGCGCCGGCAGAAGCAGCTGGCGTACAACGCCGAGCACGGCATCGACCCCCAGACCATCCGCAAGAAGGTCACCGACATCCTCGAGATGGTCCGGGCCCGCGACGACGGCGACGGCGCGCCGGCGCCACGCGGCCGGGGCCGGGGCCGGGCGCGGGAGCGGTCGGCGGTCTTCGACCTCGCCGGTGTCGCGCCCGACGACCTCGGCCGGCTCATCCAGACCCTGCAGGACGAGATGCACGAGGCGGCCAAGGACCTGCGGTTCGAGGAGGCGGCCCGACTGCGGGACGAGATCAACGAGCTGCGACGCGAGCTGCGAGCGGTCGGGTAGCGCGAGCGCAGTCGGCGCGAGCCACCCCGAACATCCGTTCGAGGTTGGGGTCGGGCCGGTACGCTGAGGCGGTGGCGGCGGAGCCGACAAGCGCGCACCTGACGATCCGCGGGGCGCGGGAGCACAACCTCAAGAACGTCGACCTGCGCCTGCCCCGGGACCAGCTGATCGTCTTCACCGGGCTGTCCGGCTCGGGCAAGTCGTCGCTCGCCTTCGACACTATCTACGCCGAGGGGCAGCGCCGGTACGTCGAGTCGCTCTCGGCCTATGCCCGGCAGTTCCTCGGGCAGATGGACAAGCCCGACGTTGACTTCATCGAGGGCCTCTCGCCGGCGATCTCGATCGACCAGAAGTCGGCCGGCCGCAACCCCAGGTCCACGGTCGGGACGATCACCGAGGTCTACGACTACCTGCGGCTCCTCTACGCGCGCATCGGGATCCCGCACTGCCCGACCTGCGGCCGGGTCATCACGCGCCAGACCCCCCAGCAGATCGTCGACCGGGTGCTCGAGCTGCCGGAGGGCACCCGGTTCCAGGTGCTGGCGCCGGTGGTGCGGGGCCGCAAGGGCGAGTACGACGCGCTGCTGAAGGAGCTGGCCAGCCAGGGGTTCACCCGGGCCCGGGTCGACGGCGAGCTCGTCGAGCTGGGCCGGGCCGCGCTGCCGCGCCTGGCCCGCTACGAGCAGCACACCATCGAGGTGGTCGTCGACCGGCTGGTCCGACGGGCCGGGATCGAGCGGCGGCTCACCGACTCCCTCGAGACCGCGCTGCGGCTGGCCGAAGGCGTCGCCGAGGTCGAGGTCGTGCCTCGCGAGGGCGAGCAGAGCGAGATCGAGACCCTCACCTTCTCCGAGCACCTGGCGTGCAACCACTGCGGGCTCTCGTTCGACGAGCTGGCCCCGCGCAACTTCTCGTTCAACTCGCCGTACGGCGCCTGCGAGCGCTGCGACGGGCTCGGCACCCGCTTCGAGGTCGACCCCGAGCTCGCCGTCCCCGACGACGACCTCAGCCTCGCCGACGGTGCCATCGCGCCGTGGTCAGGGTTCCGCAGCCGGTACTTCGACCGGGTCCTCGAGGCCGTCGCCGACGAGTACGACTTCGACGTCCACACGCCGTGGAAGCGGCTCCGCAAGCGGGACCGCAACGCGATCCTGTTCGGCACCGGCAAGCGCGAGGTCCACGTCCAGTACCGGAACCGGTACGGGCGCCGCCGCTCGTACCACACCCCGTTCGAGGGCGTCGTCCCGTGGCTCGAGCGCCGGCACGCCGACTCGGAGTCGGACCGGGCCCGGGAGCAGATCGAGGGCTACATGCGCCAGGTGCCGTGCCCGCAGTGCGGCGGCGCGCGGCTGCGGCCGGCGTCGCTGGCGGTCACCGTCGGCGGCCTGAACATCTTCGAGCTCGGTGAGCTGTCGATCACCAAGGCGGCGCGGTTCCTCGGCGACCTCGAGCTCTCGGAGCGGGACCGGCTCATCGCGGAGCAGGTCCTGAAGGAGGTGAACGAGCGCCTCCGGTTCCTCCTCGACGTCGGGCTCGACTACCTGAGCCTGAACCGGGCGTCGGGCACGCTGGCGGGCGGGGAGGCCCAGCGCATCCGCCTCGCGTCCCAGATCGGGAGCGGGCTGGTCGGCGTCCTGTACGTGCTCGACGAGCCGTCGGTCGGGCTGCACCAGCGCGACAACCAGCGCCTCATCGACACCCTGGTCCGGCTGCGCGACCTCGGCAACACCGTGATCGTCGTCGAGCACGACGAAGAGACGATCCGCGTCGCCGACCACGTCGTCGACATCGGCCCCGGCGCGGGGGAGCACGGCGGCGAGATCGTCGCGTCGGGCCCGCTCTCGGCCGTCATCGCCGAGCCCCGCTCGATCACCGGCAAGTACCTGTCGGGGGAGCGGTCGATCCCGGTCCCGGAACGGCGGCGCGAGCCGGGCGACGCCTGGCTCGTCGTGCGGGGGGCCAAGGAGCACAACCTCCACGACATCGACGCCGGGTTCCCGCTCGGCTGCTTCGTCGTGGTCTCCGGTGTGAGCGGCAGCGGGAAGTCCACCCTCGTCAACGACATCTTGTTCCATGCCCTCATGCAACGCGTGTACCGGTCGCGCACCGTGGCCGGCCGCCACAAGACGGTCGAGGGCGCCCAGCACCTCGACAAGGTGATCAACATCGACCAGTCGCCGATCGGCCGGACGCCAAGGTCGAACCCGGCCACGTACACGGGGGTGTTCGACAAGATCCGGGCCTTGTTCGCAGCGACCCAGGAGGCGAAGGTCCGCGGCTACCTCCCGGGCCGGTTCTCGTTCAACGTCAAGGGCGGTCGGTGCGAGGCGTGCGCCGGCGACGGCACGATCAAGATCGAGATGCACTTCCTGCCCGACGTGTACGTCCCGTGCGAGGTCTGCAAGGGCGCCCGCTACAACCGGGACACGCTCGACATCACGTTCAAGGGCAAGAACATCGCCGACGTGCTCGACCTGTCGCTCGAGGACGCGCTCGAGTTCTTCGCCAACCAGCCGACGATCGCGCGTCACCTGCAGACCCTCGTCGACGTCGGCCTCGGGTACGTGCGGCTCGGCCAGCCCGCACCGACGCTCTCCGGTGGTGAGGCCCAGCGGGTGAAGCTGTCGGCCGAGCTCGGTAAGCGGTCGACCGGGCGGACCATCTACATCCTCGACGAGCCCACCACCGGCCTGCACTTCGAGGACGTCCGGCGGCTGCTCGGCGTCCTCGACCGGCTCGTGCAGGCCGGCAACACGGTCCTCGTGATCGAGCACAACCTCGACGTGATCAAGTCCGCGGACTGGATCGTGGACCTCGGGCCCGAGGGCGGCGACGCCGGGGGCCAGGTCGTAGCCGAGGGGCCGCCCGAGCACGTGGCCAAGACGCCGGGGAGCCACACCGGGCGCTACCTCGCACCGATCCTCGGGCTGGCCTGACGGCCGGCGGACCGCCGCCGCGATGAGCGACCCCTCACCCAGCGCGTGGGAGACGCACGCGGGCTGGTGGCAGCAGCACTTCACCGACGGCGTCGACCCCGAGTACGAGGAACAGATCCTGCCGCTGGTGGATCGGCACCTCGCGTCGGCGTCGCGGCTGCTCGACATCGGGTGCGGCGAGGGCCAGGTGTCGCGCCGCGTCGCCGGGCACGGCGTCGCGGTCGTCGGCGTCGACCCGACGCCGGGCCAGCTGGTGACGGCCGCCGCCCGCGGCGGTGGTGTCCGCTACGCGCGGGCCGCCGCCGAGGCGCTGCCCTTCGCCGGCGGCGCCTTCGACGCCGCCGTCATCTGCCTGACCCTCGAGCACCTCGAGCCGTTCGAGCCCGCCGTCCACGAGGTGGCCCGGATCCTCGAGCCGGGCGGCCTGTTCTGCTGCTTCCTCAACCACCCGCTCCTCCAGTCGCCCGGGAGCGGCTGGATCGACGACCACATCCTCGACGAGCAGTACTGGCGGGTCGGCCCGTACCTGCCGGACGACGTGGCCATGGAGGAGGTGGCGCCCGGGATCAGGTTGCCCTTCATGCACCGGCCGCTCAGCCGATACATCAACGTGATGGCTGACTGCGGACTCCTGGTCGAGCGCATGGAGGAGCCGCCGCCCCCGCCGGGCTTCCTCGCGCAGGCCTGGGAGTACGCCGAGGCGGCGACCATCCCTCGTCTCCTCCTCCTGCGGGCCCGCAAGCACGCGTGACCGCGACCGTCGTCGCGCCGCCGCGGCCGGCGGTGACGGCGGCGCCGCCGATCGTTCGCACCCGGTGGTGGCGGCGACCGCTCGCGGCGGCCGCGCTGCTGCTGGTGGTCTACGGCGCCCTCTCGCTCGCCAACGACCCCCGGGCCTTCCTCGGCACTGACACTGGCGGCAAGGTCGCGACGCTCCGGTCGATGGACGCCCGCCACGACGCGCGACCCGACGTCGGCTACTGGGCGCAGGCCTACGACCACGACGGGCTGCTGCACCCCCTCGCGCTCACCGACCACATCGGGCCCGAGTGGGTGAACGTGACGACGCTCCCCATGCTCTACGCCGGCTACCCGCTCTACGAGCTGGGCGGGCTGCGGGCGATCCTGCTGCTGCCGATGCTCGGCGGGGTGCTGACCGCGCTGGCGGCCCGGGCGCTGGCCCGCCGGCTCGGCGGGCGGGGCGACCTCGCGTTCTGGCTCGTCGGGTTGGCGACGCCGGTCGTGGTCTACGCCCTGGACTTCTGGGAGCACACCCTCGGGCTCGCGCTCATGGCGTGGGGGATCGTGCTGGCGCTCGACGCCGTCGACGGCCGGGTCGGGTGGCGGGGCGCGCTCGCCAGCGGCGCGCTGTTCGGCGCCGCCGCCACCATGCGCACCGAGGCCCTCGTCTACGCGGCGGTGACGGTCCTCGTCCTGGCGTGGGTCGCTCGGGCTCGGCGCCCCCGCGGGTGGCGTTCGACCGCCCTCGCGTTCGGCGTGGGCGGCGCGCTGGCGCTGGTCGCGAACCAGCTCCTCGAGCAGGCGATCCTCGGGCAGGGCCTGCGCGCGGCGCGGACGACGGGGGCCGCCAGCGGCGGGGGAGGGGGCGTCGGGACGCGACTCCAAGAGGCGCTCACCACCACCCTCGGGATCAACCGCTACCACGTCCCGACGGACTGGCTCCTCGGCGCGGTGCTCGTCCTGGCGATCGCGGTGGCCGGGCACCGCCTGGTGACGACCGAGCGCGCGACGCCGGCCGTCGGCTGGTTCGTGCTCGGGCTGGCCGGGCTCGGGTACGCGGCGTGGATCGCGGACGGCCTCGGCTTCCTGCCCGGCCTGCTCGTCGCCTCGCCCCTCGCGGTGGTCGGGCTCGTCGCCGCCGGGCGGGTGCCGGGCGCGGGGCGCCTGGTCGCGATCGGGCTGCTCGCGCTGCCGCTGGTGTGGGCGTTCCAGTACGGGGGCGGCGCCAACCCGCAGTGGGGCGGCCGCTACGAGCTGTGCACCGGGCTGCTGCTCGCCGTCGTCGGCGCGGTCGCGCTCGAGGCGCTCCCGTGGCGTCGCGGCGTCGCCGTCGTCGCCGTCGCCGCCACCGTCACCGGGGCCGGGCTCGCCTGGCTCTCGGTCCGCAGCCACGCGGTCGCCCACGCGGTGGCGACCGTCGCCGCCCGCCCGGGCCCGATCGTGGCGACCGGGTCGGGGCTACTCCACTTCTGGCGGGAGGGCGGCGCCTTCTACACCCCGACTCGGCCCTGGCTGACCGCCGAGCAGGCCTCCGAGCTCGGGCCGGCGGCCCGGGTCCTGACCCGCCAGGCCGCCCCCGCCTTCACCCTGGTGACCCTGGACCCGGCGCCGGCCCCGGCCCGGATCGGCCCCTACCGCCGGGGCGGGGCCCAGACGGTGCCGTTCCTGGCCGGTCTCCGGCTGCGGGTCACCCGGTACACCAGGCGGCCGTAGCGCTCAGCAGGGCGGCCCGGCCGGTCGATACAGGAGGCATGCGACGGCTGGCTCGGCTGGCGGTCAACGTCGGGACCGGGATCTGCGTGCTGGGCCTCGGACGGGCCCACGCGCTCGAGCACCACTACGCCTTCGCGGGCACGTCGCGGTTCACGTGGTCGCTCGGGTACGTGGTCGCGCTGCTCGTCGCCGCCTACGGGTTCGGGCTGCCGGACCTGCCGCGCACCCGCCGGCGCGCGCTCCTGGCCGCGGTCGGCTCGACCGCGACGGCGGCGGCGTCCATCTCGGTCGTCGAGCTGATCGTCGGTGACGCGCTGCTGCCCCGCGCCGTCGTGTTCGGGGCCGCGCTCGTGCTCATCCCCTGGTACCTGCTCTGCGCGCGGGTGGCCGGCGACGCCCGCTCGCGCGCCGAGGACCGGGACCGGGTCGTGCTCATCGGCGACATCGACGAGGCCGACACCCTCCGGACCGAGCTCGACCGGGCGCCGGAGCGCAACGCGGTCGTCGTCGCGGCGCTGGCCCCCGAGGAAGCCGCCCTCGTCGACCCGCCCCGCCTGCCGGTGGTCGAGGTCGCGGAGGCGACCCACGCGACGGTGCTGGTGCTGAGCCGGCGAGCGCAGAGCGACGACGACGTCGTCCTCCAGGTCGCCAAGCTGCACGAGCGCGGCTACCGGATCCGGACGCTCTCACTCTTCTACGAGCAGTGGCTCGGCAAGCTGCCGGTCGGCGAGCTCGAGCGGGTGTCGCTGCTCTTCGACGTCGGCGAGGTGCACGCGCCGCGGTACGCCCGTGTGAAGCGGCTCTTCGACGTCGTCCTCGCCGCGGTGGGCACCCTGGGCCTGGCGCTCCTCACCCCGCTGGTGGCGCTCGGGAACCTGGTCGCGAACCGGGGCCCGCTCCTGTATCGACAGCCGCGCGTGGGCCGGGACGGCGAGTTGTTCTCGATCCTCAAGTTCCGCACCATGCGCACCGACGCGCCGGCCGACGCCACGACCGAGGAGCGAGACCCGCGCGTGACCCGGTTCGGCGGGCTGCTGCGCCGCACCCACCTCGACGAGCTCCCGCAGATGGTGAACATCCTGCGCGGCGAGCTGTCGATCGTCGGCCCGCGGCCCGAGCAGCCGCACCTCGTCAGCGAGCTGTCGGCGAAGCTGCCGTTCTACCGGCTCCGTCATCTGGTGCGACCCGGCCTCACCGGATGGGCCCAGGTGAAGTACCAGTACGCGGGAACCGACCTCGAGGCGCTCGAGAAGCTCCAGTACGAGTTCTTCTACCTGCGCCGCCAGAGCCTGACCCTCGACGCGCGGATCGTCGGCCGGACCGTGCGCTCGGTGATCGGGCGCAACGGCCGGTGACGGCCACCGCCGCCGCGCCGCCGGTGGGAACGTCGACCGACGCGCGCGCGGCCGCGCGGGGCTCGCTCGCCCTCACCGCGCTCCAGACCCTCGGGCGGCTGCTGGCGGTCGGGTTCGTGCTCGTCGCGACCCGGCACCTGGCGCCGAGCGCGTTCGGCCGCTACTCGACGGCGTCGGCGTTCGTCGTGATCGGCGGGATCCTCGCCGACTTCGGCACCACGATGGTGATCGTCCGGCGGGTCAGCCGCGACCCGGCCAGCGCCGACGCCCTGCTGACCGGCACCCTGCCGGCCTGCCTCGGCCTCGGGGTGGTGTCGATGCTCGGCGTCGCCGCCTTCGCATCGGTGGCCGGCTACCCGGCCGCGACCCGGACCGACGTGCTCATCGCGTCGCTGGCGCTGCCGTCGGCGGCGTGCGTCACCTCCGTGCTCGGCGCGGTGGACGGCCACGGCCTCATCGCCCGCCGCGCCCTGCTGACCTTCCTGCAGCTGTCGGTCCTCGCCGGCGGCGGCGTGGTCGGGGTGCTGCTGGGGGGCGCCCGGGGCGCCGTCCTCGCGATCCCGGCCGCTCCGCTGGTGGCGCTGGTCGTCGGCTCGGTGGTGGCGCGCCGGGCCGGGGTGTGGTCGACGCGCATCGGCTTCGACGGCCCGGCGTCGGTGGCGCTGCTGCGCGACGCGGTGCCGTTCGGCGTGCTCGGCGCGATCGCGGCACTGCAGCTGCGCTTCGACGTCGTGCTGCTGTCGATCGTCGGCACCGCGGCCGAGACCGCCCGCTACGACCTGGCGGTGCGGGCCCTCGAGGCCCTCGCGTACGTCGGCACCGTCGTGGCGACCCCCGCGCTCTACATCCTCAGCCGTCGGCTCGGCCACGGCGACGACGAGGGCGCCCAGCGGGCCCTCGACACCGCGGCCCGCTTCCTCGCCCTGCTCGGCGTCCCGGTGTCGGCGCTGCTGGTCGGCCTCCACCACCCGTTGACCGTCGCCGCCTTCGGTGCTCGCTACTCCGGCGCGGCGCTGCCGCTCGCCATCGCTGGCGGCTCGCTGTGGCTCGCCTTCCTCGCCGGCCTGCAGACGGCCGCCATCCTCGCCGGCGAGCGGATCTGGCGGGCGGTGCCGGTCGCGGCCGGCGCGATGGCGGTGATGGTCGGGCTCGACTTCGCGCTCGTCCCGCGCTTCGGTGCGCCGGGCGCGGCGTCCGCCACCGTTGCCGGCACGATCGTCATGGTCGTGGTCTTCGGCCGGTTCCTACGCGACACCTCGGGGCTGCGGACGTCGTTCCCGTCGCTGCGGATCCTCGGGGCCGGGGTGGTGACGGCCGCCGTCGCCGCGCTGCTCGCCCCCACCGGGCTGGTGGCGGCGGGCGCGAGCGCGGCGCTGGTCTTCGTCGTGCTCGTGCTCGTGACCGGCGCCGTGCGGCGCGCCGACGTGACGCGGCTCCGCGCCCTCGTGCGCGGCGCGGGGGCAGTGCCGTGAGCCCGACGCCGCGCCCGGGCGTCGACGTCGTGATCCTCACCTGGAACGACGGGGCCGTCCTCCAGGGCGCGGTCGCGTCGGCGCTGGCCCAGGCTGAGGTCGACGTGTTGGTGACGGTGGTCGACAACGGCTCGTCGCCGCCCGCCCAGCTCCCCCCGTCCCCCGTCCGGCTCATGCGCCGGGAGACGAACCTCGGGGTGGGGGGTGGCCGCAACGTCGGCGTCGCCGCGGGCCGCGCCCCCTTCGTGTGCCTGCTCGACAGCGACGCCCGCCTGCGCCCGGGCGCGCTGGCCCGGCTCCTCGCGCCCCTGCAGGGCGACGACCGGGTCGGGCTCAGCGCCCCGGTGTTCACCGGCCAGCGGCCGGAGGCCAGCGCGGGGCGGGCGCCGTCGCTTCGCCGGAAGGTGTGGCGAGCGCTGAACCGGACCGACCTCTACGCGCCGACCCGAGGGCAGGGCCGCGGCCCGTGGTGGGACGTCGAGTTCGCGATCGGCGCCTGCCAGGTCGTGCGCCGCGAGGCCTTCGACGCCGTCGGCGGCCTCGACGCGTCGGCCCGGTTCGGGCCCGAGGACGTCGACTTCTGCCTGCGGCTGCGCGAGCACGGCTGGCGGGTCGTGCAGGTCGACGGGCTGGTGTGCGACCACCCGCCGCGCCGGGCCTTCCGTCGCATCGTGAGCCGGCGCGGCGTCGCCCACGCGGCCGCGCTCGGCCGGCACTGGTGGCGGCACCGTCGGGTCCGGGTGCTCGGATGAGCACGCTCGACGTCGTGGTCGTCGCCTACGGCAGCCGGGCTGCCATCACGTCCTGCGTGGATGCGGCCCACCGCCTGGCCGGGGTGGGGGAGGTGGTGGTGGTCGACCACGGCCGCGACGGCAGCGGCGAGCTGGCCCGGGCCGCCGGTGCCCGCGTGATCGCCGACCCGTCGAACCCGGGCTTCGGCGCGGGCCAGAACCGCGGCGTGCGGGAGGCCGGGGCGCCGTTCGTGCTGCTCGCCAACCCCGACGCGGTGCTCGACGCCGACGGCGTCGAGGCGGGGCTGGCGCTCCTCGAGCACGACCCGTCGGTCGGCGCGGTGCAGGGCGTGATCGTCGACGAGGAATCGCGCCGGCCCCAGCGAAGCCAGGGCCGCGAGCTCGGCCCGGTGCACCTGCTCGGCCGGGCCCTGGGCGCGCGCCGGCTGCTGCGGTCGGGCGCGGTGCGCCGCCTGGCTCGGCTGGCGCGGCCGCTCGCCGACCATGTCGACCGGGTGCCGGCCGCGGCGACGGCCGTCGAGGCGCTCGCCGCCACCGCGCTGCTGGTCCGCCGGTCTGCGTTCCTCGCCGTCGGCGGCTTCGACGAGGGCTACTTCTGCTACGGCGAGGACCTCGACCTGTGCCGGCGGATGCGCGCCGCCGGCTGGCGCCTGGTGGCCCTGCCCGACCGGTTCGCGGTGCACGCGGGCGGCGGGTCGTTCGAGAGCGCGCCGGCGCGCGAGCTGTCGTGGTGGGGCGGGACGATGCGGTTCGCAGCCCGGTGGTGGTCAGCGCCGGCGTGGGGCCTCGCGCTCGGCGCGGCGGGCGTGGCGTGGCTGCGGCTGGCGGTGCCGGCCCCGAGCCGCGCCCGCGGCGCCTGGCAGGCGCTCGTCGCGCAGCCCCGGCGCGACCGCCGGGCGCGCCCGCACTAGCAGCTAGTCGACCGGGGCGGTCGCTCCGGTCGGGACGCCGGGCAGGCTGAGCATCCGCTCGAGCGCGACCCGGGCCCAGCGGGCCGTGCGCTCGTCGACGACGATCTGGTTCACCACCTCGCCGCGCGCCAGCGCTTCGAGGCACCAGGCCAGGTGCGGCCCGTCGATGCGGAACATGGTCGAGCACGGACACACCAGCGGGTCGAGCGACACGACCGTGCGGTCGGGATGCTCGGTCGCGAGGCGCTGGATCATGTGGATCTCGGTGCCGATCCCGAGCACCGACCCGGGCCGGGCGTCGTCGACCCACTCGAGGATCCGCTCGGTCGAGCCCACCCGGTCGGCGAGGACGACGACGTCGTGGCTGCACTCGGGGTGGACGATGACCTCGCCGTCGGGGTGCTCGGCGCGGAACGTCTCGACGTGCTCGGGCCGGAACCGCTGGTGGACGGTGCAGTGCCCCTTCCAGAGGAGGAACGTCGCCTCCTTCACGGCCCGCTCGTCGAGGCCGCCGAGGTCCCGGCGCGGGTCCCACACCAGCATCTGCGACTCGTCGTAGCCGAGGTCGTAGACGGTGTTTCGGCCCAGGTGCTGGTCGGGGAAGAACAGGACCTTGTCCCCGCGGGCCAGCGCCCACTCGAGGACGATGCGCGCGTTCGACGAGGTGCAGACAGCGCCGCCGTGCTCGCCGACGAAGGCCTTCAGGGCGGCCGAGGAGTTCATGTAGGTGATGGGCACCAGCCGGTCGACGTCGCTGACGGTGGCGAGCTCGTCCCAGGCCTCGAGGACCTGGTCGAGGTCGGCCATGTCGGCCATCGAGCACCCGGCGTTGAGGTCGGGGAGCACGACCCGCTGGTGGTCGCCGGTGAGCAGGTCGGCCGACTCGGCCATGAAGTGGACGCCGCAGAAGACGATGTCGGTGGCGGCCTCGTTGGCGGCCGCCAGCTGGGCGAGCTTGAAGGAGTCGCCGCGGGCGTCGGCCCAGCGGATGACCTCGGGACGCTGGTAGTGGTGACCGAGGATGAGGAGCCGGGAGCCGAGGTCGGCCTTGGCGGCCGCGATCCAGGCGTCGAGGTCGTCGGGCGCCGCCTGGGTGTAACGGTCCGGCAGCTGGGCCTGCAGTCGGAGCATGTTGTCGATCCCTCCTCGCACGCGGGCGAGGCCTCACGATCTACGGCTCCGGTCGGGCCGGCGGGGACAGCCTGGTCGCCCACCGCGGAGATGTCGGCCCCGGAGCCGAACCTTGGCGCGGAAAACCAGGCCGGCCTACGCGCGAGCATAGTGCGGCTCGGGGCGGGTCCCCCGCCCGAGACCCGGACTCCAGAGCACGCGGGCATGCCTGTAGGAGAAGACATCGACGCGCCCATCGGCCGCCGTCCCGGCTCGCGCGAGCGCACGCCTGACCAGGCGGGCCCGGCGGTCGGCGCTGGCGTCGCGGCGCCGGGCGGCCAACGTCCCCACTCAAACCGTTGGTGGTGGCTGCTGGTCGGCGTCCTGGTGGCGGGCCGGATCGCGGCGGTGCCGATCACCCTCGACCAGCGGGCCGCCCAGGGGAACCACAAGGTCCTGACCGGCGACATCCACCGGTTCCACTCCATCGCCACCCACCCGGGGACCCCGTACCGGCGCTTCGAGGTCGAGTACCCGCCGCTGATGCTCGGCGCCATCGAGGCGATCGACGGCGGCTCGATCAACCAGGCCACGGCGGAGACCATGTGGTCGCAGTTGGCGCTCGACCTCGGGGTCGCGGCGCTGCTGTGGTGGGGCTGGGGCCGGCGGGCAGGCCTCGCGTACCTCATCATCGGCGCCCCCTTCATCCTCTATCCCTTCCTCTACCTGCGGCTCGACCTGCTGTCGGTGGCGCTGGCGGTGGGCGGCCTCGCCCTGGTCCGGCACCGTCGGCCCGCCCTCGGCGGCGCCGCGCTGGCGCTGGCCTGCTTCGCCAAGGTGTGGCCGGTGTTCATCGTGCCGAGCCTGATCATCCGCCGGTCGTGGCGGGCCCTGGCCGCCTACGCCGCGGTCGGCGTGGCCGGCGTCTGTCTCTTATACACATCTGACGCTGCCGACGATCTTACGCG
>CALEYV010000164.1 GCA_937927875.1 uncultured Actinomycetes bacterium | reverse complement strand
CTGGAGCGGATCGACACCGCCTACCGGTTCGTGCGCAAGACGGTCGGTGACGGCGGGATCGTGCTGTTCGTCGGGACCAAGAAGCAGGCCCAGGAGCCGATCCAGCGCCAGGCCGAGCGGTGCGGCATGCCGTACGTCAACTACCGGTGGCTGGGCGGGATGCTCACCAACTTCCAGACCGTCCACTCGCGGGTCGCCAAGCTCCACGAGCTGGAGCGGATGGTCGCCTCCGGCGAGACCGAGCAGATGATCAAGAAGGAAGGCCTGAAGGTGTTGCGGGAGCGCGACAAGCTCCACCGCAACCTGGGCGGGATCCGGCGCCTCGAGCGGCTGCCCGACGCCGTCTTCGTGGTCGACACCAAGAAGGAGCACATCGCGGTCACCGAGGCCAACCGGCTCGGGATCCCGGTGGTCGCGGTCGTCGACACCAACTGCGACCCCGACGTCATCGACTACGTGATCCCCGGGAACGACGACGCCATCCGCTCCGCCAACCTCATGAGCCGGATCGTCGCCGACGCCGTCGAGGAGGGCCGCTTCCTCGCCCAGCGCAAGGGCATCGTCCCGCCGAGCATCGCGCCCGAAGGGCCCCGCCCGGCGCCGCCGCCGCTCGACCTCGAGCAGCAGCAGCGGGCCCGCGACGAGGCGGCGGCCGCGCAGCGCGAGCGCGAGGCCCGCCTCGCCGAGGCGCGCGCCGGTGCCAGCGCCGATGACAGCGGCCCCGCCGACGAGGCCGCCGCGCCCGAGCCAACGACGACGACCGACGAGGCCGAGCCGGCGACGACGACCGACGAAGCCGCGCCGGCGGCCGACGCCGCCGACGCGGGAGCGACCCCCGGTGGCTGAGTTCACCGCCGCCGACGTGGCGGCGCTCCGGAAGCAGACCGGCGCCGGGATGATGGACTCCAAGCAGGCGCTCACTGAATCCGACGGCGACATGGAGGCGGCGAAGGACTGGCTGCGGGCCAAGGGCCTCGCCGGCGCGTCGAAGCGGGCCGGCCGGGCAGCCGAGGAGGGCGCCGTCGAGGTGCAGGTCCGGGACGGGGTCGGGGCGATCGTCGAGCTCACCGCCGAGACCGACTTCGTCGCCAAGAGCAACGAGTTCACGCGCACCGTCGAGGCCTTGGCCAAGCTCGCCGTCGACGAGGGCACGGCCGAGCTGTCCGCCCTCGCCTTCGAGGGCTCGACGGTCGAGGAGCACGTCACCCAGCTGGCGGCCAAGCTCGGCGAGCACGTCGTCGTCGGGCGCACCATCGTGTTCGAGACGAGCGACGGCCTCCTCGACGGCTACAAGCACCGCCAGTTCGACCGCTACGTCATCGGCGTGCTGGTCGAGCTGGCCGGCGTCGACCGGAACGACGACCAGGCCAAGGCCGTCGCGCACGACGTGGCGCTGCACGTGGCCTCGGCCGCGCCGCGGTACCTGACGCGCGCCGACGTCCCGGCCGAGGTCCTCGAGCGGGAGCGGGCCGTGCTCGAGGAGCGGACCCGCAACGAGGGCAAGCCGGAGCAGGCGCTGGCCAAGATCGTCGAGGGCCGCCTCAACGCCTTCTACAAGGACAATGCGCTGCTCGAGCAGGGCTTCGTGAAGGAGCCCAAGCAGTCGATCGCCCAGCTGGTCGGCACCCTCGGGCCCGACGCCACCGTCCGCCGGTTCGCGCGCGTCAAGATCGGCGAGGACTAGGAACTGCCCGAGCCCGGGCTTCGCCGAGCCCGGGCGTCGCACTGAAGGAGCCACCGTGGCCGAGAGCCGCTACCGCCGGGCGGTGCTGAAGCTCTCGGGCGAGGCGTTCGCCCAGACCGCGGGCTACGGCATCGACGCCGCCGTCGTGCAGCGCATCGCCGAGGAGGTCGCGGGCGCGCGCGCCGAGCTCGGCATCGAGCTGGCGGTCGTGGTCGGGGGCGGCAACATCTGGCGGGGCCAGAGCGGCTCGGCGCGGGGCATGGATCGGGCCCGGGCCGACTACATGGGCATGCTCGCCACCGTCATCAACGCGCTCGCGCTCCAGGACGCGCTCGAGGCGGTCGGGCAGCCGACCCGGGTCCAGACCGCCATCACCATGGCCCAGGTCGCGGAGCCGTTCATCCCGCTGCGGGCCATCCGCCACCTCGAGAAGGGGCGGGTGGTCGTCTTCGCGGCCGGCACCGGCAACCCCTACTTCACGACCGACACCACCGCCGCGCTCCGCGCCGCGGAGATCGGCGCCGAGGCGATCCTGAAGGGCACCCACTCCGGGGTCGACGGCGTCTACTCCGCCGACCCGCTGCAGCACCCGGAGGCGGTGAAGCTGCCCGAGGTCAGCCACTTCGAGGTCCTGAACCGGCGGCTGGCGGTCATGGACTCCACGGCGATCACGTTCTGCATGGACAACGGCCTCCCGATCATCGTCTTCGACGTGATGGAGGCCGGCAACATCCGCCGGGCGCTGGTCGGCGAGCCGATCGGCACCCTGGTGAGCACGGCGTGAGGTCTCGCGAGCCGTGACCGACCAGGGCGAGGAGCTGTCCGGCGTCGTCATCGACGAGTGCAAGGACAAGATGCGCAAGGCCGTCGAGCACCTGAAGGGCGAGTTCGGCGGCGTGCGCACCGGCCGGGCCAACGCGGCGCTGGTCGACAAGCTGAAGGTCGACTACTACGGGACCGAGACCCTCCTCCAGCAGCTGGCCGGGTTCAGCGTGCCCGAGCCCCGGGTGCTCGTGATCAGCCCCTACGACAAGTCGTCGATGAAGGCCATCGAGCGGGCCATCCAGGGCAGCGACCTCGGGATCACGCCGAACAACGACGGCGCGGTGATCCGCCTCGTCTTCCCGGAGCTCACCCAGGACCGCCGCCGCGACCTCGTGAAGGTGGTCAAGAACCGAGCCGAGGAGGCCCGGGTCGCGGTCCGCAACATCCGCCGCCAGGCCCGCCACGACCTCGAGGCCCTGGCGAAGGACGGCGACCTCTCCGAGAACGATCTCAAGCGCTCCGAGGACACCCTCGAGAAGCACACCAAGACGGTCGTGGCCGAGGTCGACGGCCTCCTGGCCAAGAAGGAGCAGGAGCTCCTGGAGGTCTGAGGACCGGCGCCGGGCCCCGCCGACGGTGCCGGGGGCCCCGGGCGTCTACCCTGGAAGCCCACGCCGAGGCTGCGTCCTGTGGCCCCTGTGAGAGGAGTGGCGTGTCGGACTGGCGCGACGACGATCGCGACGACGAGGGAGTCCGAGTCGTTGGACCCGACCCCGGGGCGCCCCGCCCGCGCGGGCGGCGCCGCCCGCCGGGGAGCGGGAACCGGCCCGGCGACGAGCCGGGCTGGTCCGCCGACGAGGCCACCGGCCCCGACCCCGGCCGGGGTGGCACGTCGCAGCTGCCGCACTGGACCGACCCGCCCACCGGCGAGGTCCCGCGGTCCCTCGGCGGCGGCACCGCCGACGACGACTTCGACAGCTGGTCCGCCCTCTCGGGCCCACCGAGCCAGCCCCGGTTCCGCACCGACTCGAGCGACTGGAACGCCGGCGACTTCGCCGAGGGCGATCTCGCCCACGACGACGGCACCATGATCGGCGCTCTCGCCGACGACGGCTACGAGCAGGCCTGGAGTCCGCCGTCCCGGCAGCGCCGCCGGCCGCGCGGACCGCACGCCGACGAGCTCGGCGGTCTCGAGGGCCCGCCCTCGGGCGAGCGGATGGGGTACGAGGAGCCCAGCGACGCCGACCTCGGCACCCGCGTCATCACCGGGGCGATCATGGCCGCCATCGCGCTGGCCGCCTTCGCGGCCGGGCGCCCGGTCGCCGCCTTCCTCGTCGCGGTGATCATCGCCGTCTGCGCGTTCGAGCTCCTCGAGGCGTTCCGGAAGGCGGGGTACCACCCGGCGACGGTGATGGCGCTGCTGGCCTGCGCGGCGATCGTGCCGATCGCCTACAACAAGGGCGAAGCCGCGTTCCCGCTCGTCACCGTGCTCGTCGTGACGTTCACGCTGCTCTGGTACCTGTTCGAGGTGGTGCGCCAGCGGCCGACCGTGAACGTCGGCCTGACGCTGCTGGTCTGGTGCTACATCGGGTTCCTCGGCGGGTTCGCGGGCCTGATGCTCGCCTACAACCCGGGCGGGACCGGCCTGCTCGGCGGCGTCGTCATCTGCGCCATCGGCTCTGACGTCGTCGGCTACTTCGCCGGCCGCAGCTTCGGCAACACCGCGCTGATGCCGCGCGTCTCGCCCAACAAGACCGTCGAGGGCCTCATCGCGGGCGGGATCGCGGCCATCATCCTCGGCGCCTTTGTGGGCGGCGTGCTGCACCCGTGGGCGATCAAGGGCGTCGGCGGCGGGCTGGCGCTCGGGCTCGTCGTCGCTGTCACCGCCCCCCTCGGCGACCTCGTCGAGTCGATGCTCAAGCGGGATCTCGGCGTGAAGGACATCGGCGGGTTCCTGCCCGGCCACGGCGGGTTCCTCGACCGCTTCGACGCCATGCTCTTCGCGCTCCCGGCCGCCTACTACCTGGCGTACTACCTCTTCACGCATTGATGCCCCGCGTCGCGGTGCTGGGGTCGACGGGCTCCGTCGGCACCCAGGCCCTCGAGGTCATCCGCGGCCACCGGGACCGGTACGAGGTCGTGGCGCTGGCCGCGGGCCGGAACCGCGACCTTCTGGCCGCCCAGGCCGCCGAGTTCGACGTCCCGCCCGACCGGGCCCGGTCCTGCGCCGACGATCCCGACGCCCTGGCCGCGCTCGCCGGCCTCGCCGACGTCGACGTGGTGCTGAACGCGGTGGTCGGCTTCGCCGGCCTCCCGGCCACCATCGGCGCCCTCGAGGCCGGCAAGCGGCTGGCCCTCGCCAACAAGGAGAGCCTCATCGCGGGCGGCCCGGTCGTGAGCGCGGCCCGACGGCGCGGCGGCGGCGAGATCGTCCCCGTCGACTCCGAGCACTCCGCCCTCTACCAGGCCCTGCGGGCCGGCGCCCGCGACGAGGTGGGGCGGCTCCTGCTCACCGCCAGCGGCGGGCCGTTCCGGGGCCGCACCCGCTCCGAGCTCGAGCACGTCACGGTCGAGGACGCGCTGAAGCACCCGACGTGGGACATGGGCGCCAAGATCACCATCGACTCGTCGACGCTCATGAACAAGGGCCTCGAGGTGATCGAGGCCCACGAGCTCTTCGACGTCGACTTCGACCGCATCGACGTCGTCGTGCACCCGCAGTCGGTCGTGCACGGGATGGTCGAGTTCACCGACGGCGCGGTGATCGCCCAGCTCTCGATGCCGGACATGCGGCTGCCGATCGGGCTCGCGCTCGGCGCCCCCGACCGGCTCGGCGAGCCCTTCGGCGCCGTGGACTGGGCCACCCTCGGGTCGCTCACCTTCGAGGCTCCCGACACCGAGGCGTTCCCCGCCCTCGCCCTCGCCTACGCGGCGGGGCGGGCCGGCGGCGGCGCCCCCGCCGCCCTGAGCGCCGCCAACGAGGTCGCGGTGGCCGCCTTCTTGGACCGCCGGATCCCGTGGCTGGCCATCGCCGACGTCCTCGCCGACGCCCTCGAGGACCGGCCGGGGAACGTCGGGGACGTGGCCGACGTTCTCGCGGTCGACCGGGCCGCGCGTGGGCGGGCCCGACGCGTCGTCGAGCGACTCGAAGGGCACACCATGACGGACCGAGGGACGAGGAGCCCCGCCGCGTGAAGGACCCGCTCGAGGAAGCCGGCGTCGACGTCACGACGCGCGGCGCCAAGGCCACCCTGCTGCTGATGCTGCTCGGCATCGCGGTGCTCGTCATCGCCAAGCCGGGCGCCCGCTACACGATGGCCATCATCTTCGGCATCGTGGCGATGGTGGTCCTCCACGAGGCCGGCCACTACCTGGTCGCCAAGCGGGCCGGCATGAAGGTCACCGAGTTCTTCGTCGGGTTCGGGCCCCGCCTGTGGTCGTTCCGGCGGGGCGAGACCGAGTACGGCGTGAAGGCGATCCTCCTCGGTGGCTACGTGCGCGTGGTCGGGATGACGAACCTCGAGGAGGTCGACCCCGCCGACGAGCCGCGCACGTTCCGCCGCGCGTCGTATCGCGACCGGTTCCTCCTCACCGTCGCCGGGGTCAGCGTCAACTTCTTGCTGGCGCTGGTGCTGTTCTTCGTCGTCATCGCCGGGCAGGGCCTCGCCTCCGCGAGCCCGACCACCACCGTGAGCTCGGTGGTGGCGAAGAGCGCCGCCGACCAGGGCGGCTTCCGACCCCACGACCGCATCGTCGAGGTCGGCGGCCGCCCCACGCCCGACTGGAACGCGCTGAAGCGGGCCATCGAATCGCACGGCGGAATCCCGACCACCTTCGTCGTCGAGCGCGACCACCAGCTCGTGACCCTCGCCGCGACCCCGGGCCGCCAGAGCGGCAAGGGCTTCCTCGGCGTCGCCCCCAGCCAGCCCGTGCACTACCGCCACGTCGGCGTCCTCGACGCGGTGCCGCAGTCGTTCCGCGCCTTCGCCGACCTGACCGCCGGCACCGGGCGCGCCTTCGCGCACCTGGTGTCACCGGCCGGCGTGAAGCAGTACAGCCAGAACTTCACGAGCAGCGCGCCGGCGTCGTCGGCGGCGGACCAGAACCGGCCCCGGTCGATCATCGGCATCGTCGACCAGGGCAGCAGCCTCGTGAACGGCAACCCGTGGGCGCTGCTGTGGCTGCTCGGCGGCATCAGCCTGATCCTCGCTCTCTTCAACCTGCTGCCGGTCCTGCCCTTCGACGGCGGCCACGCCGTCGTCGTCCTGTACGAGTGGATCGCGTCCAAGCTCCGGCACCGGGAGGTCCGGGTCGACTTCCGCAAGCTCATGCCGGTCACGGCGGTGGTGCTCGTGGCGCTGCTCACGCTCAGCCTCTCGGCCGCGTTCCTCGACGTCCGGCAGGCGTTCGGCAGCTGACGCGGCCGCGCCTGCACGGGATCTCCACGGCTTCGGCGCGGGCGCCGAACACGGGCGGCCATAGGCTCGCGGCATGCAGCCCCGACGGGTGACCCGGCAGGTCAAGGTGGGCAAGGTCGCGGTCGGCGGCGACGCCCCGGTGTCGGTCCAGTCGATGACGATCACCAAGACCGCCGACGTCGACGCCACCCTGGCCCAGATCTACGCCCTCGCCGGCGCCGGCGCCGACATCGTGCGCTGCACCTGCAACGAGGAGGCCGCCGCCGAGGGGCTGGCCCAGATCGTGCCCCGCTCCCCGGTGCCGATCATCGCCGACATCCACTTTCAGTACCGGCTGGCGCTGGCGGCCATGGAGGCGGGCGTGCAGGGGCTGCGCCTCAACCCGGGCAACATCCGCAAGCCCGACCAGATCAAGGCCGTGGCGCGCGAGGCCAAGGACCGCGGGCTGCCGATCCGCATCGGGGTGAACGCCGGCAGCCTCGACCCCGACATCGCCGAGCGCCACGGCGGCGCGACGCCGGAGGCGCTCGTCGCCAGCGCGGTGCGCGAGCTCGACTACTTCCGCGAGGTCGACTTCGAGGACGTGAAGATCTCGGTGAAGGCCTCGAACGTCCCGGTCATGATCGACGCCTACCGGCTGCTCGCCGACACCGTCGACCACCCGCTGCACCTCGGCGTCACCGAGGCCGGGCCGCCCCCGGCGGGCCTCGTGAAGTCCACCGCCGGGATCGGGACGCTGCTCGCAGAGGGGATCGGCGACACCATCCGCTACTCGCTCACCGCCGACCCGGTCGAGGAGGCCCGGGCCGGGCGGACGCTCCTCGAGGCGCTCGGCCTGCGCGAGCGCCGGGGCCTCGACCTCATCGCCTGCCCCTCGTGCGGACGGGCCGAGATCGACGTGATCGGCGTCGCCAAGCAGGCCCAGCAGGCCCTCGAGGACCGCCGGCTGCCGATCCAGGTCGCGGTCATGGGCTGCGTCGTCAACGGGCCGGGCGAGGCGCGCGGCGCCGACCTCGGCATCGCGGCCGGCCGGGGCAAGGGCCACCTGTTCGTGCGGGGCACCGTGGTGCGGGTCGTCCCCGAAGCGGAGATGGTCGACGCCCTGGTCGAGGAGGCGGAGCGCATCGTCGAGGAGGGCATCGAGGCCCGCCTCGCCGCCGCCGACGCCGCCGCCGAGGCCATCGCCGCCGCCGACCGGGACGAGCTGGTCGAGCTGCGGGGGGTCGACGTCAACCACACCCAAGACCGCATCGAGCGGATTCGCGACCTCACCGACTGAGCCGACCTGCCCGGTCGGAGCGTGCGGCCCGCCCCGCCGCCCCCATGTCCGCCGGAGCGGCTCCGCTCCCGGGTCGGACGCGACGAGCGGGCTAGCGTGCGGCATCCGTCGAGCGGGTTGGAGGAACGGCATGGGTGGGCGCGCCTGGCACCGGGCGGGCGTCGCCGCGCTCGGCACCCTGGCGCTGGTGGCCGCGCCGCTGCTGGTGGTCGTCGCCGCCACCCCGGCCGACGCCCTCACCGTCATCACGGTCACCACCCCGACCGACGCCGCGCTGCGAGCCGCGTTCACCACCGCCAACGGGACCGCCGACGACGTCGAGATCGACATCAACGTCGGGGCCGGACCTATCAACCTCAGCGCCGGCGAGCTCCTCTACAACGGGGGCGGCGGGAACTTCGCGCTGACGGTCAAGGGCAACGGGGTCACGATCCACCAGGGCACCGCCGGCGCCCGGGTGTTCAACTCGACCAGCACCGGGCTGCTGACCCTCGACGGGATGACCATCACGGGCGGGAACGTCAGCTCCCCGAGCGGCGCCGGGGGCGCCGTGGACGCCCTCGGAGCGATCACGATCACCAACTCGACGGTGTCGAACAACACTGCCGTCTCCACCGGCACCGGGGGCAACAATGGCGCCGACATCTTCCGGGCCGGGGCGGGCACGACCGGGGCGTTCAACGCCACCAACCTGACGTTGACCTCGAACATGGTCACCGGGACCGGCGCCTCGCCCAACCGGGGGCTGATCGACACCGGCGTCACGACGATCACGAGCTCCAACCTGTCGAACAACACGAGCCTCGCCGCCACTGGGAGTGCGGACGGGGTCCTCGACACCACCAACGTGACCGTGACCGGCACCACGATCAATGGCAACACCGAGACCTCGACGGGGGGCACAGCGTTCGGGATCTTCGACACCACCACCACGACCGTGTCGGGATCGACCGTTTCCGGGAACACGGTCACCGCCAGCGGCACCGGGACGGACGACGGGATCTTCGACACCAGCGCCACGACGGTGTCGGGATCGACCATCTCCGGGAACACCGACCGCGCCGCCGGGACCGGCGCCGCCGAGGGCACGCTCTTTCCGAGCGGCCTCACGATGACCGACTCGCAGGTCGTCGGCAACACCACCCACGCCGCCGGCACCGGCCAGGCCGATGGGACCATCGACGCCAGTGCCACGGTCCTCACGCGCTCGTCGGTGACGGGCAACACCAACTCGACCGTCGCCGGCGCCGCGTTCGGCGGTCTGGACGTCAGCAGCGTCACGGCGACCAACTCGACGATCAGCAACAACACGTCGTCCGGGGTGACGAGCGAAGGCGGCGGGATCGACGACGGACCGGGATCCGCGGGGAAGGTGGCGGCGAAGAGCGACCGGCCTGACAAGCACGGCGGTGGTCACGTCTCGGCCGAGGCCACCGCCGGCACGACCCTCGTGTACGCCACCGTGACCGGCAACGCCGCCCTGACCGGCGCCAACGTCCGGAGTAGCAAGGTGCTCACCGCGTTCGGGTCCGTGGTCGCCCAGCCGAGCGGCGGCGTGAACTGCGTGCTGGCCGCCACCACGGTGTCGAACGGCTGGAACTTCAGCGACGACGCCACGTGTGGGTTCACGAACACCGCGAACGGCGATCGTCAGAACGCCGGAGACCCGGGGCTCGCCGCGCTCGCCAACAACGGCGGCCCCGGCCCGACCCGCCTTCCGCAGCTCGGCAGCCCGCTCATCGACGCCATCCCCGCCGCCTCCTGCCAGGCCGACGGGGCGTCCGGCATCACCACCGACGAGCGCAGCTTCCCGCGCCCCGACTCCCTGAGCCCCAACTGCGACATCGGCGCCGTCGAGGTAGGACCCTCGGCCACCGCCCTCGTGGTGCAGCCCCGCTTCACCGGGTGAACGCGGCCGCCGGGGGTCCGGCGGTCGGGACAGCATCGCGTTACGCAGCCGCGGCACAGGGGCGTGCACACGGCCTCGTGGTCGCCGGGCCCGGCGTTGCTCGGCAGGGTCCGAGCGCCTCGGAAGGTCCCGCCGGTCGGCCTCAGCCGACCGACCTTGGCCGCGTCGGGACGACGACCACGACGAAGCGGGCTGTCGACCGAGATGCGCGCCTTCGAGTGAAGGAAGTCGGAGTGGCGACTCGGCTCGCTCAGCCGCGGGCGAGCATCCGGTCCTGCCACCAGCGGCGGACCCCGCGCGCGGTGCCAGCCTCGAGGCGGACGGCGCGCAGCCGCTCCTCGAGCGAGGCGTCCAGCGGCTCGAGGCCGTCAGCGCCGCCCAGGGCCATGCCGAGGAGGTGGTCGGCGAGGGCGGGGTTGCGGGCGAGCACCGGCCCGTGGAGATACGTGCCGACGACCGAGCCCGCGACCGCGCCCTCGCCGCCGCTCCCGTCCCCGTTCCCGCCCCCGGCGACGACGCGCCCGAGCGCAGCCACGCCGGGCCCGAGCGTCGTGCGACCCCAGTGGTTCTCGAACCCTGAGAGCCGCGGCAGCGGCGGGTCGGGGTCGACGACGACCTCCCCGATGAGGCGGGTCGGCCCGGCCCGGGTCTCGAGGTCCACCAGCCCGATCCCCTCGAGGACGGTCCCGTCGGCGGCGAGGTAGCGGCGGCCGATCAGCTGGAACCCGCCGCAGACCGCGAGGACCACCGCGCCGTCGGCGACCGCCCCCGCGATGGCGGCGCGCGACTCGCGCAGCCCGGCCGCCGCCAGGTGCATCGGGTCGTCCTCGCCGCCGCCGAGCAGGTACACGTCGAGGGCGGCCGGGACCGGCTCGCCGGCCGGCACCTCGACGAGCTCGGCGTCGATGCCCCGCCACCGGGCCCGCTGCACCAGCACGACCGCGTTGCCGCGGTCGCCGTAGGTGCCGAGCAGCTCGGGGTACACGAACCCGACCCGCAGCGTCGACTCCCTCACTGGCCCCGCCCGAACCGTCGGTACAGGGCCGAGAACTGCGTGTACGAGCAGACGAGGTGCACCACGCCGGGCAGGGCCCGAGCCGCCGCGAGCGGGTCCGGCTCGACCAGGTGCTCGACCTCGGCATAGCGGAGGCGCACTGCCACGTCGAGGCAGCGCTCCCCGGCGGCCGCGACGGCGTGGCCGCGCAGCAGCTCGTAGGGGACGTCCCAGAGCCACGACGGGTCCTTGCCGTCGGCGACGCGCGCGTTCACCGCGATCACGACCGAGGTGTCGACGTCGGCCAGGTAGCGCAGCACCTCGCCCCACCCGGCCGGGTTCTTCGCCAGCAGCACCGACGCCGTCCGCCCGTCGCCGATCGGCACGTCCATGTAGCGGCCGGCGACGGTGGCGACGGCGCCGAGTGCGGCCGCGGCGTCGGACGGCGCGACGTCGAAGTGGGTCGACGCCGCGGCGACCGCGAGGGCGGCGTTGGCCAGGTTCCAGCGGCCGGGCACGGCGAGGCGCAGCGGGACCCGCTCGTCGTCGAGCACGAGGGTGTCGTCCTCGAGCCGGTGGACGGTCATCGGCTGCGCGAACCCGCAGGCGAGGCACGCGAACCGGTCGTCGTCACCCCAGCGCAGCAGCGCCCCGCAGCGGGGGCAGGTGGCGGCGTCCTGGCGCCAGCCGATCCCGACCTCGACCCAGGTCACGTCGGCCGGGCTGGCGGCCCACACGACGTGGGGGTCGGAGGCGTTGGCCACGACGGCGAGCTTCGGGTGCTCCTCGGTGACGGCGCGCCAGGCGTCGGCGACCAGGTGCACCTCGCCGTAGCGGTCGAGCTGGTCGCGGCTCAGGTTGCCGAGCACCAGCAGCTCAGCGGCGAGCGGGTCGACCACACGGGGCAGCACCCGCTCGTCGACCTCCAGGACCGCGGTGTCGGCGTCGGGGGCCCGGGCGAGCGTCGGCGCGATCCCGGAGGTCAGGTTGGCGCCGGTCGAGTTCGTGGTGACCGTCCGCCCGTCGGTGGCCAGCGCGGCGGCGAGGAACCGGGTGGTCGTCGTCTTGCCGTTGGTGGCCGACACCAACGCGGTGCGCTTGCCGGTCGCCAGCTCGGCCAGCGCCCCCGGCGCGAGGACGTTGAGGACCCGGCCGCTGATCGTCGCGCCCGCGCCCCGTCCGGTGACCCGGGACAGCCAGCCCGCCAGCCGACCGGCGGCGACGCCGACCCGCGTGCGCGCCGAGCGGCTCATCGACGCTCGCAGGCGTAGGCGTCGACCCGGTACGGGATGTCGAGCTCGCTCCGGCCCGCGGTGGCGGGATGGGTCGCGAGCACGGCGGTGATCTCGTCGAGCACGACCTGGCGGTCGGCCTCGGGGAGCGCAGCGACGTGGCTCACCGAGGCGATGCGGTCGCGGATCTGGTCGGGGGTCACGCGCTGGGTGTGCCAGAAGGTGGCGGCGCGGAGCGGGCCGAAGCCGGCCCGCTCGCCGAGGGCGACGTCGCTCCACCGGTCGTGGTCGCGCCAGGGGGCGCGGCGCTCGATCCGGTCCATGATCGTCCAGAGCTGGTCGACCCAGTCGACGCTGCGGTCGCGGGCGTTCCAGATCAGGCCGACCCCGCCCCCCGGCGGGATGACGCGCGCCAGCTCCGCGAAGGCGGCCTCGGCGTCGAACCAGTGGAAGGCCTGCGCGACGGTGACCGCGTCGACGGAGGCGTCGGCCAGGGGCAGCGCCTCGGCGGTGCCGGCGACGACCGGGACCGCGGGCAGCGCGGCGGCGAGGACGCGGCGCATCCCCTCGACCGGCTCGATCGCGGTCGTCGCGGCGCCGGTCGGGGTGAGGAGGCGGGTGAGCTTGCCGGTCCCGGCGGCGAGGTCGACGAGCCGCCGGCCCGGGCCGAGGCGCAGCTGCTCGGCCAGCCACGCCACCGCGTCGGGCGGGTAGGACGGCCGGGCCCGCTCGTAGGCGTCGGCCGCGGAATCGAAGCCGGTGGCGGCGACCTCGTGGACGGGCACGACCCGATGTTGACACCCGGCCCGGCGCGACCCGGGCCGGTTCGGCGGGTCAGCCGTGCAGGCCGCACTCCAGCTTGTCGAGCCCGGCCCAGCGCCCGGCGCGCGCGTCCTCGCCTTCGCCGACAGGCCGCGTGCAGGGCCAGCACCCGATCGAGGTGTAGCCCTTGTCCTTCAGCGGGTGCTCGGGGAGGGCGCGGTCGTCGGCGTAGCGGGCCACGTCGTCCTCGGTCCAGGTCGCGATCGGGTTCACCTTCACCAGGCCCCGGCCGACGTCGTAGCCGACGATCGGCACCTGGGCCCGGGTCGGGGCCTCGTCGCGGCGCAGGCCCGTCATCCAGGCCGTGCGGCCGGCCAGCGCCTTGGCCATCGGCACCACCTTGCGGGCCGCGCAGCAGGCGTCGGGGTCGTCGAGCCACCGGTCGTCGGGCTCGATGTCGGGCTCGACGATGCGCAGGTTCAGGTCGTAGCGGCGCCGGACCGCGTCCACGTACCACATCGTCTCCGCGAAGTGGTACTGGGTGTCGAGGAACACCACCTCGAGCTGCGGCGCGACCTGGGCCGCCAGGTCGATGAGGACGCAGTCCTGGAACGAGGACGCCAGCACGAGGCCGTCGCCGAACCGGTCGGCGGCCCACTCGATGGCGGCGGTGGCGGGCTTGCGCTCGAGCGCGGCCGACACGGCGGCCAGCTCGCGCAGGTCGGGGAGGTCGGTGTCGATCATGTGACGCACTCACCCCGCCCGACCTCGGCCGAGTAGGGGCCGGTCTCGTCGAAGTCGACGTAGAACTCGGGCCGTTGCTCGGGATCCGGGAACTCGTCGAGGTCCTGGAGGCCCTCGCCGACGGCGCGGGCACCGCCGGCCCGGTCGAGCCAGACCGAGAAGCTCTCGCCGGCCTCGCGCTCGCCGGCGAACCGGCCGACGACCCGCACGACCGCCTGCGAGGCGGCCTTGGCCGGCACCTTCACGGCCTTGCTCCCGAACTCGACCTCCATCTGGCCGACCCGGCCGCCGAGCAGCATCTGGTAGCCGGGGGCGGACCGGCCGTGGGCGCGGCGCTCGAGCCCGAAGAACCCGATGTCGGAGATGTGGTGCTGCCCGCAGCTGTTCGTGCAGCCCGAGATGTTGACGCGCACGCCGCCCACCTCGGCCAGCCCCGACTCCTCGAGCGCCTGGCCGATGTCGTCGGCGAGGCCGCGGGACTGGGTGACGGCGAGGTTGCAGGTGTCGGCGCCAGGGCAGGCGACGACGTCGCGGGCCAGCTCGGCGCCCGGCTCGGCCATGCCGATCGCGCTGAGCCGGTCGTAGAGGCCGGGCAGCTGCAGCTCGGTGAGGCCCCGGAACACCAGGTTCTGGCGGTTGGTGATCCGCACGTCGGCGTCGAGCTCGCGCTGGAGGTCGGCGAGGGCCCGGAACTGGTCGCTGGTGATGTCACCGAGCCGGCAGTGCGCGTACGCGCTCACCGTCCCGTTGGCGCGTCCCCGCACCACGTTGGCGAGCTCCCACGCCCGGTACGGGTCGATGCCGGTCAGCTGCACCGGCGTGCCGGCGTCGGCGTCGACGTCGGTCGCCATCCCGGCCGGGTCGTCGCCGTGCTCGAGCACCGGCGCCGGCAGCCCGCCCGGGTAGGTGGCGGACGCGACGAGGAACCGGCGCTCCTTCTGGATTCGCCCCCGCAGCTCCTCGACGCCCATGGTGTCGACGAGCCACTTCATGCGGGCCCGGAGCTTGTTGTCGCGGTTCCCGTAGTGGTCCTGGACCCGCAGGATCGCCTCGATGGTCGGCAGCAGGTCGTCGCGGCTCGTGAACTCCTCGAGCGCCTGGGCCGGGTGCGGGTTCGCGCCGAGCCCGCCGGCGAAGAAGACCCGGAAGCCGGGCTCGACGGTCCCGTCGGGGCGCGGCCGCTGCACCGCGATGACGCCCACGTCGTTGAACATGGCCTGGCCGCAGTCGGTGGCGCAGCCCGAGAAGTTGATCT
>CALEYV010000163.1 GCA_937927875.1 uncultured Actinomycetes bacterium | reverse complement strand
GCTCGTCGTCATCGTCGTCGTCATCGTCGTCGTCGTCGTCGTCGTCGAGTCCCGCGATCCAGGTCATCACGCCCGGCAGCTACACGGCGACCATCCCGATGTCGAGCGCCGACATCGGCAACGTCGCCGTCGGCCAGAGCGCGACGCTGACCGTCACGACCGCCGTCAACTCGGGTGGCTTCGGCGGGGGCCTCGGCGGCTTCCTCAGCCGCCTCGGTCTGCGCGGCGGGGGCAGCTCGACCTCGTCGTCGAGCCGGTCGGCGACCGGGGCGACCGCGACCGGCACCGTGACCGCCGTCTCGAAGGTCGCGACCGGGAGCTCGGGCGTTGCGCAGTACCCAGTGACGGTCTCGTTCAACGCGCCGCAGACGGGCTTCTACGTCGGCGCGAGCGTGATCGGGGCGGTCGCGATCAACGCGATCCCGAACGTGCTGCTGGTGCCGACTGCCGCGGTGACGACGAGCAATGGCAAGTCGACGGTGGTGGTGGCCACGAAGGGGACGCTGTCGGGACCCACCGAGCTTCGCGTCGTCCAAACTGGCGGCTCGGGGAACGGGTTCGTCGAGATCACGGGTGGTCTCAAAGAAGGCGATCAGATCGTCGAGACTTCGGCCGCGCCGACGAGCGGCGCGGCAGGTCCCACGCCGTCCGGCAGCGGCTCAACGCCCTCGGGGGGAACGGGTAGTACGGGCAGCGGTCCGGGCGGGTGACGGCGTGCCGACCAGTCACGACGTGACGTCCCCCGCGGTCGTCGAGCTGATCGACGTCGGGAAGGTCTACCGGAACGGCGAACTCGAGGTCGCCGCGTTGCGCGGCGTGTCGCTGCGCATCGACGAGAAGGAGTTCGTCGCGATCGTCGGCCCGTCAGGGTCAGGCAAGTCCACCCTCATGCACATCCTCGGCTGCCTCGACGTTCCGACCAGCGGCGTCTTCCGGATCGTCGGACACGACGCCCAATCGCTTGACGAGGATGTGCTTGCTCGCATCCGCAACATGTTCATCGGATTCGTGTTCCAGCAGTTCAACCTGCTCGCCCATATGACCGCGCTGCAGAACGTCGAGCTCCCGCTCGTCTACGCCGCCATCGATCCGGATGAGCGGCGCGCCCGTGCCGTGGCTGCGCTCGAGCGGGTCAGCCTCGTGGATCGGGCCGAGCACCGACCCGGCGAGCTCTCCGGCGGGCAGCAGCAGCGAGTGGCTGTGGCCCGAGCCCTGGTCACGGATCCGGCCTTGATCCTTGCCGACGAGCCGACCGGCAATCTCGACTCCGTCGCGGCGGCCGACGTGCTGGTGTTGTTGGAGGAGCTCAACGCCGACGGGCGCACCCTCGTGCTCATCACCCACGAGCGTGACGTCGCAACGCGCGCGCATCGAATCATCGAGATGCGGGATGGTCAGGCCGTGGACTCCGACCATGCCGTCGAGGTCGTCCGTCGCGGGGGCCGGGTGTGACCTGGCGCGACACGCTCTGGACCGCACTGGACGCGGTGCGGTCGCATCGCCTGCGTTCCTCGCTCACGATGCTCGGGATCCTCATCGGGATCACGGCCGTCGTACTCACGGTGGGCATCGGGCAGGGAGCCTCAGCCACGGTGCGGGACCAGATCAACGAGCTCGGCACCAACTTGCTGGTCGTGTCACCCGGCAGCTCGACCAACAGCACCGGTGTGCGGACCGGTTTCGCCACCGCGACGACGTTGATGCAGGCGGACGCCACCGCCCTCACCTCGAAAGTCGCTGCGCCCGACGTCGAGGCCGTCAGCCCGGTGTCGACGGCGTCGGCGGAGCTGGTCAACCCCACGACCGGCGCCAACTGGACGACGACCCTGACCGGCACCACGCCGAGCTGGCAGACCACCCGATCACGAGGCGCGGTCCAAGGCCGCTTCCTCACCGCGACGGACGAACGGAACGCGGCGGCCGTGGTCGTGCTCGGCCCCGACACGGTCACCCAGCTCTTCCCGGGCGTCGACCCGCTCGGGAGCTCGGTGACCTACAACGGCGTCAAGCTCCAGGTGGTCGGGGTCCTCGCGAACCTGAGCTCGGCCGAGCAGGCGGCGAGCAACGACCTCGCGGTCGTTCCCCTCAGCACGTACTCGCAGCGTCTGGTCGGAGGCGCCAGCCGGAACTCGGTGAGCTCGATCTACGTGAAGTCGACCTCGGCCGGCACCCTCTCCGCGGCCTACCAGGAGACGAACGCGCTGCTGCTCAACAGCCACCACGTGGCCAACGCCGGCACCGCCGATTTCTCAGTCGCTACCCAGCAGTCGATCCTCGCCGCGTCGAACCAGGTCGACAACACGCTGACCGTCATGCTCGCCGGGATCGCGGTCATCTCGCTGCTGGTCGGCGGGATCGGCGTGATGAACATCATGCTGGTCTCCGTCACCGAGCGGATCCGCGAGATCGGCGTCCGCAAGGCGATCGGAGCTGCGCCCAGCGTCATCCGCCGCCAGTTCCTCGTCGAGGCGTCGGTGCTCGGGCTGGCCGGAGGGCTCTTGGGCGTCGGGCTCGGTGTTCTCGGGGCAGTGCTCGTGCCGGAGTTCAGCGACCAACGCGTCATCCTGTCGATCCCCGCCTCGATCGGAGCGATCGTGATCGCGGTCGGGATTGGCGTCGTCTTCGGTGTCTACCCGGCGTCGCGCGCGGCCCGGCTCGCCCCCATCGACGCGCTGCGAAGCGAGTGACCTGATGAGCGACAGCACCTCCTCGACGATGAGCGCCCGGCTGGCGACGATCTTCCCCGACCTGGATCCGGTCGCCGCGGAGACCACGCCGCCGGCCCGCCGACCGTCGCTGCGCGCGCTGGGGGCGCTCGCGTTCGTGATCGTGGTCGTGATCGGGGCCATCCTCGGCGGAGCGTTCGACTCGTCCGGCTCCGGTTACCGCACCGCGGCTGCCTCGACCCAGAACGTGGACGCGGCACTCAGCGGCGTCGCGACGATCGAGCCCACGCTCGAGGCCACGATCGCGTTCCCGATGACCGGGACCGTGGCGTCGGTCGGCGTGAAGATCGGCGACAAGGTCAGCGCCGGCCAGGCGCTGGCCCAGCTCGACACGCAGTCGCTCACCCAGACGGTCGACCAGGACAAGAACACCCTCGCCCAGGACCAGCTCGCGTTGTCCCGGGCGCTGTCCGGACAGGGCGGCAGCACCTCCGGGCTCGGTGGCGCCGGCGCCGGGCTGGGCGGCGCGGGCGCCGGATCGGGCGGCACGGGTACCGGGAATGCGAGCGGTACCAGTTGGGTGGCCCCGTCGGCCACGCCCCGCCTCGAGCTCGTCTCGGTGCGGTCGGCCGCGAGCAATCCGGCGCTGGCCGCCGCGCAACAAGCGGTGCTCGCGGCGCAACAGGCGGTCGACAAGGCCCAGGCCACCGCCCAGGGCGCGGTGAACGCCGCCGTCACGGCCTGTCAGAAGGACCTCTCCGTGCCCGCGAACGCCACGGCGTGCACCACCGCCGTCCAGACGCTGAACGGCGACGAGACCGCGGTGCAGAACGCCTTGAGTGCCCTGACGGCGGCCTCCAACAATCTCGACCAGATCATCAGCCAGCTCCCCTCGCCGTCGGCGTCCTCCGGCACCGGCTCGGGCGCCGGGGCCGCCGGCAGCGGATCGGGGCGGTCGGGCTCGGGTGGAGCGGTGGCGGGCGGGAGGACCGGGGCGGCGACGGCCGCGCCCACCGCAGCCGACCTCAGCGCCGATCAAGCCGCTGTCGACGCGGCCTTCGCCAACGTCGGGGTCGCCGAGCAGGCCCTAGCCCAAGCCACGCTGACGAGCCCGATCGCCGGCACTGTCGACGCGGTCAACATCATGGCGGGTCAGTCGGTGACCGCTGCATCCTCGACCGCCAACATCGTCGTGCAGGGCAGCGGCTCCTACCAGGTGTCCACGACGATCGGGGTCGACAACATCCCGCACGTCGCGGTCGGCCAATCGGCAAGCGTCGTGCCGGACGGCAGGCACAAGACGCTGTCCGGCAAGGTCTCATCGATCTCGATCGTCCCCAACTCGACCAGCGCCTTGTCGACGACCTACCTGGTCGTGGTCGCGTTGAACGACCGGAACGTCACCCTCGGCAACGCGTCAACGGGCACGGTGACGATCATCACCCAGCACGCCAAGTCGACGCTCGCGGTCCCGACCTCCGCGGTCACGACCAGCGGGACGACGAGCACCGTCGAGGCGCTCGTCGGCGGCACCGTACGCCGAACGGTCGTGCACGTCGGCGTCGTCGGCTACGAGTGGACGCAGATCACGTCCGGCCTCAAGAAGGGCGAGCAGGTCGTGCTCGCCAACATGTCCGCGCCATTGCCCGGATCCGCCACGAGCTCCGCGAACTCCAGCACGTCCACCACCACGCCACTCCCCGCAGGCCTCTTCGGCGGAGGCGGAGGCGGCGGGTTCGGGCGGAGAGGCGGCTGACCGCATGCCATATCGTTCCGACCCCCAATGCGAGGTATCGAGATGAACCACCAGCCCACATCCGCCCGTCGTGCCCGGACATCGGGCCTCGAGCGCGCTGCATGGGCGATGCTCCCGATCGTGACGCTGGTTTCGCTCGCGCTCGCCTCCGGGCCAGCCGACGCGCAGACCTCGGGCAACACGCCATCACCGTTCGCGACCGGCATGCTGGCCGGACTCACGGGATCGACGCTCACCGTGCAGGCCAGAAACGGCAACAACCGGACGGTGGTCGTCACCAGCTCGACCGGCTATCTGCAAACCAAGTCGGCCAGCGCCTCTGACATCGCGTCCGGGGACTGCGTGCGCGTCGTCGGAACGGGAAGCGCCGGGAGCGGCATCCAGGCATCCACCGTGCTGATCAGCACGCCAACGTCGAAGGCGGGGTGCACGCGGAACCCGGGCGGAGGCGCGGGCCGGGGAGGCGGTGGCAGTCGGTTTGGGACCCCCGGCAGCGGCGGGACCCCGTTCACCTCACCCAACGGAACCCCCTTCACCCTGCCCAACGGGAGCACCGTGCCCAGCAACATCGCGGCGGCGTTCGGCACCGTCAGCAGCGTCTCGGGCAGTCAGCTCAGCGTGAAGACCCAGGCCCGCCCGGCCAACAAGAAGTCCAAGCCGAAGACCAAGACCGTCACCGTCACGCTCACCAGCTCCACCACCCTCACCCAGACGGTCAAGGCAGCCATGTCCGATCTCGCGGTCGGGTCATGCGTGAGCGCCAACGGAACCGTGGACAGCTTGGGAACGGTCACCGCCAAGAACGTCACCATCTCCCAGCCCCAGAACGGCACCTGCTTCGCGGGCTTCGGCGGCTTCGGCGGCCGGTTCCGTGGCGGTGCCGGCGGGGGAGCACCAGCCTCGTCCAGCTCCAGCTGAGCGGATCGGCGGCCCGGGCGAACGTTGAGCGCCTGCGGACCCTCGGGCCACCGACGAGCTCGTTGCCCTTGACCGGGGCGGCTCAGCTCAGCGAGGCGGGGAAACAGCGCGACGCGAGCCGAGCGAGCACAGTTGCGCCGAGACGCGGGTCGGCTCGTCGCTCAGACCGGAACGGCCGCCGTGGCCGAAACCACGGCGCCGGGGCTCGCCGCGACCCGAGCCGAGCGAGCACAGCGGGTCCGACCCGGGGCCAACCCGGCTTGGCAGACCCGCATGGCGCCCGAGGCCGGCGCCAGTCGGTATGGGCGCCGCGTCGCGACGTGCACCGGAGCCAGCGCCACCCGCTGGAGGCCGGCGGTGGCCCGACGCCGCCGGGCTGGACGCCCCTGCAGGAAGTCGCAGACTGCCGCGCCGCCAAAGACCATGCTGTCAACGACTGCGCTCCGAAGCCCCAGGAGGGCGAGGGTGCAGGAGCCGATCACTGCGGTGACGGCGAGGCCGATCATGAGTCGACGCATCATCTTGGTATCCCCATCCCTGGTGGACGTGCTGCAGCCACCATGCGGGACGTCCCTGTCCGCCGGGCCTCCCGCCACCCTCGGATCGCTTTCATCCGGCTTTCATCCGGTGCCTCGGCCGCCCAGGCCCGGCGAAGGGTCCCCATCGAGCCTCCGCAAGTCGGCCAAGCCGGGGGCAGCCGCCGACCGCGTAGCGGAACCGTTCGCGCGCGTTCCGCGGTCGAGCGCCCGCGATCCGGTTGGAGTCACGCAGGGGCGCGCGAGGCGATTGGCGCGCGCTCCAGGCGAGCCATCCAGGCGGCGACCTAGGGTCCGGGCGGGCGAGGGTGCCCAGGGGCGCACGATCGGGAGGTCACGGGTGGCGCGGAAGTGGTTCAAGGGTCCGGCCGCGCTCGCGGTGGACGAGTGGTACGGCACCGGCGACATTCGGGCGAACCTGGAGCTGGCCCGCAGCTATCTGCAGCAGGAGGATCTGTCGTTTGCTGACCTGGTGGCGCAGCTCAGCAGCGCCGGGCGCGGACACGACGCGTTCCAGTACCCGTTCGGGCGCGGCCGTCTGCAAGGCCCGCAGTTCGAGGCCATCGCGCGCCGGGGTTATCTGGAGGCGATCGGGCTCGCCCTCGGTCACTCCCCGCCGGTGCCGATCAGGACCTACTGGATGACCGGGGTAGGCAACAACGAGTTCGAGATGCACGTCTCGGACGAACCGGACCAGGTCGCGCTCACGCTGGTGGTCCCGGAGGTGGACGGGGGCTCCGCCGAGCCCGGCCACCCCGAGAGCTGGGTGGTGACCCTTCGCGACGACGGCCACCCGGAGACGACCCAGACGAGCGGCCGCCGCGGCCTCGACCGGCCGTCGACGAGGGGTACCGCCGCCCGCTGAGGTCACCCTGCGAGCAGCTGCTCCGCTTGCTCGCGCAGGCGCCGCATCCCGAGCTCCCGGGTGTCGTCGACGACTTCGCCCAGGATCGCTCGCGCGGCACCGTCGTCGCCGGGTCGGGCGCGGGCCCGCAGGAACTGCGCCTGCCAGTAGCGGGTTCGCGGCAGGAGCGCGTGGCCTCGGAGGCCCCGTTCGAGGTCTAACGCCCGCTCGAAATGGGTCTCGGCGTCGTCCCAGCGTTCGAGGGTGGTGCTCAGCATGCCCTGGTAGCGCTCGGCGGCGCCGAGGCACGCGAGCCCGATGACCGCTGCGAGGAGTCGCCCGGCGAACGGGTCGAGGAGGTCGTAGAGCAGGGCCGCCCGCGCCTTGGGCGCGCCGCTGGCGGCGACCTCGGCGAGGAGCGCCAGCGTGGCTCCCCACGCGCTCTCGGCCTGGCCCCTGCGGATGGCTTCGTCGGTGAGCGAGTCGAGGGTGCGGAGCGCGGCCGCCTCGTCTCCGGCATCGAGCCGAGCGACGGCGAGGATCGCCGGGATGTACAGGCTCTGCGACCCGCCCGCGGCCACCTGCTCGAGGGGGCGGATCAGGGCGGCGAGATCACCCTGCTCGCGAGCCAGGAAGTAGGCCTGCGTCGATTCGATGGCGGTGACGGCGCGGTAGGCGCGGGCGTGGCGTCGCATGTCGTCCCAGTGGGTCCGGACCTCCTCGAATTCCCCCTCCAACAAGGCTCGCGTGGCCCGCCACTGCGCGTCGTAGACCAGCGCCGGAAGCCAGTGCAGCTCTTCGCCCGTGCGCTCGAGTTCGGCGATGGTCGAGCTCAGCGCGCCGGCGTCGCCGACCTCGAGGTGCACGCCGGCCCGCACGCGCAGGCCCTGCACGGTGGCCATGGCGGCCCGCCCCCCACTGGCCCGGCCCAGGGCGACGAGCTCGTCACCGAGCGCGAGCCGCTCGCTGGTCTGCGCCGTGGATTCGAGGCTCGTGGCATGCGCGAAGAGCGCGGCGGTCAGCGTCGGGGGGTCGCCGACCTCCCGCGCCAGCTCAACGGCTCGAGCCGCCAGCGCGCGCCCGTCCCGGCCGTGCAGCTGGTAGCCGGAGTACTTGAAGGCCTCGATCGCCATGAGCCGAGCCCGGAGGGAGGGGTGATCGTCGCCGAGCGCACGCTGCGCCTCGGCGAGCAGAGCACCGACTTGGTCCGGGTACGACCAGACGGCGGTCACCGGTTCGGTGAACACGACGACGGCGCGCCCGAGCTGCTCCGGTGATCCCTTCGCGCGTGCTGCGTCGACGGCCCGCAGTGCCGCGTCGACGCCCTCGGCCTCGTCGACGAAGACGAGGGCCTCGGCCAGCTCGATGAGCAGCTCGACCCGCTGGGCCTCGTCGGCGGGTGCGTACTGCTCGTGGAGCCGGAGCGCCCGTTCGAAGTAGCCGGCCGCTTCCTCGAGGGCCAGGTCGGCCACGGCCTCACGGCCCGCCTGCGTCGTGTACTCGATGGCCTTCACGGCTCCGGCCAGCGGGACGGCCTCGGTGAAGTGCTGGGCGAGCGCGGCGGCGGAGCCCGCTCCGACCCCTGCCTCCTCCAGGGCGGCGCCAACGCGGGCGTGCAGCTGCGCCCGCTGGGCGGTCCCCAGGGCCTGGTAGACGGTCTGGCGAATCAGCGCGTGCGAGAACGCGAACCGCCCGACCTGAGCGGGGTCGTGTCGCACGAGTCGAGCGGCCGTCGCCTGGTCCAGCGCATCGAGGACCTCCTCGACGGGCCGCCCGACGGCACGACTGACCAGCGAGGCGTCGAACTCGAACCCGATGACCGCCGCCAGGCTCAGCACGTCGTTGACCGGGCCGGGCAGTCGGCGTAGCCGGCGCGCCACCACGTCGCGCACACCAACCGGCAGGTCGAGCGCGTCGAGGTCGATCGGCGGTACGCCGTCACGCTGGCCGAGCGACACCCGATGCGTCTCCATCAGGTGGCGAAGGAGCTCCTCGAGGAAGAGCGGGTTGCCGCCGGTCTCTCGGTGCAGGGCGGCGCTCAGCGATGAACCGACGTCGTCCTGGGCGAGGCTTTGCAGGAGCGCGTTGGTCTCGGCCTCGGACAGACCGTCGAGGCCGATCCACGTCACGAGAGGCTCGCGGCGCAGGTCCGCCACGAGGTCCGCGAGTGGGTGGTCCTTTGCGAGCTCCATCTCGCGGTAGCACACGACGATCAGCAGCGCCGCCTCCTGCACCGAGCGCGCGAGGTGGCGGAGCAGGAGCAACGTCGGCTTGTCCGCCCAGTGGAGGTCGTCGAGGATGAGGACGGTCGGGTGCGCCGACGTGATCCCCGTCACGAGCCCGGTGATCGCCTCGAACAGTCGATAGCGCTCCGACTCGGGGTCGCTCGGCGCCGAGGGCATCGGCTCCGACAAGCGACCCAGCAGCTCCGGGAACAGCCGGGCGAGGTCCCCCTCCAGGCCCCGCAGCCGCTCGCGCAGCGCGGACACTGGGCAGGCCGCGACGTACGAGCGCAGCGCCTCGACGAACGGCTGGTACGGCACGACCGCCTCCTCGTCGCAGCGGCCGTAGAGCACGATCTCGTCTCCATGGGCGCGGCGCGCCAGCTCGGCGGCGAGGCGCGTCTTGCCGATGCCCGGCTCGCCGGCCACGAGGGCGACCTGGCGTGTGCCCGCCAGCGCCCGCTGCCATGCCGTCTCCAGGCGCGCCAGCTCGACCTCCCGCCCCGCGAACTCTTCGTCCAGGCGCGGAAGCGACGGGCCGGGCGGCGGCAAGGTGGCCGGGAACGCGTCGAGCGACTGCAGCGGCGGGAACCGGGCGCGCAGCCCGCTGATCGACAGCTGGTAGACGCGCTCAGGCTGCGCGAGCCCCCGGAGCCGGTGCTCGCCGAGGTCCAGGAGGTCGACGTCCTTCTCCAGGGTGGGCTCGATCAGCGTTGCGCTGTACTGCGACAGCACCAGCTGGCCGCCGTGCGCCGCCGCCATCAGCCGGCTGGCGCGGTTCAGCACCGGGCCGAAGTAGTCGCCACCTTGGGGCTCTGCTTCCCCGGTGTGGATCGCCATGCGCATCCGGAGCGGACCCGTCACGTCCCACGTCTCGGCCTCGACGGCCCGGAGCGCGTCCACTGCCGCCCCCAGCGCGTCCGCCGCGTCGGCGAACACCGAGTATCCGCCGTCGCCCGTCATCTTCACGATCTGGCCGCGGTGGCTCTCCACTGCCTCGCGCAAGAACGCGTCATGGCGTGCGAGGGCGGCGCGCATCGCCTCCGGGTGCTCGTCCCAGAGCCGCGTCGAATCCTCGAGGTCGGTGAAGAGGAAGGTGACGGTGCCCGTCGGCAGGTCGGCGATCGTCGACGGCGCGTCCGCCACCAGCCTCGGCGTCGTGGGGGTTGTCCAGTCCAGTTCGGGACTCTGACCGACCATCGCGGCCTCGAGGTCCCGCAGCGCGGCAGACGGCTCGATCCCGAGCTCCTCGACGAGGTGGGTCCGGCAGGCCTGGAACGCGCGGAGCGCCTCGGCCTGGCGGCCCGACCGGTACAGGGCGAGCATGAGCTGACCCCACGCGCGCTCGCGCAGCGGATGAGCGGCGACCGTCGCTTCCAGCTCCCCCACGAGCCGGTCATGCAGTCCCGACGCCAGCTTCCGGTCGATCCGGTCCTCCGCCGCGACGAGACGGAGTTCCTCGAGCCGGGCCGCGACGCCGCGGGCGAAGTCCTCATCGGCGAACTCAGCGAAGGCGGCCCCGCGCCAGAGCCCAAGTGCGGCATCGAGCGCCCGGATGTCCGCCGCCGTATCCGGGGTCCGCGCCGGGTCATGAGCGTCGGCGACGAGTCGCTCGAAGCGGGCCGAGTCGAGCTCGTCCGGCTCGACGCGCAAGACGTAACCCGGGGGGCGGGTCAGGACCCGTGGGTCCTCGTCGTCGCGGCGCCGCGCCTCGAGCAGGGTCCGGAGCCGCGAGACGTAGGTCTGCAGCGTCGCCACTGCGTCGCTGGGCGGCTCGTCACCCCACAGGATGTCGGCGAGCCGGTCGACGGACACCACCTCGTTGGGGTGTGCCAGCAAGGCGGCGAGGAGGCGGCGCTGCTTCGGGCTGCCGACGGGGACGCGACGTCCCTCGTCGGTCACCTCGAGCGGGCCGAGCACCAAGAACTCCACGCGGAACCCCGTTCCCGTCCGCCAGTCGGGCGCCACGATTGCGCCCCGCCTCCGCGCGCTGACCCGAGGCTAATGGGCGCGCCACGGCGCCGCGACGCCCCGCGCTAGAGGCGATGGGTGGCGCGGGCCTCGGTGAGCACCGACCGCGCCGTCTCGTACGCCCGAGCGGCGGCCTCGCGCGCCGGCCGGGCCTGCTCTTCGCGGGACATGATCTCCACCGAGTACGGGCCGGCCACCCCGATCCGGTCGAGGGTGCGGACGAGGCCGGTGAGATCGAGGGCCCCTTCGCCGGGAAGCCGGCGTCGGAGCATCGTGTCCTCGAAGAGCGGGCCGACCGGTTCCGGGTCGGCGTCGTCGAGCTGGACTGCGACCACGTGCTCCGCCGGCAGCGAGCCGAGCAGCTCGGCGTCGGGGTTACCCCGGTAGTAGTGCCAGGCATCGATGAGCACGCCTCCGTTCGGACGCGCCGCCCGGCGCACGATGTCCCAGGCCGTGGCGAGATCCGGGATCGCCGTCCACGGCAGGAACTCGAGCGCGACTCGGAGACCGTGCTCGCCCGCTCGGTCGCAGAGGCCACCGAAGCGCTCAGCCACGACCTCGGTCGGCGGGCAGTCTTCCGGCCGGTTCAGGTCACCGACATTCAGGTGGTCGGGCGCAAACCGGTCCGCCATCGCAAGCAGCGCCGCCTCCCGCGACGCGGCCGCCTGCCCGCGCTCGCCATCGAGCGTCCAGTCGAAGTGGAACTCGAGCTCGACGACGCGCATCCCGTGGTCGTCGAGGATCCGCCGGAGCTCGGCGTCCGAGGTGCCCGCGGCCCGCATCGACGCGTAGTCGTCGAGGAGCATCCCGACGCCGACGAAGCCCGCCTCGGCGGCGGCGGCAACCCGCTCGGCGAACGAGAACCGGGGCGGCTGACCCACGGGCGCGCCAGCGAGGGTGTAGTAGCTCGCGACCAGCGAATCACGCGGCATCGGCGTCGCCATTTCGCGTCTCCTCGCTGTCGACCGTAGCAACGCCGGCGTCCGCCGTCGCCGTACCGCAGATCAGGCGGCCGGCAGCGGCGGGACTCTTAGCGGAGTCTCAGGTGGCGTCTGGGACGATGCGGTACCGCCCACCGAGGAGGAGTCATGAGCGACGAGACCCAGGAGCAGCCGGCCGCGCCCGAGGGCGAGGCGGCATCCGCGCCCGCCGGGTCCCGCACGGTCGCCCTCCACGTCCCGAAGTGGGCCGCCGTCGTGGTCGCCGCGATCGTCGTCTTCGGGGCCGGCTTCGGCATCGGCTGGGCGGCTGCGCCCGGCGGCGGGGGCGGTCACGGCGAGGCACGGATCGGGCGCCAGTTCCCACTCGGTCCTGGTGGTCCGGGCGGCCAAGGCCGGTTTCCCGGGCCCGGCAACGGCGGCTTCCCCGGTGCTCGCAACGCGGCCTTTCTCGGTGTCACCACCCAGGCCGCCCCGAGCGGCCAGCAGGGAGTCCAGATCGGCAGCGTGCAGTCGGGCAGTCCCGCCGACCAGGCCGGGTTGAAGGCCGGAGACGTGATCACCGCCGTCGACGGCAACACCGTGGCCTCGCCGCAGGACCTGCGGGCGCGCATCGTCGCGCACCAACCCGGCGACCAGGTGACCATCACGTACGCGCGATCGGGCACGTCGGCCCAGGCGACGGTGAAGCTGGGAACCCGGGGCGCGCCCAGCTAGTCACGACGCGAACCGCAACCCCCGCCGCGCCCGCCCCCTGATCAAGCGGACCGGGCCGGTACGGTCGCGCCGTCGGGGGCGATCGGCGCCGCCGATCGAGCGAGGCGCGGGTGACGAGGACGACGGCGCGCGACCAGACGCCAGCGGCGGTACCGGGGCGCCGGCTGTCTCCGTCCTCGGCCCGGCGCAGCGTGCTCCTCGCCGCCGCCCTCGTGGCCCTGGCCGCCTGCGGCGGCGGCGGCACCACGAGCGGCGGCTCGACGCGCCCGACGACGAGTGCGGCGACGTCACCGCCGGCGTCCGGGATCGTGACCGTCCCTGGCATGCCGCCCGTCCTCGACCCGTCCAACCTCTACAGCGAGGCCGGCGCCAACAAGCTGAGCCCGGCGGTCGCGGGCGCGCTGCCGCGCGTCTACGTCCCGAACCTGACCTCGAACACGGTGTCGGTCATCGACCCCGCCACCCAGCGGGTCGTCGACACCTTCCCCGTCGGCAGCAACCCGCAGCACGTCGTCCCCTCCTACGACCTGCAGACGCTGTGGGTGACGAACAACGCCGAGGGCCAGCCGACCGGCAGCGTCACGCCCATCGACCCCAAGACCGGAAAGCCCGGTGCTGCGATCAACGTCGCCGACCCGTACAACATGTACTTCACGCCCGACGGCAAGTCGGCCGTCGTCGTGGCCGAGGCGCTGAAGCGACTCGACTTCCGCGACCCGCACACGATGGCGCTGCAGTACTCGATCCCGACGCCGAACTGCTCGGGCGTCAACCACGCCGACTTCACGATCGACGGCCGCTTCATGATCGCGAGCTGCGAGTTCCAGGGCAGCCTCGTGAAGGTCGACCTCGTCAACCGTCAGGTGGTGGGCTACCTCACCCTGGTTGCGAGCGGCATGCCCCAGGACGCACGCGTCTCACCCGACGGCAAGACCTTCTACATCGCCGAGATGACGACCGGGCGCGTGTACCTCGTCGACCCGAACAGCTTCACGATCAAGGGCTCCATCCCGACCGGGACGGGCGCCCACGGCCTGTACTTCAGCCGCGACGCGACGAAGCTCTACGTCTCGAACCGGGGCTTCCCGAGCCTCCAGGGTCTGCACCCGCACGGCCCAGGCAGCGTGAGCGTCATCGACGTCCGCACGAACCAGGTCGTCGCCAACTGGCCGGTCCCGGGGGGCGGCAGCCCCGACATGGGGAACGTGACCCCCGACGGGAAGCAGCTCTGGCTCAGCGGCCGCTACGACAACGTGGTGTACGTCTTCGACACCACCAGCGGGGCGGTGAGCACCATCCCGGTCGGCATCCAACCCCACGGGCTGTGCGTGTGGCCCCAGCCCGGCCGCTACTCGGTGGGCCACACCGGCATCCTGCGCTGACCGGACGCTGCCCGCGCCGACCGCCGGAGATCCCCGTTCGCGTGCTGCCGCCCCGCCAGACTGTCAGCGATGCCGACGTCCACGAAGCAGAGCGAGCCGCCGCGCGGCCGCGAGTCGCCGGCCTGGCTGCTCACGGTGCTCACCTCGGTCGAGGACCTCGTCTACCTCGTCGTCGCGCTCGCCCTCATCGGGCTCGCCGTCGCGGCGCTCTACAACACGATCAAGGACCTGCTGGACAGCGACGCCGTGTTCGCGGTGGCGATCACGGACGCGGTGAGCGGCGTCCTGTTCGTCGTGATCGTGCTCGAGATCTTCCGGACCCTCGTCGCCCACCTCGAGGGCGGCGGCTTCCAGCTGATGCCGTTCCTCATCATCGGCGTGATCTCCGCCGTGCGGCACATCCTCCTCGTCGGCGCGCTCTCGATCTCGAACTCGCAGTTCAACCACACCCAGATCGAGCTCGGGGTCAACGCCGGCGTCGCCCTCGTCTTGGTCGTCGCCCTCGTCCTCGTGCACCGCAGCGGCATGACCTCCGACATCGAACGCGAGGTCTGACCGGGCCCGACGCCGCGGCCACCTCGCCCGAGCCCGCGTGACGTCCCGCCGGTCCGGCTGGCGAACGCTCGTCGTCGCGGCGAGCCTCGTCGCCGTCGGCGCGGCCTGCACGGGCGGGGGGACGACCCAGGTCGCGCGCACCACCACCACGACGCTCCCGCCGACCACGCTGCCGGCGACCACCACGACGACCGCCCCCGCCGCCGTCGCGGTCGGGACGCTCGGCGTCGGGACCCGCACCGACCTCTACGTCGACACCACCCGGCCCACGCCCCCGAACGGCGGGGCGCCCGGGGCGCCGAACCGCAGCATGGCGACCTCGGTCTGGTACCCGGCCGCGGCGCCGGCCGGCAGCGCGGCCCCGAACGCGGCGCCCGACCTCACCCACGGCCCCTACCCGCTGGTCATCTTCGCGCACGGGTTCGCGGTGACCCCGGCCACCTACGCCGCCTTGCTGACCCGCTGGGCGTCGGCCGGGTACGTCGTCGTCGCACCCGCGCTGCCGCTGCTCAACGGCGACGCGCCGGGCGGGGCCAGCCACGCCGACTACGGCCAGCCCAACCTCACCGACCTCGTCTTCGTGATCAGCGAGGCGCTCCGGCGCAGCGGGACGCCCGGCGACCCGCTCGCCGGTCTCATCGAAAGCCAGGCCGTCGCCGTCACCGGCCACTCGGACGGGGAGGCCCTGGCCTACGACCTGGCCTTCTCGGCCTGCTGCCGCGACGCCCGCGTCCGGGCCGTGATTCCCATGGCCGGCAACCTCGCCAACGCCAACCAGTTACCCGCGCCGACCGGCGTGCCGGTGCTGCACGTCATGGACGACCACGACCAGTACGACTCGTATCCGGCCTCGATCGCCTTCGACCGCCAGCACCTCAGCGCGCCGCGCCAGCTGCTGACGCTGGTGTCGGCGACCCACCTGCCGCCGTTCTCGCAGCCATCCGACCCGCACTTCGACCTCGTGACCCGGGCCACGGTCGACTTCCTCGACGCCACGCTCAAGCACCGGCCGGACGGCCTCGCCGCGCTCGCGAACCTGGCCTCGGCGTCGCCCAGCCTGGCGACGCTCGAAGGCGCCTAGCCGGCGGCCGGGCCCAGCGCGTCCGCGCCGGCCGACGGCAGCAGTAGCGTCCCGGCCCGGTGGCACCGGGATCCTGGGGGGCGCGGCCCTACTCGCGCCGCAGCGTGCTGGCGGCCGGCGCCGGCGCCGGCGCGGTGCTCGCCGCCGCCCGCCTCCCCGGGCGCGTCGCCCCGCCCGGCGTCGGCGTGGGCGTGCGCCCCCGTCCCCACCTGCCCGAGGGTGTCGACACGATCCCCCAGATCCAGCACGTGATCGTCGTGATGATGGAGAACCACTCCTTCGACAACTACCTGGGGGTGCTCGGGCGGGGCGACGGGCTGCCGGTCGACCGCCACGGACAGCCGACCGCGGTCAACCCCGACGCCACCGGCCGGCCCGTGCGCTCGTTCCGGATGCCGGGCTTCACCCAGCTGCGCACCGAGCCGAGCAACGGCTGGAACGCGAGCCACATCGCGATGAACGGCCGCCGCAACGACGGGTTCGTGCGCGGCAGCGGGTCGGTCGCGATGGGCTACTGGACGCCGCAGGACCTGCCGTTCTACGCCGGCCTGGCTCGAACCTTCGTCCTCTGCGACCGCTGGTTCGCGTCCGTCGCCGCCAAGACGTACCCGAACCGCTCCTTCCTGCTGGCCGCCACCGCCAACGGCACGATCACGAACGTCCTGCCGGGCTCACCGGCCAACGGGACGATCATGGATCGCCTCGACGCGCACGGGATCAGCTGGAAGAACTACTTCTCGACGCTCGGCACCACGCTGCTGTTCAAGGCCGGCCAGTCCTCCCCGACGAAGGTGGTGCCGGTCAGCCAGTACTTCGCCGACGCCGCCGCCGGCACGCTCCCGTTCTTCAGCCTCGTCGACACCGACTTCGACAAGGGGTCGGAGGAGAACCCGCAGGACATCCGGGTCGGCGAGGCGTTCGCCGCCCGCGTGATCAACGCCGCCCTGCAGGGTCCCGCCTGGGACAAGACGCTGCTGGTGTGGTGCTACGACGAGCACGGCGGCTACTACGACCACGTCCCGCCGCCGCGCGCTCCGGTCCCCGACGCGGTGCCGCCCCCCATCCAGGTCCCGCCCGACCAGCCCGGCGGCTACGACCGCTACGGGTTCCGCGTCCCCGCGGTCGTCGTGTCGCCGCGCGCCCGGCGGGGCCACGTCTCGCACGTGGTGTACGACCACACGTCGATCGCGCGATTCATCGAGACGAAGTGGAACCTGCCTGCGCTCACCGCCCGCGACGCACACGCCGCGAACCTCCTCGACTGCCTCGACCTGCACGGTCGCCCCGCGTTCCTGCATCCACCGACCCTGCCCGCCGCGACGCCTCCTCCCGCCCAACCCGCTCCGCCGCTCGACCCGAGCGCGCTGCCGGTCGGCGCTCCGATCGGTCCGCCATGAGCGACCCGCGCGCGGCGCGCGCGTGTCGTTGCCACACCGCCTCGCCGTAGAGTTCGAGCGATGCGCCTTCGCGAGCGCAGCCGCACGATCCGGGCCGTCGCTGCGGTCAGCGCGTCGGGGCTCGTGGCGGCCGCGGTGCTGACCGGATGCTCGACCAGCGGCGGCGTCGACGTCGCGGCGCTGCAACGGTCGGTCACCGCGCAAGCCCGGGTCGCGTACCCCACTCTCGGCGTCGTCAGCAGCCGCTGCGGCACCCCCACCACCCAGCGCCCGTTCACCTGCACCGTCCGCACCGCGAGCGCGCCGATCACGATCAAGCTCACGCCCGGCGCGCACGGCGTGCTGACCCTCGACGCCGAGCAGGCGGTGTTCACCACCCAGGCGGTGGCCCAGTTCGTCGCCAGCAACGGCTCGGTGCCGTCGCTCCCGTCCTGCGGGGCCAGTCCCACCATCGTCGCGGTCCCGGGCGCGACGGTCCCCTGCGACGTCAACTTCACCGACGGGTCGAAGCAGGCCGCGCAGGTGCGGGTGCTCGACGGGGCCGGGAACGTCAGGCTCGACGCGACACCACCGCCCGGCGCGCCGCCGGCCCCGGTGAGCCCGGGCGGGAGCGTCGCCTGGTCACCGATCGGGCGCACCGTCCTCGGCAAGCCCACGACGTACGGCGGCCAGGCGAGCGGCGTCGGGCTGGCCTGGCTCGACCCGACGCTGCTGCATCCCGTCCTGGTCGCGGGGACGAGCGACCCGTCGGGCAGCCCCGGGCCGTGGGGAGGCCAGGTCCCGCCCGGCCAGCGCGGCGCGCTCGCGGCAGCGTTCAACTCCGGGTTCAAGATGGGTGACATCCGGGGCGGCTGGATCGGGTGGGGGACGGTCTGGCGCCCGCCCGAGAACGGCGACGCGTCGCTCGTCGTGACCAGCAACGGCCAGGCCACCGTCGGGGTGTGGGGCCGGGACGTCAACGGCGGGCCCGACGTGGCCTACGTGCGCCAGAACCTGACCCCGCTCATCGACGGCGGCCAGCCGGTGGCGTCGGCCGGGAGCCCGGGCGCCTGGGGCGCCAGCATCAGCGGCCCGAACACGTGGCGCTCGGCGCTCGGGATCGACGCCCACGGCGCGCTCGTCTTCGCGGCCGGCGGCGGCATCACGCCTGCGGTGCTCGCGCAGGCGCTGGTCGCGGCCGGCGTGCAGCGGGCGATGGAGCTCGACATCAATCCCAGCTGGGTCAGCTTCAACACCTACCAGGCGGGAGCGGACGGAGCCGTGCACGGGACGAAGGTGTACGGGCTCCACGGCGACGACCGGTACCTCAGCCCCGATTCGCGTGACTTCATCGCCCTGCTCGTGCGCGCGGTCGTGCAGTCGGGCGCGACGACGAAGCTCGGCGGCCCGCCGCTGCACGCCGTCATCAAGTCGCCGACGACCTGAGCCGGGACCGGCGCCGCGGCCGGCCCTAGTGTTCGTTGCCTGGCGGGCCGCCCGCTCGGGGAGCGAGGAGGGACCGGTTGGCCGCCCAGACGACGAGCCGGCACCTCTCGCCGCAGGCGGTCGTCACCAGCTTCGAGCGGTCGCGCCGGCGCTGGTTCGGACCCGCCGCGGAGCAGCCGTTCCGGCGGCGCACCACCGACTGGATCCGGGTCATCACGGCCGGCGTGCTGCTCGCCGCCCTATCGACGCACGTCGGGGACATCACCCGCACCGAGCGGACCATCTTCCAGTTCTTCAACTCGCTGCCGGGCGGGCTGCAGTCGTTCGTCGCCACCTGGTACCGGCTCGGGGCGCTGTGGGCGGTCGGGCTCGTCGGCGCGGCGGCGCTCCTCGCCGGGCGGTGGCGGCTGGCGCGCGACCTCGTGGTCTGCGGCGCGCTGGCGTGGGGCCTGGCCCGGTTCATCGGGCTGGTCGTCGTCGAGCACCAGAGCCTCCGCCACAGCCTCGACGTCGTCAGCCGCTTGAGCGGCAGCGGGCCCGCGTTCCCGTCGCCGCGGCTCGCCCTCGTCGTCGCCCTCGTCGCCGGGGCCTCCCCGTATCTCACCCGACCGTCGCGCCGGGTCGGCAAGGGGGTCGTCCTCGCGCTCGTGCCGGCGGCCATGTACCTCGGCGTGGCGTACCCGACCGACATCGCGGGCGGCCTCGTCCTCGGCTGGGGGGTCGCGGCTGCCGTGCACCTCATCTTCGGGTCGCCGGGCGGGCACCCGACGGTGGACCAGGCGACGGCGACGCTGGCCGAGCTCGGCGTCGACGCCACCGGTGTGCATCTGGCTCCCCACCAGCCCGAGGTCGCGACGCTCATGCTGGCCGAAGACGGACAAGGCCCGTTGTGGGTGAAGGTGCTGGGCCGGGACCAGACCGACGCCCAGCTGCTCGCCAAAGCGTGGCGCTTCGCCGTCTACAAGGACTCCGGTCCCTTCTTCTTCACCCGGCTCCAGCAGCTGCAGCACGAGGCGTACACGCTGCTGCTGGCGAGGGAGGCCGGGGTCCGCACGCCCGAGGTGGTGATCGCCGGCAGCGCCGGGCCCGGGGCGGCGATGCTGGTGGAGCGACCGGTGGCGGGCCCGCTCCTCGCCGAGGCCGCGCCGTCGGTCGTCACCGACGCGCTGCTCGGCGACCTGTGGCGCCAGGTCGCCCTGCTGCACACGGCCCGAGTGTCGCACGGCCGGCTCAACGCCCGGCACGTCGTCCTCGCCCCGGACGGCCCCGGTCTCGTCGACTTCCAATTCGCCACCGCGACGGCGGCGCCGGCCCGGGCCGCGGTCGACGTCGCCGAGCTGCTGGCCGGCACCGCGGGCATCGTCGGCGAGCGGCGAGCCATTGACGCCGCGGTGGCCGGGGTCGGCGTCGACGGTCTCCGCGCCGCGCTCGGCTTCCTCGAGCCCGCCGCGCTCAGCCGCGAGACGCGGGCCGGCGTCTCTCACAAGGTGCTCACCGAGCGGCTGGAACAGCTCCGCAAGCTCGGGGCCGCCGCCGCCGACTGCGACGAGCCCCAGGTCTTCGAGCTGCGCCGGGTCAGTCCGGCCAACCTGCTGCTCGCCGTCGGCGGGCTGGTGGCGGTGTTCGGGCTGCTCAGCCAGATCGGGAACCCCAGCGCGCTCTTCCACGCCCTCGGCCACGCGCAGTGGAACTGGCTCGTCGTCGCCTTCGTGCTGTCGATGGCCACCAACCTGGCGTACGCCGTCGCGCTGCTCGGGACGGTGCCGACCCGGCTCCCGCTCGGACCCACGACCGAGCTCCAGGTCGCGATGTCGTTCTCGAACCTCGCCATCCCCGGCATCGGGGGCACCGCGGTCCAGGTCCGGTTCCTCCAGAAGCAGGGCGTCGACCTGGCGTCGGCCGTCGCCTCGGGTGGGCTCCTCAGCCAGGCGGCGAGCATCGTCACCCAGCTGGCGCTCTTCGGCCTGGCGCTGTGGCTGGCGCCGAACAGCATCCAGCTCGGCAACATCAACGGCAGCGCGCTGCTGCGGGTGCTGGTGATCGTCGTCGGCGTGCTCGGCGCCACGGCGGTCGTCGTCGTGGGGATCCCGCAGATTCGCCGCACCGCGGTCCCGACCGTCGAGCGGGCGGTGGCGACGATCTGGGAGGCGCTGCGATCCCCGCGCCGGCTGGTCCTGCTCATCGGCGGCAACATCGCCGCCGCCGTCCTCTACGGGTTCTGCCTGGTCGCCTGCCTGGCCGCCTTCGGCGCCACGCTCTCGTTCTGGTCGCTGCTCGCCATCAACATCGCGCTCGGTACGCTGGCGTCGCTCATCCCGATCCCGGGCGGCAGCGCCGCCGTCGGCTCGGTCGGGATGTCCGGCGCGCTCATCGCGTTCGGCGTGTCGAGCGAGATCGCGGTCGCGGCGGTGCTCGTCAACCAGCTCGTCGTCAACTACGTGCCCGCCGTGCCGGGCTGGTTCGCGACCAAGAGCCTGGTCCGGCGCGGCTACGTGTAGGCGGGCGCCCGACACCGATCCGGTGCGAGGGGTCACCGAACGCCACGGGTATCCTGCCCTTCTCCGTATGTCCCCCCTCACGACCTCGGTCGAGCCGCTCGAGGGCAACAAGGTCCGGCTGCGAGTCGAGGTGCCGGCCGCCGAGTTCGAGCAGGCCGTCGACGCCGCCTTCCGCAAGCTCGCCCGCGAGGTCCGCGTGCCCGGGTTCCGGCCCGGCAAGGCCCCGCGCGCGCTGCTCGAGGCCCGCCTCGGCAGCGACGTCGCCCGCGAGCAGGCGCTCCGCGATTCCGTGCCCGAGTACTACGCGCAGGCGGTCGAAGCCGAGGACATCGACGTCATCGCGGCGCCCGAGATCGACATCACGAAGGGCGAGGAGAGCGGCGATGTCGGCTTCGACGCCGTCGTCGAGGTGCGCCCGGTCGTGGAGCTGGCCGCCGAGGACCTCCAGATCGAGATCCCGAACCCGTCCGTCTCCGACGAGGCCGTCGACGCCCAGATCGACGCGCTCCGGGAGCGCTTCGCCGACCTCGAGGACAAGACCGGGTCGCTCGCCGACGGCGACTACGCCCAGATCGACATCAAGGCGTACGTCCACGACGAGGTGATCGACGCCCTCAGCGCCACCGACTACCTCTACGAGGTGGGGTCGGGCTCCCTCGTACCGAAGCTCGACGAGGAGCTGCGCGGCAAGCGGGTGGGGGAGATCCTGAAGTTCAACGACGAGCTGCCGGAGCGCTTCGCCGAGCGGGCCGGCGACGAGGTCTCCTTCCAGGTCCTCGTGAAGGAGGCGAAGCGCAAGGTGCTGCCGGAGCCCACCGACGAGTGGGCCTCCGAGGTGAGCGAGTTCGACACCCTCGACGAGCTGCGCGGCGACGCCCGCAGCCGGCTCACCATGATCGCCACCGTCCAGTCCCAGCTGCTCGTACGCGACAAGGTGCTCGAAACGGTCGCGGCGCTGGTCGACGTGCCGATCCCCGACGCCCTCGTCGAGCGGGAGACCGAGCGGCGCCTCCACGACCTCGTCCACCGGCTCGAGCACCAGGGGGCGACGATCCCCCAGTACCTCGCCGCCACCGGCCAGGACCAGGCCGAGTTCGTCAACAGCGTGCGCGCCGGCGCCACCGACGCCGTCCGCGCCGACCTCGCGCTGCGAGCGATCGTGAGCCGCGAGCACATCGCCGCGACCGACGACGAGCTCGACGCGGAGATCCAGCGCCTGGCCGATCGCATGGAGGAGAAGCCGGCCAAGCTGCGACGCGATCTCGAACGGCGGGGCGTCCTGGAGGCGGTACGCTCGGACATCGCTCGCGGCAAGGCACTCCAGTACTTGGTCGACCACGCTTCCGTGGTCGACGAGTCCGGGAACCCGGTCGACTTGACACTTCCTGACGGTTCGGCCGCTGAACCCGACCCCCCAACGCCAACCGCCGCCACCGACGCAGAGGAGCACGAGTGAGCAAGCCCATGAACAAGAGCACCCCCGCCTACGGCTACCTGGTGCCGACCGTCGTCGAGCAGACCAGCCGCGGCGAGCGGGCCTTCGACCTGTACTCGCGGCTGCTGAAGGAGCGGATCATCTTCCTCGGCACGCCGATCGACGACGCGGTCGCGAACCTGCTGATGGCCCAGCTGATCCACCTCGAGAGCGAGGATCCCGACAAGGACATCTCGCTGTACATCAACTCGCCGGGCGGTGAGATCACCGCGCTGATGGCGATCTACGACACGATGCAGTACATCAAGCCCGACATCCAGACCATCTGCATCGGCCAGGCCGCGTCGGCCGCCGCGGTGCTGCTGACCGCGGGCACGAAGGGCAAGCGCTACGCGCTCCCGCACGCGCGCATCCTCATCCACCAGCCGCACGGCGGCGCGTCCGGCCAGGCCGTCGACATCGAGATCCAGGCCAAGGAGATCACTCGGATGCGCGAGCTCCTCGACGAGATCCTGGCCCACCACACCGGCCAGCCGGTCGAGAAGGTCGGCACCGACACCGACCGTGACTTCATCATGAGCGCCATCGAGGCGAAGGACTACGGAATCGTCGACGAGATCCTGACCAACCGCGAGCTGGCCTCCGTGGGGCCCGCGGCCGGCGTCAGCTGACCACCACAGCCGAGGGGGCGCGTCGTGGCCAAGTTCGGGGACGGGGGCGACCTGCTGAAGTGCTCGTTCTGCGGGAAGAGCCAGAAGCAGGTCAAGAAGCTCATCGCCGGACCCGGCGTCTACATCTGCGACGAGTGCATCGATCTCTGCAACGAGATCATCGAAGAGGAGCTGTCGCAGAGCTCCGAGGTCCGCTTCGACGAGCTGCCCAAGCCTCGTGAGATCTACGAGTACCTGAACGACTACGTCATCGGCCAGGAGCAGGCCAAGAAGATCCTGTCCGTCGCGGTCTACAACCACTACAAGCGGGTCCAGGCCGGCGCCTACGGCGACCCCGAGGTCGAGCTCCAGAAGTCGAACATCCTCCTGATCGGGCCGACCGGCTGCGGCAAGACGCTGCTCGCCCAGACGCTGGCCCGGCTGCTGAAGGTGCCGTTCGCGATCGCCGACGCCACCGCGCTCACCGAGGCCGGCTACGTCGGCGAGGACGTCGAGAACATCCTCCTCAAGCTCATCCAGGCCGCCGACTACGACGTCAAGAAGGCCGAGACCGGGATCATCTACATCGACGAGATCGACAAGATCGCCCGCAAGGCCGAGAACCCGTCGATCACCCGGGACGTTTCCGGCGAGGGCGTGCAACAGGCGCTGCTGAAGATCCTCGAGGGCACCACGGCGTCGGTGCCGCCCCAGGGGGGCCGCAAGCACCCCCACCAGGAGTTCATCCAGATCGACACCACGAACATCCTCTTCCTCTGCGGTGGGGCGTTCGCCGGCATCGACAAGATCATCGAGAGCCGCATCGGCAACCGGGGCGTCGGCTTCGGCGCCGACGTGCGACGTCCGGACCAGAAGGACCTCGGCGCGCTCCTCGCCGGCGTCCTGCCCGAGGACCTCCTGAAGTTCGGGCTGATCCCCGAGTTCGTGGGCCGGCTGCCGGTCGTCGGCGCCGTGCACAGCCTCGACCAGGACGCACTCATGCGAATCCTCGTCGAGCCGAAGAACGCGCTCCTGAAGCAGTACCAGAAGTTCTTCCAGTTCGACGACGTCGACCTCGTGCTCACCGATGACGCGTTGGAGGCGGTCGCCGAGGAGGCGCTGAAGCGCGGGACCGGCGCCCGCGGCCTGCGGGCGATCCTCGAGGAGGTCCTGCTCGAGGTGATGTACGAGCTGCCGAGCCGCACCGACGTCGCCCGCTGCGTCATCGACCGCAGCGTCGTGCTCGAGCACATGACGCCGACGCTCATCACGAGCGCACCCGACCGCCGGTCGGCCTGACCTCGGTCGCGGCGCGGCCGCGACCACGACCACCGCCTTCACGCCGCCGGGTCGGCGCGACCCGTTTCCGTAGACTCGGGTAATGCCGATCCCGGACAAGCCGAGCCTCGAGGGACTCGAGGCGCGCTGGAGCGAGTGCTGGGAGGCCGACCGGGTCTACGCCTTCGACCGCTCGAAGACGCGGGAGGAGATCTACGCGATCGACACCCCGCCGCCGACGGTGTCCGGCTCGCTGCACATGGGCTCGGTGTTCGGGTACGTGCAGACCGACGCCATCGCCCGGTACCACCGGATGCGGGGCCAGGCCGTCTTCTACCCGATGGGCTGGGACGACAACGGCCTGCCGACCGAGCGCCGGGTCCAGAACTACTTCGGCGTGCGCTGCGACCCGTCCTTGCCCTACGAGGCCGGGTTCGAGCCGCCGGCCAAGCCGCCCGACCCGCCGCTCGCCATCTCGCGGCGCAACTTCGTCGAGCTCTGCGAGCGGCTCGTCGCCGAGGACGAGGTGAAGTTCGAGGAGCTCTGGCGCCACCTCGGCCTGTCGGTGGACTGGACCCTCGTGTACACGACGATCGGCAAGGAGAGCCAGCGCATCTCCCAGCGCGCCTTCCTGCACAACCTCGCCCGCGGCGAGGCCTACCGCGCCGAGGCGCCCACGCTCTGGGACATCGACTTCCGCACCGCGGTCGCCCAGGCCGAGCTCGAGGACCGGGAGCTGCGCGGCGCGTACCACGGCGTGCGGTTCCACCGTCCCGACGGCGCGGTCGTCATCGAGACGACGCGGCCCGAGCTCATCCCGGCCTGCGTCGCGCTCGTCACCCACCCCGACGACGAGCGTCACGCGCCGCTGGTCGGGACCGCCGTTCGCAGCCCGCTCTTCGACGTCGAGGTGCCGGTCGTCGCCCACCCGCTGGCCGACCCCGAGAAGGGCAGCGGCATCGCCATGATCTGCACCTTCGGCGACCTCACCGACGTCACCTGGTGGCGCGAGTTGCAGCTGCCGGCCCGCCCGATCGTGGGGTGGGACGGGCGCATCAAGCCCGAGGCGCCGGACGTCATCACGAGCGACACGGGGCGCGCCGCGTACGGGGAGCTCGCCGGCTCGACCATCAACCAGGCCCGGCGCCGGATCGTCGAGCTGCTGCGCGACTCCGGCGACCTGGTCGGGGAGCCGGAGCCGATCATGCACGCGGTGAAGTTCTACGAGCGGGGAGAGCGGCCGCTCGAAATCGTGACCACCCGCCAGTGGTACCTCCGCAACGGGGGCCGCGGCCCCGATCTGCGCGAGGAGCTCCTGGCGCGGGGCCGGGCCCTGCGCTGGCACCCGCCGCACATGCGGTCCCGCTACGACAGCTGGGTCGAGGGCCTGACCGGCGACTGGCTCATCAGCCGCCAGCGGTTCTTCGGCGTGCCGTTCCCGATCTGGTACCCGGTCGGCGGCGACGGCGAGCCGGACTGGGACGCGCCGATCCTCGCCGACGCGGCGACGCTGCCGGTCGACCCGTCCAGCGACGTGCCCGACGGGTACGAGGCGGGCCAGCGCGGTCAGCCGGGCGGGTTCGTGGGCGACCCCGACGTGATGGACACCTGGGCCACGTCGTCGCTCACGCCCCAGGTCGCGTGCCGGTGGGAGGACGACACCGACCTCTTCACGCGCACCTTCCCGATGGACCTGCGACCCCAGGGTCCCGAGATCATCCGGACCTGGCTCTTCGACACCGTCGTGCGCTCGCACTTCGAGCACGGCACGCTCCCGTGGCGCGACGTGACGATCAACGGCTGGATCCTCGACCCCGACCGCAAGAAGATGTCGAAGTCGAAGGGCAACGTCGTCACGCCGATGGCCCTGCTGGACAGCTACGGCTCCGACGGCGTCCGCTACTGGGCGGCGCGCGGCCGGCCCGGCACCGACACCGCCTTCGACGAGGGGCAGATGAAGATCGGCCGCCGGCTCGCGATCAAGATCCTGAACGCGTCGAAGTTCGCGCTCGGCGTCGCCGGCGACGGGATCGAGCCCGGCGTCGAGGCGGTGACGGCGCCGCTCGACGGCGCCATGCTCGCCGACCTGGCGGCGGTGGTCGCCGACGCCACCGCCGCCTACGACGGCTACGACTACGCCCGCGCCCTCGAGCAGACGGAGCGGTTCTTCTGGACCTTCTGCGACGACTACGTCGAGCTCGTGAAGCAGCGCGCCTACGGGAGCCAGGGCGAGGCGGCGTCGGAGTCGGCGCGAGCGGCGCTCCTCACCGCGCTCGAGGCCCAGCTGCGGCTCTTCGCCCCGCCCCTCCCGTTCGTCACCGAGGAGGTGTGGTCGTGGTGGCGGCCCGGGTCGGTGCACCAGGCGGTCTGGCCGGACCCGGCGCCGCTGCGGGCCGCGGCGGGCGCAGCCGACCCGGCGGTGTTCGCGGTCGCGGCCGACGTGCTCGGCGCGGTGCGGAAGCAGAAGACCGAGCAGCAGCGCTCGCTGCGGGTGGAGGCGGTGCGCGTCGTCGTGCGCGACACCGCGGCGCGGCTCGCCCTCCTTCGCCTCGCCCTCGACGACGTGCGCGAGGCGGCCCGGGCGCGCGAGATCGAGCTCGTCGAGGGCGAGCCGTTCACGGTCGAGGTGGAGCTCGCTGAGCCCGACGCCGCCTGACCCGGGCGCGCCGCCGGCGGACCCCCGCGCCTGGCTCGACGCGCACGTCAACCTCGAGTCGCTCGGGGTGCCGGCCGGTCGCGACCGCCGCGCCAACCAGCCGACGCTCGCCCGCATGGCGGCGCTCGCCGAGCTGCTGGGATCGCCGCAGGTCGAGTACCCGATCGTGCACGTCACCGGCACCAACGGGAAGACGTCGGTGGCCCGGCTGGCGACCGAGCTGCTCGTCGAGCACGGCCTCTCGGTCGGGGCGTACACCAGTCCCAACCTCGAGCGGGTCAACGAGCGCATCGCCTGGAACGGCCACGACATCGACGACGACGCGCTCGACGAGCTGCTCGGCCTCGTCGCCCTCATCGAGCCCCACCTGCCCGAGCTGCCGAGCTTCTTCGAGATCCTCACCGGCGTCGCCTACCGGTGGTTCGCCGACGTCGCGGTGGACGCGGCGGTCGTGGAGGTCGGGCTCGGGGGCCGCTTCGACGCCACCAACGTCGCCGACGGCCGGGTCGCGGTGGTGACCAACGTGAGCGTCGACCACGTCGAGTACCTCGGGCCGACCCGGCTCGGCATCGCCGAGGAGAAGGCGGGCATCGTGAAGCCGGGCTCGGCGCTCGTGCTCGGGGAGACCGACGCCGACGCGCGCGCCCCGTTCCTCGCCCGGGACGCGGCCCGGGTCCTGCTTCGCGACGCCGACTACGGCGTCACCGCCAACCGGCTCGCGCACGGCGGCCGGCTGCTCGACCTGTTCACGCCCTCGGCCCGCTACGACGAGGTCTTCCTGTCGCTGCACGGCGCCCACCAGGCCGACAACGCGGCCATCGCCTTGGTGGCGGTCGAGGCGTTCCTCGACCGCCCGCTCGACGAGGAGGTCGTGGGCAGCGTCTTCGGCCGGGCCCGCGCCCCGGGTCGGCTCGAGGTGGTCGGCCATGCGCCGCTGGTCCTGCTCGACGGCGCGCACAACGTCGCGGGGGCGCACGCGTTGCGGGAGGCGCTGGCGGAGGAGTTCCCCGCGTCGGCCCGCACGGTCGTGGTCGGGCTGCTGCGCGAGAAGGACCCGCTCGAGATGCTCGACGCGTTCGGGGTCGCCGAGGCCGCCCACGTCGTCGCCTGCGAGCCGCCGAGCCCCCGGGCCCTGCCCGCCGACGACGTCGCGGCCGCGGCGCGCGAGCTCGGCCAGCCCGGCGACGCGGTGACCGTCGTGCCCGACGTCGGGGCCGCCCTCGCGGCCGCGGTGGCCGCCACCCCGTCGGCGGGCCAGGTGGTCGTCACCGGGTCGCTGTATGTGGTCGGGGCCGCCCGGGCCGCGCTCCACCAGGGCCAGCCGGCCGGCAGCGGGCCGGGGCGAGCCCAGTAGGGTCCGGCGCCGTGAGCCGAACCCTCGTCCTCTGCAAGCCCGACGCCGTCGAGCGCGGGTTGGTCGGGGCGATCATCGGCCGGCTGGAGGCGAAGGGGCTGGCGCTGCGAGCCGTAGAGCTGCGGCACATCGACCGGCCGCTCGCCGAGCGCCACTACGACGAGCACCGCGGCAAGCCGTTCTTCGAGGAGCTGGTCGCCTTCATCACCCGCGGGCCGCTGGTGGCGATGGTGGTCGAGGGCGGGCCCGACACCTGGGCGGTCGTGCGCCGGGTCATGGGCGCCACCGACCCCCGCCAGGCCGACCCGGGGACCATCCGCGGCGACCTCGCCCTCGAGACGAGCGAGAACCTTGTCCACGGCTCGGACGGTCCCGAGTCGGCGGAGCGTGAGATCGCCCTGTTCTTCCCGGACCTCCCACCCGGGGATGCGCCATCCGCGCCGTGACGGCTGGTTGAATCGGAGGGTCTCGGCCACCGGCGCGGAGCGGTGGTCGCCCGCGGTGGGGGATGGCTGGACCGTCCTCCCGGGAGGTCCTAGCCTGTGCCCGCTCCCGGACCTCGTCAGAGCGGTGGACGGTCGGTGAATTCCCCCTGGTACTCAAACGTGATCGGCCGCGACATGGCGGTCGACCTCGGCACCGCCAACACCGTCGTGTACGTGCGCGGCCAGGGGATCGTGCTCAACGAGCCGTCGATCGTCACCCTCGACCTCCGCAGCAGCCAGATCCTCGCCGTCGGCGCCCAGGCCAAGCGGATGCTCGGCCGGACCCCGGGCCACATCGAGGCCATCCGGCCCCTGAAGGACGGCGTGATCGCCGACTTCGACATCTGCGAGAAGATGCTCCGCTACTTCATCCAGCGGGTCCACCAGCGGAACCGCTGGGCGAAGCCCCGGATGGTGATCTGCATCCCGTCCGGGATCACCGGCGTGGAGCGGCGGGCGGTCCAGGAGGCAGCCGAGTTCGCCGGCGCCCGCAGCCCGGTCATGGTCATCGAGGAGCCGATGGCGGCCGCGATCGGGTCCGGGCTCCCGATCCACGAGCCGGCCGGGAACATGGTCGTCGACATCGGCGGCGGCACCACCGAGTGCGCCGTCATCTCGATGGGCGGCATCGTCGCCAGCGAGGCGAGCCAGATCGCCGGCGACGAGTTCGACGAGTCGATCATCTCGTTCATGAAGCGCGAGTACTCGTTGGCCCTCGGTGAGCGCACGGCCGAGGACATCAAGCACCAGCTCGCCAGCGCCTACCCGCTGCAGGAGGAGTTCTACGCCGAGATCCGCGGCCGTGACCTCGTGACCGGCCTCCCGCGCACCGTCACCGTGTCGACCCAGGAGGTGCGGGAGGCGATCGAGGAGCCGGTGGCGGCGATCATCGACACCATCAAGGTCACCCTCGACAAGACGCCGCCCGAGCTGGCGGCCGACGTCATGGAGCGCGGGATCATGCTGGCCGGCGGCGGCGCGCTCCTGCTGGGGCTCGATGCCGCCATCCAGGCCGAGACCGGCATGCCAGTCCGTCGGTCCAAGAACGCGTTGTTCGCGGTGGTGCTCGGGTCGGGTCGCTGCCTCGAGCAGTTCGACGTGCTCCGGCAGGTGCTGATCAGCGGACCCGAAGACTGATCCAAGCCCCGCGGCGTAGGCGAGGCGCTCATGGTCGTCTATCGGCGAGAACCGCAGCGAGTGCTGCTCACGGTCATCATCGTCGCCGGGGTCGCGCTCATCGTCATGTCCGGTCGGTTCAGCGGCACGCTGCGGTCGGGCGCCCACGACGCCATGGCGCCGGTTCGCTCGACCGTCGACCGCGCCTTCCAGCCCCTGCGCAACGTCGCCGGCGACATCACCGACTACCGGCCGCTGCAGGCTGCGAACCAGCGGCTGCGGCGCACCGCGGCCGACCTCCGGGGCCAGCTGCGGCGCAACCGGGGCGTCGGCGCGGAGGTGGGCGAGTTGCAGAAGCTGATCGACCTCCCGAACGTCGAGGACGCGACCGGCATCGCGGCCCGGGTCACCGGCGGCGCCCCCGGCAACTTCGACCGCACGGTCGCGATCAACAAGGGCTCGGCGAAGGGGATGCGGGTCGGGTACCCGGTGGTGACCGGGGAGGGCCTCGTCGGGACCGTCACGTCCGTGTCGACCAACCAGGCCACCGTCACGCTCGTGGACAGCCCGAACCTCGGTGTCGGCGTCCGCTTGGAGACGAGCAACGCGGTCGCCATCACCGAGCCCCGCACCGGCGACCGCTCCATCCCGCTCGCCTTCATCTCGGACCCCTTCGCCCAGGTGCAGAAGGGCGAGCTCGTGTTCACCGCGGCGGTGAACAACGCCGCCTTCCCGCCCGCGATCCCGGTCGCGACCGTCACCAGCTACTCGAAGGGCCCCCAGGACCTGGCGCCGACGATCACCGTCGCCCCGCTCGTCAACCTCGACAACCTCGACTTCGTCAAGGTGCTGCGCTGGCCCGACCCGACCGCCGCCTCGGGGTGATCGCTGGCTCGTGGGCATCCGCCGCATCCGACTGCTCCTGGTCGTCATCACCCTGCTCGTCCTCCAGACCTCGGTGTTCACGCACCTGCGCGTCTTCGACGCCGTCCCGGACCTGCTGCTCGTGGCGACCATTGCCATGGCGTACGAGTCGGGTCCCATGCCCGGCGCGCTGTTCGGCTTCGCGGCCGGGCTGGCGAACGACCTGTTCCTCACCACGCCGCTCGGCGTGTCGGCGCTGGCGTTCGCGCTCACCGGGTACGCCGTCGGGCTGTTCCAGACCGGGCTCATCCGCGAGTCGCGCAGCATCTACCCGCTGCTCGGTGGCGTCGGCAGCGTCGCCGGCAACATCCTCTTCATCCTCATCGGAGGGATCGCCGGCCACGACGAGCTGTTCGCCGCGCACCACATCCAGGTCATCATCGTGGCGGCGCTGTACGACGCCGTGCTCGCCAACGCCATCTTCCCGTTCATGCGGTGGGCGACGAGGACTGACGTGGGCCGGGCCTGGCCCCCTGGGTAGGCTTCTGGCACCTTGCCGCGAGCCCGTCGGGCTGGTCTCGCTGCCTCGGGGCGGCCGGCGGCGTGCAGCCGGTTGGACGTGGGCTCGCACGACACCCCGACTCGACACTCCCGGAGGGCACACGAGGTGACCGGCGCGTGACGGAGGGCAACCGCCAGCTCCGCCTGACCGTCATCGGCGGCATCATCGTCGCCTTGTTCTTCGGGCTGCTGGCCCGGCTCTGGTTCCTGCAGGTCGCCTCCTCGAGCAGCTACGCGGCCGAGACCACGGCCAACCGGACCCGGGTCGTCACCGACCCCGGCGCCCGGGGCAGCATCCTCGATGCCCGGGGCACCATCGTCGTCTCGAACCGGCTCATCACCTCGATCGAGATCCAGCGCGGCCTGCCGCTGAGCCAGCTGAAGATCACCGAGAAGAACCTGGCCAAGCTGCTGAACACGACGCAGACCGCGATCTCGAAGCAGGTCCACAACCCCCGCCTCACGGCGTACGAGCCGATCCCGATCCGGACCGACCTCCCCTACGACACCCTGGTGAGCATCAAGGAGCGCCCGCAGAGCTATCCGGGCGTGATCGCGACCCAGCGCAGCGTGCGCGTCTACCCGTACGCGAGCCCCTACGGCGACCTGGCCCCGCACCTGCTCGGCTACGTCGGCTCGGTCAACGCGCACGACGCCAAGGTCCACCCCGGGGAGCACTACACGCCCGAGGACGTCATCGGCAAGGACGGGGTCGAGGAGGTCTTCGAGCACGAGCTGCGCGGGAACCCCCACATCCGCAAGCTCGAGGTCGACAGCCGGGGCCGCATCGTGCAGGTCCTCAGCGACAAGCCGGCCACGACCGGCAACGACGTGCAGCTCACGATGGACTCCGTGATCCAGAACGAGGCCCAGGTCGCGCTGAAGCAGGGGATCACCGAGGTCCAGGGGATGCGGGACCAGAACTTCAAGAACACGCTGAAGAACTTCGCCGGGTCCGGTGGCTCGGCGGTCGTGCTCGACGCCCGCAACGGCTCGGTGATCGCGCTGGCGTCGTGGCCCACCTACCAGGTGAGCAAGTTCACGAGCGGCATCCCGCTCGACCAGTACCAGGCGCTGGCCGACCCGGCCCAGCACTACCCGCTGCTCGACCGGGTGACCCAGGGTCAGTACCCGCCCGGCTCGACGTTCAAGCTCATGACTGCCATCGCCGCCCTCGAGAACGGTGCCGCGGTCCCGAACACGCCCAGCTACACGTTCAACGACAAGGGCTGCGTCGTGTTCGGGTCGGCCAGCAACCCGCAGCCGTTCTGCAACGCCAACAAGACGCCGCATGGCATCGTGGACCTCGCGCACGCGATCGAGGTCTCGAGCGACGTGTACTTCTACAACCTCGGGTTCCGGTTCTTCGGCCTCTGGAACTGTGGCCAGCCCGGCTGCCCGCAGGGGGCGACGAAGCAGGGCGACAAGGTCCGCGGCTACGGCATCCAGAACACCGCCAAGTCCTTCGGCTTCGGCCGGCCGACCGGCGTCGGCCTCCCCCAGGAGGCGTTCGGGCGCATCCCCGACCTCGCCTTCAAGATCAAGGTCAACCAGAGCAACCCCGACCCGTACACGCGGAGCTGGCTGCCCGGTGACAGCGCCAACGTCGCGGTCGGCCAGGGCGACGTGCTCACCACGCCGATCCAGCTCGCCTCCGCGTACGCGGCCTTCATCAACGGCGGCACCCTCTACTCGCCGCGCCTGGCGAGCCGCGTCTTCGCGCCGGACGGCAAGACGGTGGTCCGCGACCTCCCGCCCCAGGAGGTGCGCAAGATCCCGCTCAGCCCCCAGGTCCGGGCCGAGATCCTGCCGGGGCTCGTCGGCGCGGTGAACGCCACCGACGGCACCGCCCACCCCGCCTTCCAGGGGTACACGGGCCTCCCGGTCGCGGGCAAGACCGGCACCGCGCAGCAGCCGCCGCCGACCGAGGACACGTCCTGGTTCGTGGGGCTCGTGAACCCGCTGCCGACCTCGCCCACCGACCCGCAGTACGTCGTCGTCGTGAACGTCGAGCAGGCCGGCTTCGGCGGCACGGTCGCGGCGCCGATCGCCCGCCGCATCATCGACGCCCTGAACGGCAACCCGAGCCCTGCGCCGGTGCAGATCGCGCCGCCGCAGACCGACTGACGATGGCCGTCTCCTACCCCCGCCAGCGCTGGGCGAACGCCCCGGCGGGGCTCTACGCGCCGACGCGTAAGCGCCGGGTGCTCCCTGACGCCGACCTGACCATGCGGCTCGACTGGGTGCTCATCGCGGCCTGCGCCGGCATCGTGACCATCGGGATGCTGATGATCTACTCGTCGTCACGCACGCTCGTCGGCGGCGACCCGTCGTACTACATCAAGCGCCAGGGCCTGGCCCTCGCCATCGGCATCGCCATCGGCATCGCGCTGATCCGGATCGACTACCGCAAGCTCCGCGACTACTCGCTCCTCGCCTACCTCGCCACCGTGGTGTCGCTGCTGTTCGTGCTGTCGCCGATGGGCACGAGGGTCAAGGGCCACCAGGCCTGGTACGGGCTGCCGTTCGGCTTCCAGCTCCAGCCGGCCGAGATCGCCAAGTTCGGGCTCGTCGTCGCCCTCGCCGGCTACGTGAACGAGCACCGGGACGAGATCGACGCCTGGCGCCTGATCGTCATCGTCGGGCTCGCCCTCATCCCGATCGGGCTCGTCCAGCTCCAGGGCGACCTCGGCACGAACATCGTCCTGATCTTCGCCGTCATCGGGATCTTCGCGGTGGCCGGCGTACCCGGGCGCTACCTCCTCGTCCTCACCATGCTGGGCGCCACCCTCATCTTCGGGGTGATCAGTCTCGGGCTGCTGAAGCAGTACCAGCTCGACCGGCTGACGACCGTCTTCGCGACCGGCGCCAAGGCCAAGCAAGGCTCGGCGTACAACCAGAACCAGTCGAAACAGACCATCGCCGTCGGCGGACTCGCCGGGCGCGGCCTCTTCAAGGGATTCCAGACCCGGCTCGGCTTCGTCCCCGAGCAGCAGACCGACTTCATCTTCACCGCCGTGGGCGAGGAGCTGGGGTTCATCGGCGCCGCGACGCTGCTGGCGCTGTTCGCGCTCGTGCTGTGGCGGACCTGGCGAACAGCCCGGCTGGCACCCGACTTCTACGGCTCCGTGGTGTGCGCCGGCATCCTCGCCGTCTTCGCGTTCCAGATCTTCGAGAACGTCGGGATGACGATGGGAATCATGCCGGTCACGGGGATCCCGCTGCCGTTCATGAGCTACGGCGGCTCGAGCCTCATCACCAGCTGCGCCTCGATCGCGCTCGTCAACAGCGTCTACGCGCGCCGCTTCGTCTGACGCCCCGCCCCGGGCGGCGGCGGGTCGGGGAGCGCCGCCCGCGCCCGGTAGCATGGGGACCTACCAATGAGCACCCTGTGGCCGCAGATCGAGCCCCTGCTCACGAAGGTCGAGAAACCCGCCCGCTACATCGGGATGGAGTCCGGGAGCATCCAGCCTGACCACCGACCCGACCGGGTCGCGTGGCTGCTCGTGTACCCGGACACCTACGAGATCGGCCTGCCCAACCAGGGGCTGCAGATCCTCTACGAGATCCTGAACGAGCGCCCCGACGCGGTCGCCGAGCGCGCCTACGCGCCGTGGATCGACCTCGAGGCGCTGCTGCGCGAGCGCCGGCTGCCCCTGTTCTCGCTCGAGACCCACCGGCCCGCCCGGGCCTTCGACGTCCTGGCGTTCAACCTGTCGGCCGAGCTCGTGTACACGAACCTGCTCAACTGCCTCGACCTGGCCGGGGTGGCGGTGCGGGCCGAGGACCGGGCCGACGACGACCCGCTCGTCGTCGTCGGCGGGCACTGCACCTACAACCCGGAGCCGCTGGCCGACTTCGTGGACGCCGTCGTGCTGGGCGACGGCGAGGAGGTCGTGGGCGAGATCACGGCCGTGCTCGCGGGGCGGGGCCGGCGCGACCGGGCCGCGGTGCTGCGGGACCTCGCGGCCGTGCCTGGCGTCTACGTCCCGTGCCTCTACGACGTCGAGTACGACGGGCCGTTCCTCGCCGGCGTCCGGCCCCGGTGCGCCGACGTCCCGGCCCAGGTCGACAAGCGCACCGTCGCCGACCTGGCCGAGTGGCCGTACCCGAAGCACCAGCTGGTGCCGCTGGTCGAGGTCGTGCACGACCGGCTGAACGTCGAGATCTTCCGCGGCTGCACCCGCGGCTGTCGGTTCTGCCAGGCCGGCATGATCACCCGCCCGGTGCGGGAGCGGCCCGCCGACCAGGTGCGGACGATGGTGCGGGAGGGGCTGCGCCGCAGCGGCTACGACGAGGTCGCGCTCACGTCGCTGTCGAGCGCCGACTTCTCGGGCATCGAGGGGGTCGTCGCCGACCTGGTGCGCGACCAGGAGGGGACCGGGTGCGTCAGCCTGTCGCTGCCGTCGCTGCGCGTCGACGCGTTCACGGTCGGGATCGCCAGCGAGATCCAGCGGGTTCGCCGCACCGGTCTGACGTTCGCGCCCGAGGCCGGCACCTGGCGGATGCGGCAGGTCATCAACAAGCTCATCACCGAGGACGACCTCTACGCGTCGGTCGACGCCGCCTACTCGCAGGGCTGGCGGCGGGTGAAGCTCTACTTCATGGTCGGGCTGCCGACCGAGACCGACGAGGACACGCTCGGGATCGCGGAGCTGGCGCGGACGGTGGTGGCGATCGGGCGTCGGCACACCCGGGGCGCCAGCGCCACGGTGTCGGTCGGCGGGTTCGTGCCGAAGCCCCACACGCCGTTCCAGTGGTTCGGGCAGAACGGCGTCCCCGAGCTCCGCCGCAAGGTCGGGCTGCTGCGCGACGCGCTGCGCAAGTCCGGGGCCCAGCTTCGCTGGCACGACCCGGCGGCGACGTTCGTCGAGGGCATCGCCAGCCGCGGCGACCGGCGCATCGGTCGGGTCATCGAGCGGGTTTGGCGGTCGGGCGCGACGTTCCAGGAGTGGAGCGAGCGGTTCGACCTCGCGCCGTGGCTCGACGCCATGGACGCCGAGGGCCTCGACCCCGACTGGTACGTGACCCGGCACCGCCACCGCGAGGAGGTGCTGCCCTGGTCGCACATCTCGGCCGGGCTGCACGAGGACTTCCTCTGGGACGACTGGCAGGCCGCCCTCGCCGAGCACGGGCTCCCCGACTGCCGGTGGACGCCCTGCTACGACTGCGGGGTGTGCACCGACCATGCGCTCGAGCACGTCGTCGGCTCGGCCCGCCCGCCGGCCGGCGGCAGCCAGGGCACCGGCCAGGACCTGCGCGCCGGCGGCCTGGTGCCGGTCCAGTTCCGGGAGCTGGCTCGTGCGCGGTGACGCCGGCTACCCGGTGCGGGTGCGCTTCGCCAAGCAGGGCAAGGTGCGGTTCGTGTCACACCGGGACGTCGCTCGCGCCTTCGAGCGGTCGCTGCGCATCGCCCAGCTGCCGGTCGCGTTCACGGCCGGGTTCGCGCCCCGGCCCAAGGTCAGCTTCGGGCTCGCCCTCGGCGTCGGCCACGAGAGCCGGGCCGAGTACCTCGACGTCGAGCTGCGGGACCCGGTCGACGTGCCGGCGCTCCCAGCGCTGCTCACCGACGGGATGCCGGAGGGACTGGCCGTGACCGGCGCCGCCGCGCTGGCCCCGCGCGCGCCCGCGCTCCAGGAGTCGGTGACCGCGGTCGCCTACGAGCTGCGGCTGGCCGACCTCGCCCCCGCGGTCGTGGACGCGGCCGCGAGCGCGGCCGCCGACGCCGCGAACCTCACCGTCGCGACGACCCGCAAGGGCAAGCCGGTCGTCGTCGACGTGGCCCCGAGCCTCCGACGCGTCGACGTCGATGCGGCCGGTGGCGTCACCGTCGAGCTGTCGACCCGGCCCCGCGCCGCTCGGCCGGGCGAGCTCCTCACTGCCCTGCGGACCCTCGCCGGTGTGGAGCCGGGCGAGGGCGAGGACCGGGTGCTCCGCACCCATCAATGGATCGAGCGGGACGGCGCGCGGCTGGAGCCGCTGGCAGCCGATCCCGCCCCGTCCGCCCCCTCGGGGGCGGACGCGCGTGCGCTGGAGGCGTGCGTGTGACGAGCAAAGGATCGAACCATGTCCGACGACACTCCGGAGGCGACCGCCTCCACCACCTCGGGCGACCGCGGGTCACCCGCCACCGCCCCCGCGTCGAGCGGCTCGGGATCCCCGGGCTCGCCTGACGGCGAGGCCCCGCGCCGGCGCCGCCGGCGGGGCTCACGGGGCGGCCGCAACCGCCGCAGGCCGGGCTCGGCCCGGACCGGCGACGCCGACCCGACCGACGCGCCGGCGGACGCCGCGACGGCCGAGCCGGCCGAGCCGGCCGAGCCGGCCGAGCCGGCGGCGACGCCGAAGATCGGTGACACCCGCCCCGCGCCGACACCGCCGCCGGCCGCGCCGTCGCGTCGGCGCCGCCGCGGCGGCCGAGGGCGGGGCAAGAGCCCGGGCCAGACCGACGACGTCGTGCAGGCCGATCTCGGCGTCGGCGCCGGCGTCGACCTCGACGAGCTCGACGACGAGCAGCGCGAGCGGCGGCGGGGCCGGACCCGTAAGGGCCGCCCGGCCGGCCGCTACCAGCTCCTCGTCCACGTCCGCCCGAACGGGCACACCCACCTGGCGCTGCTCGAGGGGCGGTCGCTCGTGGAGCACTCGGTGGCCACCACCGCCGACGTCGACACGTCGATCGACGGGAACATCTACCTGGGCCGGGTGCAGAACGTGCTGCCCGGCATGGAGGCCGCCTTCGTCGACATCGGGACCCCGAAGAACGGCGTCCTGTACCGCGGCGACGTGTCGTTCGACCCCGACGAGGTCGAGGAGAAGCAGCCCCGCATCGAGCGGCTGCTGAAGAACGGCCAGAGCGTCCTCGTGCAGGTCACCAAGAACCCGATCGGGGCGAAGGGCGCCCGGCTCACTCAGGAGGTGAGCCTGGCCGGCCGGTTCGTGGTCATGGTGCCCGGCGAGCCCCAGACGTACGGCATCTCGAAGCGGCTGCCCGACGATGAGCGTCGCCGGCTGCGCCGCGTCCTCGAGGGGCTGCGACCCCCCGACGCCGGGCTCATCGTGCGGACGGCGGCCGAGGGCGCCGCGCCCGAGGAGCTGGCCCGGGACGTGACCCGGCTGCGCGACCAGTGGGAGCAGATTTCGGCCCTGTCCGACCGCTCGAAGCCGGCCCGGCTCCTGTACCGGGAGCCGCCGCTGCCGCTGCGGATCGTCCGGGAGGAGTTCACCAAGGAGTACCGGGCCGTCATCATCGACGACCACGACCTGTACGAGCAGGTGCGCGCCTACATCGAGGCGGTGACACCCGAGCTGGCGGAGCGAGTCGAGTACTACGACCCCGAGGCCGAGGGGCTGCCGCTCTTCGAGCGTCACCACGTGAACGAGCAGCTCCTGAAGGCGCTCGACCGCAAGGTGTGGCTGCCGTCGGGCGGCTCGCTCGTCATCGACCGCACCGAGGCCCTCACCGTCATCGACGTCAACACGGGCAAGAACGTCGGGTCCTCCAGCCTCGAGGAGACCGTGTACCGCAACAACCTCGAGGCCGCCGACGAGATCGCCCGCCAGCTGCGCCTGCGCGACATCGGCGGGATCATCGTCATCGACTTCATCGACATGGAGGTCAAGGCGAACCGGGAGGCGGTCATCCAGGGGTTCCGCCGCGCGCTCGCCCGCGACAAGACCCGCACCCAGGCCTTCGACATCTCCGAGCTCGGCCTGGTCGAGATGACCCGCAAGCGGGTGTCGGAGGGACTCGTCGAGTCGATGAGCGAGACCTGTCCCACCTGTCAGGGCCGCGGCTACCTGCTCGAGCAGAGCCTCCTCGACGAGCTGCAGTAGGCTCGACGACTTCCCGAGGAGGAATCGATGTACGCGGTCGTGCGCACCGGCGGCAAGCAGTACCGGGTCGAGCGGGGGCAGCGGCTTCAGGTGGAGCGCCTCGCCGCCGACGCCGGCGCCGAGGTGCAGCTGGCGCCGGTGCTGCTTGTCGACGGCCAGCAGGTGCTCGCCACTCCGAGCCAGCTCGGCTCGGCACGCGTGGTCGGCCGGGTCGTCGAGGAGGTCAAGGGGCGCAAGCTTCGGGCCTCCACCTACAAGGCCAAGTCGAACCAGCGCCGCCGGTGGGGCCACCGGCAGCGCTACTCCGTCCTCGAGATCACCGAGATCGCGACCGGCTAGCGAGGCAACGATGTCGAAGAAGAAGGGTGCCGCGTCGTCCCGCAACGGACGCGATTCGGCCGCGCAGCGCCTCGGCGTGAAGGCGGGAACCGGGACGACGGTGCGAGCTGGCGCCATCCTCGTCCGCCAGCGGGGGACCCGCTTCCATCCCGGTGAGAACGTCGGGCGGGGCGGCGACGACACGCTGTTCGCGACCGCCGACGGGGTGGTGCGCTTCGTCCGCCGCAAGGGCCGCAAGCTCATCGACGTCGTCTCGGCGTAGCGCGCGGGGCCGAACCGGTCCCGCCGTCGGAGCAGCGGCTCCCTATCCTCGCGTCATGGCCCAGTCCGCCTTCGTCGACGAGGTGCAGGTGAACCTGCGCGGCGGCGACGGCGGCGCCGGCGCGGTGTCGTTCCGCCGGGAGGCCCACGTTTCCCGCGGCGGACCCGACGGCGGCAGCGGCGGCCGGGGCGGCGACGTCGTGCTCGAGGCCGACCGCAACGTGGCGTCGCTCCTCGCCTTCCGTGACCACCCGCACCGGCGGGCCGAGTCCGGCGGTCACGGCTCCGGGTCGCGCCGCCACGGCAAGGGGGGCGCCGACCTCGTCGTCGGTGTGCCCGAGGGGACGATCGTCCGCAGCCGCGACGGGGACGCGCTCGCCGACCTCGCCACGGCCGGTGACCGGTACGTCGCGGCCCGGGGCGGCCGCGGCGGCCGTGGCAACGCCCGCTTCCTCACCAACCGGCGGCGCGCGCCCACGTTCGCCGAGCAGGGCGAGTACGGGGAGGAGCACTGGCTGCGGCTCGAGGTCCAGCTCGTCGCCGACGCCGCCCTCGTCGGGCTCCCGAACGCCGGGAAGTCGACGCTCATCGCGGCGGTGAGCGCGGCCAAGCCCAAGATCGCCGACTACCCGTTCACCACCCTCGAGCCCCACCTCGGCGTCGTGCGCGACGACCGGCACGAGTTCGTGCTCGCCGACATCCCGGGCCTCGTGGAGGGCGCGGCCGACGGCCGCGGGCTCGGCCACCGGTTCCTGCGCCACGTCGAGCGGGCGCGCGTGCTGGTCCTGCTCCTCGACCTGGCCTCGATGGAGGGGCGCGCGCCCGCCGAACAGGAGCAGACCCTGCTCGAGGAGCTGCGCCGCTACCGGCCCGAGCTCCTCGACCGGCCCCGGCTCGTCGTCGGCACGAAGGCCGACGTCGCCACCGCCGCGCACCCCGGCCTCTCCATCTCCGCGGTCACGCACGCCGGGCTCGACACCTTCGTCGGGCGGCTCGGCGAGCTCGTCACCGCCGCGCGCGCCGAGGCGCCGCCCCGCGCGGCGGTCGTCGTGCTGCGGCCCGAGGCGCGCGAGGAGGGGTTCGAGGTCGGGCGCGACGACGACGGCGCCTGGCGCGTCGCGGGTCGGGTCGCCGAGCGCGTCGTCGCCATGACCGACCTCACCGACGACGGCGCGCTCGCGTACGTGCGGGACCGCTTCCGCCGGCTCGGCGTCGAGGGGGCCCTGACCCGGGCCGGCGCCCGCGACGGCGACGTCGTGCGCATCGGCGCGGTCGAGCTCGAGTACGTCGACGACCCGAGCCGCCGATGAAGGCGGTCGTCAAGGTCGGCACGTCATCGATCACCAGCGAGGCCGGTGACCTCGACGACGACGCCCTCACCCGGCTCGCCGACGAGCTGGCGGCGGCGCGCGCCGAAGGGCATCTCGTCGTGCTCGTCTGCTCGGGTGCCATCGCGGCCGGGCTGCCGGCGCTCGGCATCCGCGAGCGCCCTACCGACCTCGGCGCCCTCCAGGCCATCGCGGCGGTCGGCCAGCCCCGCCTCATGGAGCGGGTGTCGACGCTGCTCGCCGCCCGGGGCCTCGTCGCGGGCCAGGTCCTGCTCACCCCCCACGACTTCGGGCAGCGGTCCCAGTACCTGCACGCCCGCCAGACCCTCGCTTGCCTCCTCGATCTCGGCGTGGTGCCAGTGGTGAACGAGAACGACACCGTCGCCGACGACGAGATCCGCTACGGCGACAACGACC
>CALEYV010000162.1 GCA_937927875.1 uncultured Actinomycetes bacterium | reverse complement strand
CGTTGTAGGTGGGGAACAGCTTCGCCCCCAGGTCCTCGGCGAGGGCGATGGCCCGGTCCTGGGTCGGGCCGACCCACTGCCCGCCGAGCTCGACCACCGCGCCGTCGCGGGTGTGGGCGTTCAGGACCCGGCCGCCGACCCGGTCGCGCGCCTCGAGCACCATGACGGAGCGGCCGGCCGCGACGAGGTCCCGGGCGGCGGCCAGCCCCGCGAGGCCGGATCCCACCACGACCACGTCGACGTCCACGAGGCCTCGAACCTACTGCCGGTTGCCGCGAGCCGCGCTGGGCGCGCGCGCCCGGCGTTACCGTGGCGCGGAGTGTGTGACCTCCTCGTCGCGCTGCCGCCGGCCACCGCGTCGGGGCGGACCCTGTTCGCCAAGAACTCAGACCGCCCACCCCGCGAGGCCCAGGAGCTCGAGTGGCTGGCGCCCCGGCGCGACGAGGGGCCGCTGCGTACGACGTACATCGACGTCGAGCCGTCGCCGGAGCCGACCCTCGGCGTGCTCGCGTCCCGGCCGTCGTGGTGCTGGGGCCTCGAGCACGGCGTCAACGAGGCGGGCGTCGCGGCCGGGAACGCGGCCATCTTCACGACCCTCGACCCCCATGGCCTGGCCCCGAAGCTGATCGGGATGGACCTGGTCCGGCTCGCCCTCGAGCGGGCCGCCACCGCGAGCGCCGCCGTCGGCACCGTCATCGAGCTCCTCGAGCGCTACGGGCAGGGCGGCAGCGGGCACCACGGCATCGACGACCCGTACTGGTCGTCGTTCCTCGTCGCCGACGCGTCCGAGGCCTTCGTGATCGAGACGTCCGGGACCCGCTGGGCGACCGAGCGCGTGACGCGCACCCGCTCGATCTCGAACCGGACCACGATCCCGGCCTTCGACGCCGAGCACCGGGACCCCGCGATGCCGCCGGACACCGTGACCGATCCGCGGTGGCGGGCCAGCCAGGCCGTCCTGGCCGCCGGCCCGGTCACGGTCGAGGCGCTGCAGGCGCATCTGCGCGACGACACGAGCGGCGAGGACGGGTTCAGCGTCTGCATGCACGTGCCGGATTACGTGGCCACCACCGCGGGCATCGTCGCCGAGCTGCCGGGACCGTTCCCGAGCGGGCGTCCGCTGGCTCACGTCTGCCTCGGCTCGCCGTGCCGGTCGATCTTCGTGCCGGTCGTCGTCGGCCGGCCGCTCGGCTCACCGCCGCCGTGGTCGCAGTTCGCGGACCTCGGGCCCGAGGCCCGGGCGCGATTCGCGCCGCTCGAGGTGGAGCTGGCGGTCGACGCGCCCGCGCTCGCCGATCGTGACGAGTGGGCGCGCGACGCCTGGCGGCGCGTCGACGAGTCGCTGCTGGTCGGCTAGGAGCTGGGCCCGGGCGGCACCATCCGGCCGGCGTCGGCCAGCGCCGGGATCGCATCCGGCAGGAGCGGCCGGGCGTAAAGGAACCCCTGTGCGTACCGGCACCCCAGCTCGAGCAGCTGGTCGTGCTGGGCCTCGGTCTCGACGCCCTCTGCGACCACCGTGAGCCCGAGGGCGCCGGCCATGGCGAAGATGGCGGCGACGATGGCCACGTCGCGGCCGCCCTTGGCGATCTCGCGCAGGAACGTGCGGTCGACCTTCAGGCCGTCGAGCGGCATGCGGTGCAGGTAGCCGAGCGACGAGTACCCGGTCCCAAAGTCGTCGACGACGAGCTGGACCCCGAGCGCCTTCAACGCGGCCAGCGTCTCGATCGAGCCCTGGGAGTCCTCGATCACGAAGCTCTCGGTGATCTCGAGCGTCAGCGCCGACGCGGGGAGCGAGACCCGCTCCAGGGCCCGGCTGACGTGCTCCGGCAGCTCGGCGTCGCGCAGCTGCAGCGCCGACACGTTCACCGACACGCCGAGGTCGGCGAGCGGGGGGTGGGCGCGCCACGCGACGAGCTGCTCGCAGGCCCGCTCGAGGGTCTGGGTCCCGATGGCGAGGATCTGGCCCGTCTCCTCGGCCAGGTCGATGAAGTCGCCCGGGGCCAGCCGGCCCCGGCTGGGGTGGTCCCAGCGCAGCAGCGCCTCGACCCCCACGACGTCGCGCGTGTCCAGGGCGACGACCGGCTGGTAGACGAGCGCGAACTCGTCCCGCCGCAGTGCGCCGTGCAGCGACCGTTCAGTCTCGAACCGCGCGTGGGCGCGCCGGCGGATGTCCTCGTTGACGAGCGCGACCGTGCCGCCGCCCCGCTCCTTGGCGTGGTACATGGCGGCGTCGGCGTCGCGCAGGATGGCGTCCGGGGACTCGCCGCGGGTCCCGAGCGCGGCCCCGATGCTCACCGAGATGTAGGTGTCGCTGTTGCGGAGCCGGAACGGCACCGCCATCGCGGTGCACAGCGCCCGTGCCCGCGCCAGCAGATCGGCGGCGTCGGTGACGTCGTCGTAGAGGACGACGAACTCGTCGCCGCCGAACCGCGCCACGGTGTCGCTGCCCCGCGCTGATTCGCGGAGCCGGCGCGCCGCCGCGACGAGCACCTCGTCACCGGCCGCGTGGCCGCGGGTGTCGTTCACGAGCTTGAAGCGGTCGAGGTCGAGGAAGAGCACCCCGGCTCGGGCCGAGCCGCGCGCCGCGCGCGCCAGCGCCTGCCCGATCCGGTCGACGAGCAGGACCCGGTTCGGCAGCCCGGTCAGCGAGTCGTGGAGGGCCTGATGGGCAAGCTCGCCCTCGATTCGCTTGCGCTCCGTGATCTCGCGGAAGTTGACGACGACCCCGTTGACGACCGGGTTGTCGAGCTGGTTCGTGAAGGCGAGCTCCAGCCACCGCCACGACCCGTCGGCGTGCCGAGCCCGCAGCTCGATCGGGGCGTGCGCGCCGGGCGTCGCGACCACCGCCTCGAAGTGGCTGTGCAGCATCACCTCGTCGTCGGGGTGCGCGAGCGCCCCGGTCTCCCGGCCGGCCAGGTCGGTCGGGTCGTAGCCGAGGACGTTCGTGACCGCGGGGCTGACGTAGGTGAGGTGCCGGTCGGGGCCGAGGACCGCGACGCAGTCGTAGCCGTGCTGGACCAGGCTGCGGAACCACGCCTCGCTCGCCCGCTGGGCCTGCTCGGCCCGCCGGCGCTCGGTGATGTCGCGGGCGTTGATGACGATGCCCTCCACCGCCGGGTCTTCGAGCCGGTTCGTGGCCGCGACCCCGAGATCCACGTAGCTGCCGTCGCCGTGTCGGAACCGCAGTTCATGGAACCGCGGCGTGTCCGGCTCCTCGAGCACCTGGGCGAGGACGGCCAGCGAGCCCGCGAGATCCTCCTCATGGATGAGGTCGAAGGCGTTCGTCCCGATCAGCGCCCCCGTCGGGTAGCCGAGCAGCCGCTCGGTGGCGGGGCTGTGATAGGTGAGGATCCCGATCTCGTCGATGACGGCGAGGATGTCCGTCGAGTGCTCGACGAGGGCGGTGAACCGCTGCTCGTTGTGGCGCAGCGCCTCCTCGGATTCAATCTGCTCGGTGATGTCGTGCGCGTTGGCGACCACGCCGCCCACGCCGGGGTTGTCGAGCAGGTTCGTGAGCGTCACGTCGAGCCAGCGATAGGTGCCGTCGTAGCGCTGGAACCGAGCGACGAAGCGCTCGTGCTTGCTGCCGCCCCAGGTCAGCTGCCGCCCGATGTCGTTGACCCGGGCGCGGTCGTCCGGGTGCGTGACCGTCACGATCGACTGCAGGTCGGGTTTGGCGGGTGGGTCGTCACCGAGCGAGAACCGGTAGGCGGCCGGGCTCGCGTAGGTGAGCTTGCCCTCGGCGTCCCACACCACCACCAGGTCGGAGGCGTGCTGGACCAGCAGGCGGAACCGCTCCTCGTTGGCGCGCAGCGACTGCTCGGCCACCTTGCGCTCCGACACGTCGCGCGCGTTCAGCACGAGACCCTGGACGGTCGGGTCGTCGATGAGGTTCGTGGCCCGCAGCTCCATCCAGCGCCACTCGCCGTCGGCCCGCAGGACACGGCACTCGAACGGGTCGCTCAGGCCCGGCTCCGCGAGCGCGGCGGTGAAGCGCGCGACCGCGGCGTCGCGGTCGTCGGGGTGCACGAAGTCGAAGACGGCCCGGCCGAAGTTCTCGCCCTCGGCGTACCCGAGCACGGTGGGTGGGTAGTGGAACCGCAGGGTGCCGTCGGCGCCGACGACGCTCACCATGTCGGCTGAGTGCTCGATGAGCGCGCGGAGGAAGCGGACCTGACGCTCCGCCTCGGCGCTCGAGTGGGCGGCGCGGGGCAGCGCCGGCCGCCGCCGCCCGGCGGTCACCGCGTCACGACCGGGCATCGTCGAACCCCCGCCCTCGGCGGACGGGCTTCCACCCCTGCACGCCAGCGCCTCCCAGGATCGTCCCCTGTGGATTTCGGACGATCCGGGCCCACCCTGGAGGCCTTCTCGGCCACCGCATGTAGTCGTATTCGCGCGCTTCGCGAGTTTCGTCAAGTGTTTCGCGGCATTTCGGGACCTTGAGCGGGCCGACCCCGAGGATTCGGGGCGGGCGAGGGCCCCGAGATGGGGCCGGGCTCAGTCCCGGAAGGGGTCGGCCCGGACCCGGGCCAGCGCAGCCTGCACGTCGGCGGCGGTGATCCGGTCCTCGAACTCGCCCGCCCGCTCGGCGATCTCGGCGTCGGTCGCCATCGGGTACTTCGAGCGGGCCCGGGCGAAGCGGTCGTCGTGGTTCAGCCGGGCCGTCAGCTGCTCGGCCGACGCCGACCGCAGCTCCGGCTGCTCGTCGAACAGGTAGCCGAGCTGGCCCGCGAGGACCTCCACGCTGGGGCGCACCTGACCACTCCACCACAGCGCCGGGGTCCAGGCCCGGAACGGCGCGGCGGCGCGGCGGCGCGGCGGCGCGGGCCTGAGCGCGGGCGGTTCAGGCGGCCAGGGCCGTGGCGGCGGACCCCATGAGGTCGCGGAAGTTGTCGCAGTAGAAGCGGCGGCGGATCGACTCGTCGGCGTCGCCGAGCGACGCCTCGAAGCGCTCCAACGGCCGCCGGCCACCTTCGACGTGCGGGTAGTCGGACGAGAACATGCAGATCTCCGGCGCCGAGTTCTCGATGATCCAGCCCACGTCGTCGGTCGGGTACGGCGTCACCCGGATCTGTCGCCGCGCGTACTCGGTCGGCCGCAGCGAGAGCCGGCGCAGCCGCTCCTCATGGCGCTCGAAGGCGTCGAAGGCGGCCTCCATCTGGCGCAGCCACGACGGCACCCAGATCGCGCCCTGCTCGATGACGCCGATGCGAAGGGTCGGGAACCGGTCGAGCACGCCGTCGAAGATCATCGTGGCCAGCGTCTGCATGGGCGGGTGCGGGATGCCCATGTAGTCGACGGAGCGGAAGTTCTCCTCGCCCCCGTGGAAGTCGGGCGGGACGGGCAGGCCGTTCTGGAAGTAGCCGGGCTCGATCAGGTCGCCGGTGCCACCGACGTGGAAGACGACCGGGATCTCGGCCTCCTGGGCGATCGCCCACACCGGGTCGAGCCGGACGTGGCTCGGCGAGTGTCGGCGCGGGCAGCCCGACGCCACCAGCAGCGCGGCCGCGCCCAGCTCGACCGCCTCCCGGGCCATCGCCGCGGCCCGGTCGAAGTCGGCCAGCGGCACGTAGCAGGTGGGGAGCAGACGAGGGTCCACGGCGCAGAACTCGACCATGCCCCGGTTGTGGGCGCGGGCGACCCCGTCGGCGAGCTCGAGGTCGTCGCCGTGCTCCCAGTCCCGGAGGCGCCGGTTGTGGAAGGTGTTGAACACCAGCTGGCTCGAGAAGCCGAGCAGGTCGAGGGCCCGGGGCCGGTCCTCGGCGACGAACGAGCCGGTGGCGGCGAAGTTCTTGCGCGCCATGATCTCGGCTTCCTCGTCGGCCCGGTACTCGGCCGACGCATGCCGGCGCGCGAGGCGCTCGAAGGCGGCGTCGAGGTCGCGCTGCTGCTCGGTCGGGTCGCCGGTCTGGCGCAGCTCGTTGCCGCCCGGGTAGCGCAGCGGCGGGATGCGGTCACGCAAGGCCGGGTCGGCATGGTCACGCAGCCAGCTCGGCGTCTCCATGAGGTGCGCGTCGGCGTCGTGGACGACGCGGCCGCTGCTGTACGGCATGGCGCTCCGCACGTCTCGGCGTGACCGCGCCGCGCCGCGGCCACGCGCTGGGGGGTCGAGCGTACCGCCGGGCGTTCGACCGGTCCCCCGGACCCCCGCCGTTACGATGCGCGGCGTGGCAGCGGCGGTCCGGACGGTCGAGCGCTCGGAGTTCCCCGAGCTGGCCCGGACCTTCGCGCGGGCCTTCGACGACGACCCAGTCATGGCGTGGTTCCTCCCGAACCCCAGGAAGCGAGCCGCTCGGATCCTGCAGTTCTTCCGGGACGTCGAGCTGGGCGGGCCGTTCGGCCGGGACGGCAAGATCCGCGCCACCGACGGCCTCACCGCGGGCGCGATCTGGCTCCCGCCAGGGAAGTGGCGCTTCGGCGCGATGGACCAGCTGCGGATGGCGCCGACGTTCCTCCGCAGCATCTCGTGGCGTCACCTGGGGACCCGCGTCGCCGCCTACCAGCAGATCGACAAGCACCACCCGCGCGAGCCGCTCCACTGGTACCTGGCGACGCTCGGCACCGACCCCGACCACCAGGGCCAGGGGCTCGGCTCGGCCCTCCTCGCCGACCAGCTCGCCCGCTGCGACGCCGAGGGCTGGCCGAGCTACCTCGAGTCGTCGAAGGAGGCGAACGTCCCCTTCTACGAGCGGCACGGCTACGAGGTCACCGAGACCATCGACCTGCCCGACGGGCCGCGGCTGTGGCTCATGTGGCGCGAGCCCGCGCCGCCGAGCGAGGACGCCGGCGCGAGCGGCTGATCGCTCAGGCCGTGAAGCGGGCGACGGCCAGCACCGGGCAGGGCGGGTCGGGTGGCAGCGGGAGGCCGAGCGCGACGTCGGCGGTGGCCTCCATCCCGTGCACGTTCGGGTGCAGCGGCGCCGCCGGCGCGCTCGGCGACGCCGGCTCGACCCAGCGGAGGCACGGCGGCTGGCAGGCGTCGTGGCCGATGCTCGGCGTGTACGCGTCGACGAAGTGGGCGCCGTTGGCGGCCGCCTGCTGGGCGAGCATCGCGTTGAGCTGGTGCTCCTTGGCCCGGAGGTAGGGGACGTCGGCGTACGCGAACGGCATCTGGGGCCAGCACCCCGGACCGGTCTCGGGGAGGATGGCGAGGTAGGCGACGACGACGATCAGCGCGTTCGGCGACCGGGCGTGGATCCCCTGGAGAATGTTCGCGACCTTGGGCGCGGTGGCGTTGATGCGGTCGCTGATCGTGTCGTCGCCACCGACGACGTAGTGGTCCTGGCACGGGGTCCCGTTCGGGTTGCCGGTCGCGCAGGTCGTCGCGATCTCCTCGAAGCCGATGTCGTTGCCGCCGATCTGGACGGTGACGACCTGGGTCAGCGCGTCGAGGCGGTCGAACTGGGGCGGGTTCGGGCCCGGGCTCACGTTCTGGGGCGCGGTCATGTTGCCGGTGCTCGCGCCGCTGCAGCTGGCGTCGCGGAAGGTCGCCACGCTGAGGTCGGCCGCGATGTAGCTCGGGTAGTTGTGGTCGGAGCGCAGGCAGCCGAGCGGGTTCGGCTGCTGCTGCGGGATCAGCGGCCCCGCGGTGTACGAGTCGCCGAGCGCGACGTAGCTCTGGATCGCCGCCGCGGTGCCGGGCGTCGTCCACCCGCTGCCGACGACGAGGCCGAGCGCGGCGACGGTGCCGAACGCCACTCGCCCCCAGCGCGCCCGTCCCCCCTCCACCGCTCCATCATGACCCTTCGGTGGCGAGGCGGCGGGCCTCCGTCACGGCCGGCCGCTCCCCGGTCATCCTCACTGCTCCCACCCGGCGACGCATCCCCCCGCCGGCTCGACCGCATCGTCGCCCCGACCGAGCGGGACGGGCTCCGCCTCCGCGTCAGCCTCCTCTTCGACGCCCGCGACGTGATCGGCGTGACCCGGCTCGTGAACCGGGTGGTGCTGGCGGTCCTCGGCGCGGCCGTCGGCAGTGCCGGCGTCGCGCTCGTCGCCATCCCGGGCGGGCCCCCGTTCACCGGCGACCCGTCGCTGTTCCGCTTCTTCGGCTACTTCGCGCTTCTGCTCCACCGTCCTGATCGTGCGGGTCCTGGTGGCGGTCCTGCGCGACGGCGTCAACTGAGCCCACCGCCGCCGAGGGCTAAAGCGCGCCGCGAGTGGGTACAACGCCCCGCAACACGGTCAATCGGGAAGGAGACGGTCAAACCATGGTGCTCGCGGTCCACGATCTGTCGCTCACCGCCCAAGCCGTCTGCTACGGCATCGCAGTCGGCGCCTTCATCCTCGCCGCCCTCTCCGGCGTCGTCACGAGGCTCACGAACCCGCCCGGTCTCGCGCTGATCGGCCTCGGCCTGGCCGCGTACGCGTTCCCCACCTTCTGGCACGCCCTCGCCGTCTCCTGACCGGCGGGCCGCGTCGCCCCGGGCGGCCCGAGCCCGGGCAGCGCCGACGGCGGCGTCGGCGCCGGGCCACAATGCCGACCCGGCGGCGAGGAGGATGCGGTGCTGCTCGAGGGAACGACGATGGTGGTGTCGGGGGTCGGCCCGGGGCTGGGCAAGGAGATCGCGGCGGTGGCGGCCCGCGAGGGCGCCTCGGTGATGCTCGGCGCTCGCCGGGAGGAGAACCTCAAGGCCGCCGCGACCGAGATCGATCCCTCGGGCGAGCGGGTCGGTTGGCGGCGCACCGACATCACCGACCCGGCCGCCTGCTCGGCGCTGGTCGAAGCGGCGGTGGAGCGGTTCGGGCGCCTCGACTCGGTCGTGAACTGCGCCGCGCTCGACACCGTCTTCGGCGGACTCGAGGGCGCCGACTTCGACGAGTGGCGGCGAACCTTCGACACCAACGTGTTCGGGACGCTCCGGCTCTGCGATGCCGCCATCCCGCACCTCAAGCAGCGGGGCGGCGCGATCGTGTTCATCGGGTCGCAGTCGATGTACTGGCCCCAGCTCATGCAGATGGCGTACGCGTCGTCGAAGGGCGCGCTGACGTCGGCGATGTACTACCTGGCCAAGGAGCTCGGCCCCTACAAGATCCGCGTGAACACCGTCGTGCCGTCGTGGATGTGGGGTCCGCCGGTGGAGGGCTACGTCGACATGATGGCGACGTCCCAGGGCCTCGACCGGGAGGAGGTCATCGGCGGCATCACGAAGAACATGCCGCTGGGCGAGATCCCGGCCGACGAGGACGTGGCCGAGGTCGTCGCCTTCTTCGCGTCGGACCGGGCGCGGATGGTGACCGCCCAGTCGATCCTCGTGAACGCGGGCGAGATCCCGCACTGACCGTCCCCGAGGTGGTCGCGGATCAGCCGAACTGCTTCCCGTAGTCGACGGTGAGCCAGTGCTCGGGTCGCATCCGCACCGCGATGTTCTCGGCCGCGTCGGCTTGCGTCGCCTCGAGGTAGAGGTCGCCGAGCTCCTTCCCGAGATACCGGTAGGCGACCGCTTGGCGCTCAGCCGCGTCGACCGTGCTGTCCACCTGCACGACCGGCCCCTCAACACTCACGTACTGGTACGGCGCGGTCTCGGTCTGGGCGCAGAGGCTGATCCGCTGCTCGGCCTCGATGCGGGCCGCCTTGCGTGACGAGCGGCCGGTGATGATCGACACCAGCCCGCCCGGGTCGTACGAGTACCAGACCGGGACGGTCAGCGGCGCCCGACGGGCGTCGGCCACCGCCAGCACACCGACGTGGACGCCGGCGAGGAACGCCTCCCGCTCGGCCTTCGTCATCGCCAGGCTCATGCAGCCGACGCTAGGTCCGCGCCGCCGGCGCCGGCCCGATCGGCGCGGCTGGTCAGCGGTCGACGAACGAGACGTGGCCCTCGACGTGGCTGACGACCGGGCCGGCCGCGACCGGCCGGACGCTGCAGGTGGTGCCGCAGCGGACGGCCACCGTCTCGGCACCGCCTTCGGTGACCACGATCAGGTCCCCGGGTTGCACGCCGGCCGCCAGGAGCAGGTCGCCGGCGATGCGCAGCACGTGGTCCGTGCCGGGGTGCGCGTTGTGGGGCGTGTGGCGGTCGGCCACGAGGACGGAACCGGTCGGGCCGAAGTCGGGCGGCACGAAGCCGGCGCTCTCGACGCCGATGTCACCGCCGGTCGGGAGGCCCGAGACGGCCACGGTCTGGGCGCCGCCGGCGGCGTCGAAGGCGACGATCGGCCCGCTCAGCTCGTCGGCGGCGATGAGGTCACCGGCGAAGCGGCCGAACGTCGACGGCGCGACGGCGAGGCCGCCCTCGACCCGCGGTCCGGTCTGGGTGATGACGCGCACCTGCCCGTCGCAGTCGATGGCGAACACGGCGGTGCCCCGCTTGGCCCGGGCCGTGACGAGGACGCGGTGGCCGAAGGTGCCAACGGCGTCGAAGGTGATCCCGGTCAGCGCGTCGCCCGCCGGGAGGCTCACCGCGTGGCGGGCCCGACCCTGGGCGTCGACGACGACGACGCTCGGGTGCGCGGCGGGCTCGAGGGCGTAGACCTCGTCCTGGTGGAAGGCGCAGTCGGCGCCGTCGAGCGGCTGGTCCGGCGTAATCGCGACGTACGGCTCGGTATTGAGCGCGGTGCGATATCCGCCGCGGCCGCGGGCGAAGGGGGTCACGCGGCCGTCCGGCGCGAGGAGGGAGAGCCGCCCCGCGGTCGCGACCACGAAGGCGCTGTCGCGGCGCGGACCGGCGACGTCGATCACCGTCGCGACGCTCGCCGTCGGCGACCAGGTCAGCGAAGGCGCCGCCGGCGCCGCGCCACTGGCGTGCGTCGCGCCTCCAAGGGCACCCACCGCCGCGACGAGCGCCGCCACCCGCGTCCACGTGGCGGTCACGGTGCACCCGGCGCGAGCAGGTCGGCGGTGACCTCGTCGACGCCGGCGATCCCGCAGAACGCCATTACCCGGCGCAGGTCGCGGCCGAGCTGCTCGAGCACGTCGGCGACGCCCGCCTCGCCGTCGATGGCGAGTCCCCAGACCACCGGGCGCCCGACCATCACGGCCCGGGCGCCGAGCGCGAGCGCCTTGAGCACGTCGGCGCCGCCCCGGATCCCACCATCGACGTACACCTCGGCGGCACCGTCCACGGCGGCCGCGACCTCGGCCACGACGTCCCCGGTCGCGACACAGCCGTCGACGATGCGGCCACCGTGGTTGGAGACCGTCACCGCGGCCGCGCCGGCGTCGACGATCGCTCGCGCGTCGTCGCCCCGGAGTACGCCCTTGACGACGACGGGCAGGCCGCTCCACTCCCGCAGCTGCGCCAGGTCCGCCGGCGTCGCGCTGGGGTCGAAGTCGCTCATGGTGGCGAGGAGGTCGGCCTCGTCCGGGCGTCCGAGCGGCGCCAGGTTCGGGAACTGGAGGCCGGGGGGCGAGGGCGTCGCCCCCCGGTGGTCACCGTGCGGCACCGCGGCCCCGTCGACGCTGGCGACGATCGCCTGGTAGCCCGCGGCCGCGGCGCGCTCGGCCAGGGCTCGGGTCCGGCCCCGGTCGCGTAGGAGGTACAGCTGGGCCCAGCGCGGCGCGCCGGGGGCGGCCGCCGCCACGTCCTCGACCGAGCGCACCGCGACCATCGACACCACCATGACGGCGCCGACGCGGGCGGCGGCCCGGGCGGTGGCGAGCTCCCCCTCGCTCGTGACGAGCCCCTGCTTGGCCGTCGGCGCGACGAGGACCGGCGCCGGCACCTCGGTGCCGAGCACGGTCGTGCTCGAGTCGACCTTCGAGACGTCCCGCAGCACGTGGGGTCGAAGCCGCCACCGCTGCCAGGCCGCGAGGTTGGCTGCCTTCGTGAGCCCGGGCCCCGACCCGCGGTTGACGTAGTCGGCGACCGCGGGGTCGAGTCGAGCCGTCGCCAGCTCCTCGAGGCGCGCCAGATCGACCATCACAGCGTCATTCTCGGTCGGGGCCGACGGCGGCCGTACGCGGCCACCGGGTCCGTCAGCGCGTCGCCCGGCGGTCCGGATGGCGGGCGGCGACCAGCCGGCGCATGCCGTCCTGCCAGCCGACCTCGGTGCGCCCGAGGACCTCGTGCATGCGCGTGACGTCGGCCCACAGCGGCGTGGGCGCGGTGTCGGTGTACTCGATTCGGGGCCGGATCCCGACCAGCTCCCCGAGGTAGTCGCAGTAGTCCTCGGCGGTCACGGTCTCGCTGCCCGCCCAGTTCACGACCAGGGGCGGCACCCGCCCGACGAGCAGGGCCCGGATGCCGAGCCGGACGTAGTCGTCCTCGTAGATGGGCGTGTAGTGATTCGGTCGCTCCGGGTAGAGGCGGATCGGCCGGCCGGCGACGAGCCGGTCCAGCCGGTCGGCCGGGGCGCCGCCGAGCGGCCCGTAGGTCGAGAAGATCCGGATGACGGAGGTCGGGACCCCGTCCCGGGTCGCCGCGTGCTGGACGACCGCCTCCCCGGCGATCTTCGACAGGCTGTACGTGCCGAGGTGCACCCCCGGCGGGTCGTCCTCGCGCAGCGGTCGCGGCCCCTGGTACGCGTAGACCGAGCCGGTGGAGCAGAGCACGAACCCGGCGGCGTCGCGGTAGCGCGCCACCAGCCGGCCGGCCGCCTGCGCGTTGACGTCGAAGGTCCGCTGCCAGTCCCGCGTCTCTCGTCCCAGGGCGGCGCCGGCGTGGAAGACGTACTCGGCGTCGGGCAGCGACGCGAGGTCGGGGTCGGCGACGTCGGCGCGGACGGGGACGATGCCGGCTGCCTCGAGGCGAGCGGGGCCGTCGGGGTCCGAGAACCGGGCCAGGCCGTACACGGTGTTCGACGCCGCGAGGGCGCGGGCGATCGGGAACGCGACCCGACCCGTCGCGCCGGTCACGAGGACCCGCCGGCCGACGAGCGCGTCGCCGCGGCCCGGGCTGGTCACGCCGAGGCGCGCGTCTCGACGGGGAGCCGCCGGGGTCCCACCTCGAAGTAGGTGGGGACGTTCTCGAACCGGAACCCGGGCGTGAGCTGGACCGTGCCGGCCGGGAACCGCGCCAGATACGTCGAGAGCCCGACCCGCGCCACGGTTCGGGCGAGGGACGCGCCGGGGCAGACATGCGCCCCGTACCCGAAGGTGAGGTGCTGGTCGGCGTTGGCGCGGTCGGCCTGGAACTCGTCGCCGGCCGGGAAGACGTCCTCGTCGCGGTTCGCCGACGCCGTCCCGACGATGACGCGCTCGCCGGCGGCGAGGCGCGTCCCGCCGACCTCGGTGTCGTGCGTGCAGCCCCGGGCGAGGAAGAGGATCGGGGGCGCGATCCGCAGGCTCTCCTCGATGGCGCGGTGCAGGGTCGCCTCGTCGCGTCGGACCGCGGCATCGAGGGCGGGGTCGGTCAGCAGCTCGAGCAGCAGGTTGCCGAGCAGCTGGCTCGTCGTGGTGAGCCCGCCGGTGATCAGGTTGCGGACCAGGGCCCGGACCTGGCGCCGGGGCAGCCGGTCGCCGTCGACCTCGAGGGCGCCGAGCCGGGTGATCACGTCGGCGTCGTCGTCGCTGGGGTCGGCGCCGGCCCGGCGGTCGAGCTGGTCGTCGATGTAGCCCGCGAACTCGGGGAACGCGCCCGCGAACCCCTCGCCGCGCTCGGTGCGGTTCGTGCGCGGGAACGCGCTCTCCATCAGCCCTTTGGCCCAGGTCGCGAGGCGGTCGGCGTCCTCGGCCGGGAGCCCGAGCAGGCGCACGGTCACCCGGTTGGGGAGCGGGACCGTGAACGAGGCGACGAGGTCGGCGGTCCCCGGGACCGGCACCGTGTCGAGCAGCGTGGCGGCGGTCTCGGCCATGAACGGCTCGGCGGCGTGCACGACGCGGGGCGTCAACGCGGTGACCATGGCCCGGCGCACCGGCGTGTGCAGCGGCGGGTCGAGCTCGCCGAGCAGCCGGTCCTCGGCCGGGATCTCCACCCCGGGCGCCTTCATCCCCGCCGCGTTCGAGTACGAGGTCGTGTCGCGCAGCACGGCGCGGCAGTCCTCGTACCGGGTGACGTACCGCATCCCGTCGGCGATCGTCGCGACCGGCGTCTCGTGCCGCAGCCGCGCCAGCAGCGGCCACGCGTCCTGCGGCGGGCTGTCGTCGAAGGGGTCGAATGGGGTCGCGAGCCGACGTTATCGCCCGCCCGCGCGCGCCAGCCGGGAGGCGGCGGCCCGGACGCGGGCGCCGATAGGCTGCGCGCCATGCCGCCGGCCGCTGACCACGAGCACATCATCGACACCGGGAAGGGGACCTTCTCGCTCGACGAGCTGGGTCACCTCATGCCGGGGATGGCCGAGATCATGCCGCTCGTCGGAGCCCGGATCTGGAAGTGCTACTACGCCGGGAAGGCGCAGAACCGGGCCCTGGCCCGCTTCCAATTGAAGGAGGCGGTCAACCTCATGGAGAAGGGCGCCTTCTTGCGGCCGAAGTACACCGACAACATGGCCAAGTTCATCGACGAGGAGGTGGCCGCGGTCAGCAAGGCCATCGAGTCCGAGGACTGGGCCGCCTTCGAGACCGCGTTCGACGCCATGGTCAGCGCCGCCAACGCCTACCACGAGGTCTACGACAAGGAGTTCCTGCGCTGGAAGGTGCCGGACGAGCCGCCCCCCGACCTGGACATGACCCCCCGGCGCTGACGCCGCCGGCTGACCCGGTCGGTCCCGGTCAGCTGAGCACCCGCTTCTTGAACCCGTTGATCCCGAAGTAGAGGAACGCGGCCGCGAACGCGAGGAGCGCGCCGTAGACGGCGAGCAGCGACATGTGGTTCGCGTTCGTGAGCGCGGCCCGGAACCCCTCGCTCATGTAGACGAGCGGGTTGATGAGCACGAGCGTCTTCAGCCACGAGAATCCGGCCGTCTTGATCGGCGTCAGCGCGACCCACGAGTAGTAGACGCAGCCGAGGAAGGTCAGCGGGATCACCACCACCCCGAACATGATCGGCACCGTGCGAGGCTCGAAGCGGGTGCCGAACGTCAGGCCGAGCGCGGCGCCGCTGATGCAGGCCAGCGGGGTGAGGGTCAGGAGCACCGGCCACGACACGTTCAGGTGCAGCGGGCTGGCCGGCACGACGGCGGCGATGGGGAACACGATCAGCGCCGCGATGAGGCCCTGGATCGCGCCCGACGCCACCTTCGCCACCGCCACCATCGACACCGGGAGCGGCGCGAGGACCCGGTCCTCGATCTCCTTCGTGTAGCCGAACTCCTGCACCATCGGGAGGGCCACCGACTGGATGCCCTGGAACAGGATCGTGATGCCGACCACGCCCGCGACGAGCAGGGTGGCGAAGTTCGAGGCGCCCGCGCCCCGGGTGGGCCCGATGCCCTGCCCGATCTTCGGGAACACGTAGGTGAACACGAACACGAGCAGGAAGGGCTGCAGGACGGTGCGGGGGATGAACTCCTTCAGGTTCTTGCGCAGCACCGTCATGTCCCGGAGCAGGAGCGCCTTGAAGGCGGTCCAGCTCGCCGTGACGGCGTTGCGTGCCTCGCGGTCGGTCAGCGCCGCGTCGGCGGTCGTCGTCGCAGTGGCCATCAGTCCCGCAGGTCCTTTCCGGTCAGGGTGATGAAGACGGTCTCGAGCGTCGGCTCGGCGACCGACAGATCCGAGACGTTGAACCCGCCTCGCTCGGCGGCCGTGATCACGCGCGGCAGGAGCCCGTCGCTGCCCCGGACGTGCAGCTGCACCGAGCCGTCGCGGCGGTGGGCCTCGTTCACGCCCGGCACCTCGTCGGCGAGGAGCCGCTCGAGCTGGTCGAGGTCACCGTCGGCGGTGACGGTCACGACCGTGTCGGCACCGACGCGGCGCTTCAGCTCGGCCGGCGTGTCGAGGGCGCGGATCTGGCCGTGGTCCATGATCGCCACCCGGTCGCAGAGGGTGTCGGCCTCCTCCATGTAGTGGGTGGTGAGCAGGATCGTCTCGCCGGCCGCGTGGAGCTCGCGGAGGATTTCCCACAGGGCCAGGCGGCTCTGGGGGTCGAGGCCAGCCGTCGGCTCGTCGAGGAAGAGGATCCTCGGCTCGTGCAGGATCGCCCGGGCCGTCATGAGCCGCTGGGCCATGCCGCCCGACAGCGAGAGCACCGGCGCCGAGCCCCAGTCGGCGAGACGGAACTGCTTGAGGCGGCGGTCGGCCTCGGTGCGGGCCTGGCGGGCGCTCATGCCGAAGAACCGGCCGTGGAAGTAGAGGTTCTCCCACACCGACAAGGACCGGTCGAGCGTGTTCTGCTGCGGGACGACGCCGATGTTCTGCTTGGCCAGGGCGGGATGGGCGAGCACGTCGACGCCGCCGACCCAGGCTCGCCCGCTGGTCGGGACGACCATGGTGGTGAGCATCCCAACGGTGGTGGTCTTGCCGGCGCCGTTCGGTCCGAGGAGCCCGAAGATCTCGCCGTCTTGCAGCGAGAGGTTCAGGGTGTCGACGGCCTTCACCCCGCCGGGGAACACCTTCGTGAGGTCCTCGGTACGCACCGGCGCGCTCGGCGGCGTGGCGTCAGGCGCGGTCGCCATCGCTATCTCCGTTCCATGGAAAGCGAAACGTTAGGCCCGTACCGATCTTGGCCCAAAGCGGGGCGGGGCGTTCCGGCGCGCGTCGGCACTACCCGTGACCGGGCGGCGCGTCGACGCCGTCGGGGAGCGGCGCCTGCACGCTGACCGGGCGGCCCTCGGGGTCTCCGAGCATCGCCTCCATCACGTTCCAGTGGCGCGCTTCGAAGGCCTGCTCGACCGTGCCGGACCGGGGCGGCTCGAACTGGTCGGCGTCGCTGGCGAGGACGACGGGATACGTCTGGGGTGTCTCGACGTCGAGATGCTCGGCGACGAAGACCCACGGACCGCCGGCGGGATGGCGGAGCTGCCCGGAGTTGTGGTCGGTCTCGAACTCGAGCTTGAACCCGAGACCCTCCCAGAACGCGACCGACTTGCCCCAGTTGTGGGTCTCGACGACGAAGCCGCCGATGCCTTCAGTTCCCATGCCGCCTCCTGGCTCGGACGTGACGGTCGAGGTACTCCCGCAGCGCCTCGGCGACGATCGCCGACAGCGACGACTCGGTGTCGACCGCGTGGTGCTTCACCGCTCTGATGAGTTCGGTGGGGAGGTAGACGTTGAACTGCTTGACCTCCGGCGCCATGCGAGCATACTAGCATATTAGCCAGGCGTCGAATCGGCGCTCCCGACGCCGATCCGTCCTGCTCGTCCGCACCCGCGACGGTCGGTTCGAAGCCCGAAACGGTGCCAGTAGGTTCATCGTCCGATGGACACCGGCGTGGTCGTCGAGGGCCTCGTGAAGCGCTTCGGCAGCTTCGTGGCGCTGCACGGGATCGACTTCGTGGTGCCGGAAGGTCGGCTGGTGGGGCTGCTGGGGCCGAACGGGGCCGGCAAGACCACGACCATCCGGATCCTCTCCACCCTGCTGGCGCCCGACGGGGGCCGGGCTCGGGTGGCCGGCTACGACGTCGTGACGCATCCCCAGCAGGTGCGAGCCGCGATCGGGCTCACCGGGCAGTTCGCGGCCGTCGACGAGGACCTCACCGGGCGAGAGAACCTGGTGCTCATTGGCCGCCTCGGCCGCCTCCGCCGCTCCGTCGCCGAGGAGCGGGCCGCCGAGCTGCTCGAGCTCTTCGAGCTCACCGACGCCGCCGACCGCGTCGTCCGCGGCTACTCGGGCGGCATGCGCCGACGCCTCGACCTCGGCTTGAGCCTCATCGCCTCCCCGGACGTGCTGTTCCTCGACGAGCCCACCACCGGTCTCGACCCCCGCAGCCGGCTCCGGCTCTGGGACGTGATCACCGGGCTGCGCGACAGCGGCAAGACGATCGTCCTCACGACCCAGTACATGGAGGAGGCCGACCAGCTCGCCGAGCTCATCAGCGTCATCGACGCGGGCCGGATCATCGCCGAGGGGACCGCCGACCAGCTGAAGACGAAGGTCGGCGGGGACATGCTCAACCTGCAGGTGGCCGACCGGGGGCGGGTGCCGGACGCGACGGCCGCGCTGGCCCAGGCGTTCGGCGTCGCGCCGGGTGAGATCATCACCGACGCCGAGCTCGGCACGGTGCTGGTGCCCGTGCACGCGGGCGCGGCGGCCCTCGTCGACGCCGTGCGCGCCCTCGACGCTGCCGGCGTGGAGGCGGCTGACCTCGGACTGCGGCGGCCGTCGCTCGACGACGTGTTCCTCTCCCTCACCGGCCACCACGCCGAGGAGCCCCGACCCGATGCGCCCGAGCCGCTGCTCGGGCGCGGGCGACGGCGGCTCTGACATGGCCGTCGTCACCGCGCCGGCCGGGAAGCTGAGCATCGAGGACCGGGCCGCGCTCGGTCCGCCCCGGGTGCTCGCCGACATCGCGCTGGTGGCGCAGCGCAACCTCCTCAAGGTCTGCCGCAGCCCGGGGCTCATCGTGTTCTCCACCATCCAGCCGCTCATGCAGCTGGTGCTGTTCGTCTTCGTGTTCGGCGCCATCGCCAACGTCGGGCCCGGGATCCCCTACAAGGACTTCGTCGTCCCGGCCGTCCTCGTGCAGTCGCTGGCGTTCTCGGCGATGGGCTCCGGCGTCGGGATCGCCTACGACCTGCAGTCGGGCATGATCGACCGCTTCCGCTCGCTGCCCATCGCCCGGTCGGCGTTCCTCGTCGGGCGCACCCTCAGCGACAGCCTCCGCCTCGGCATCCAGTCGCTGCTGCTCGTCGCGGCCGCGCTCGTCATCGGCTTCTCGTTCCACAACGGCCTGCTGGCGGCGGTCGGCATGATCATCGTGATCGTGATGTTCGGGATGGCGCTCACCGCGTTCTCGGCCTGGGTCGGGCTGGCGATCAAGGATCCCGAGACGGTGCAGCCGGCCGTGTTCATCCCCGTGCTGCCGCTGGTGTTCACGAGCTCGGCGTTCGCGCCGGTGTCGCGGCTGCCGGGCTGGATGCAGCCAGTCGCGAAGCTGAACCCGATCACGGCCGCCATCGACACCGCCCGTGGCCTCGCCCTCGGCGACAACACCCTGTACCACGTCAGTCACGTGCACCTGTCGACCGCGGCCGGTCACTTCGTGCTGGCGTGGGTCCTGATCGTCGGGATCTTCACCGCGCTCGCCGTGCACCGGTACCGGGTCGGCTGAGCCCGACCGGTCGGCTCACGCGTCCGGCTCGGCGACGCAGGGGTTCACGAGCTCGCCGATTCCCTCGATGACGGTCCGTACGACCTGACCGGGGGCGAGGAACACCGGCGGGTCGAGGCCGGCCCCGACGCCGCCCGGGGTGCCGGTCGAGATGACGTCGCCGGGCTCCAGGGTGAGGATTGTGCTCACGTACCGCACGATCGCGACCGGGTCGAAGACAAGGTCCGAGGTTCGGGCGTCCTGGCGCACCACACCGTCCACCTCGCAGCGCAGCGCCAGGTCGCGGGCGTCGTCGACCTCGTCCGGTGTGACGAGCACCGGGCCGACCGGCGTCGAGCGCTCGAAGGTCTTGCCCTGCAGCCACTGGGAGGTCCGTCCTTGCCAGTCGCGCATCGAGACGTCGTTGCACACCGTGTAGCCGGCGATGGCGCGCCGGGCCGCTGCCTCGTCGGCGTGGCGGGTGACGGCGCCGATGACGAAGGCGAGCTCGCCCTCCCAGTCGACGAGTTGCGCGGCGCGGGGCAGCACGATCGGGTCGCGCGCGCCGATCAGGGCGCGCGCGTACTTCGCGAACAGGGTGGGGGCGTCGGGCGGGTCGTGGCCCATCTCCCGGATGTGCTGCTCGTAGTTCAGCCCGAGGCAGATGATCTTCGGCGGCCGGGGAACCAACGGCGCCAGGTCGAGGGTGGCCAGTTCGTGCTCTGGGCTTCGCGTGCCGGCGGCGTCTCGGAGCGCGTCGGCGCCGGCGGCGAGCAGCGCGCCGACGTCCGGCGCGCCGAGCTCCACCGCGCGGTCACCGTCGACACGCGCCGCGCGCGTTCCACCGTTCGTTCGCATCGTCGTGAGTCGCACCGCGGTCCTCGGCTCGGGGCTGGCTGGGGCGCCAGTCTGGCCTTGCCGAACCCGCCCGCGTCAGCGACCGCGCCCCGGCCGACCTCGACGTTCAGGAGGTCGTACCTGGCGCGACCAGATGACCCCGCTTGGCCGTTGATCGCGGCTCAGGTGGCGCGGAGGTGGAACGTGCCCGCGCCCAGCATGAGGGTCCTGCCGGCGAGGACCCGCACGCCCGGGACGGTGCCAGGCCGCCGACCGTCGACCGACAGCGCGCCCCGCCGGGTCGCCGGCACCCGCACCGTGGCGGTGGCGTTCGCCGGCACCGTGACGTCGAGCGCGGCCGCGCCGCCGCCGACGTGCCACGACACCACGACGGGCCCGCGGGGGGTCGGGACGCGACCGGACGCGGACGCGAGGCCGGTGCCCGGCGGCGCGACGTCGAAGGTCACGTAGCCGGGCGAGGTCGGGACCACGCCGAGCAGCGCGCGCTGCAACTCGACGAGCACGTTCGATCCCCACCCGTGCGACATGCTGTCCCCGTTGGCGTCGACGGGCCGCCACACCTCCCACGTGAAGGTCCCGCCCTGGGCCAGGATGCGCGCCCACCCCGGCGCCTTCGGGTCGGTGACGCGGGCCACGAGGTCGCGGTCGCGCCCCACCAGTCGGAGCGCCTCCAGCAGCTCGCCGGCGGTCCGGGGCTCGCTCTGCATCCCGAGGCTGGCGAGGTACGCGCCGACGGCGCTGAGGCGCGCCGGAGGCACGACGCCGTAGACGACCGCCGCGGTCTCGGACGTCTGGGACGCCTGGCGGTCCTGGGTCCCGTCGGCCTTGAGGCCATCGACGTACACGCCGTCGACGCGCGTCAGCCGCGCGTTGACCGCGTTCGTGAGGTCCTGGGCCCGGGCCTGGTCCTGGGCGGCCTCGCTCGCGGGCCGGCCGACGGCCGTCGCGATCTCGCCGGCGCGCCGGAACACGTTCACGCCGAGGACGTTCAGGCGCGTGACGACGGGATCGGCGTAGTAGACGTTGGTGGCGGGCAGGCTCGTGACCAGGCCCGTCGCGGGGTCGATGGCGGCGGCCACGTAGTCGGCCAGCTTCACCACCGTCGGGTACACCGCGGTGAGCAGGGCTCGGTCACCGGTGTTCATCCAGTACTGCCACACCCACTCGGCGTAGATCTCGCTGAACTCGTTGATGTCGAGCGGGCCGAGACCGGTCGGGTAGATCTTGTTGATCCGCCCCTGGGGCCAGTACCGGGCCTGCGACTGGGCGAACTCCAGGAGTGACTTGCGGGTCAGGTTCGGGTCCCCGAAGGCGGCCATGGCCGTCTGTGACTCGTTGAAGCCGTCCCACAGCCACGGGCCCTTCTCGCGCGTCGGCGTGTCGACGAACTGCTCCTGGGCGGTGAACAGCGCCGAGTGGCGACCGAGGTCGAACACCGCGTCGGCGGTGGGGCTCGACGACGAGAACGAGGCCGCCGATTCGTCGGGCACCGCGGTGTGCCGGGTCAGGGCGACGACGTCGCCGGGGGTGAGCGCCTCGCCGGGGTCGTCGATCTGGAGGTAGCGGAACCCGAGGTAGTCGAAGGGCTCGAAGGTCTGCCGGCCGGCCCGCTCGACGTAGGAGTAGGCGAGGTTCGTGTGCTGGGTGCCGTGCGCGATCGAGACCTGGCCCGCGGCGCCGGGGCTCGGGTGAGCGTCCAGCAGGTACCCCGCGTGCATCGTGATCCGCCGACCGGCGACGCCGTGCCGGAACGCGACCGTCGGAATCGCGGCGTAGACCTTGCCGAAGTCGGCGACGACCGCGCCGTTGGCGAGTCGCGTGAGCGACCGGGCCCGCACCGGGTCCTCGACGATCCGGGTCCGCACCGAGACGAGGCTCGTCCACGGGGCGGTCCCCGCCGGACCGAGGACGGTCCCCGGCGTCCAGGCCTGGTCGTTGTAGCCGGGCTGGTCCCAGCCGAGGGGGGCATGGAGCCCGTCGATGTGCTCGACGTAGTCGACGACGTCGCCCTCGAGGTCCCGCTGGTCCCCCGGCAGCCAGTTGCCTTTGAGCACCCGCCACGACCCGTCGGTGACGACCTGCTCGGTCGTGCCGTCGGCGTGGAGCACCGACAGCTGGGCGATCATCCCCGGGGTGCCCGCGGGGTGGCCCTTCGTGGCGCCGTCCCAGTTGGCGAGGACGCCGATGGCGTTGGCCGCGCCCGGTCGGAGCAGCCGGGCGACGTCGAGCGTCTCGTAGTACTGCGAGTCGGGGTAGCTGTAGGCCTCCCCCCGACCGGCGCGGACCCCGTTGACGGAGAGCTCGTACTGCTGGTCGACCGACACGTAGACGTGCGCCGCGACGATCGGTGACGAACGCAGCGTGAACGCCTTCCGGGCGTAGGTGTACTGGTCGTACTCGGTGACGTCGTTCGCGGCCCGACGGATCCAGTCGGCGTGCCAGTCCGGTGCGGTGAGCCCGGTCTCGAACGTGACCGGCCGGGCGAACGGGCTCGGGCCGTCCGCCGCGGCCCAGGTCTGAACGGTCCACTGGTAGGTGGTGTCGGCGGCGAGCGCGGGACCGCCGTAAGGGACGAAGGCCTGGTCCGACGAGGGGACCTCGCCGCTGTCCCACACCGCCGTCGCTGGTGCGGTACCCGTGAGCGCGGGCCGGGTGACGAGGATGCGGTAGGCGCGCTGGAGCGCAGCCGGGCGCGGGTCGTTCACCTGCCAGGCGAACTGGACGTCGGCCGGGTCCAACCCGATCGCGGTGCGCAGCCCATCGACGGTCAGCGAAGCGGGCGGCCCGAGGCTGCCGGGCACGGGGCGGGCGCCGGCCGGCGCGCCCCCGAGGGCGACGAGCGCCACCGTGATCGCGGCCACGCCCAGGCGGGTGACGGCGGCGTGGCCAGCCGACCGAGGCACCTGCTGAGACTAGGTGGCGCCCGATCTGGGTGCGCCCGGGTGACAAGCCCTGGTGAATGGCGGGCCTTTCCGGGCAGACAATCGGCTCTTGCCCGGTTAGAGGGCTAAATTCTGGGCGTGAGCGAGTTTCGGATCGGCCAGGCCGCGGAGTTGCTCGGGGTGAGCCCGGACACCGTCCGGCGCCTCGCCGACGGGGGCGAGCTCAAGACGCGCCGCACCGACGGCGGCCATCGGGTGGTGGACGGGGCCGCGTTGGCCCGGTTCGTGGCCGAGCAGGGGGGCGCGCCGGCGGAGGGCGTCATCGTGGGCCGGTCGGCTCGGAACCGCTTCCCCGGGATCATCACCCGGGTGGTCAAAGACTCCGTCGCGGCCCAGGTCGAAGTGCAGGCGGGTCCGCACCGGGTGGTGTCGCTGATGACGGCCGAAGCGGTGGATGAGCTCGGCCTCGAGCCTGGCATGCGAGCGGTCGCAGTGGTGAAGGCGACCCAGGTGGTCGTGGAGGTACCAGAGGCGGGCTGAGCTGGTCTCGCCCCTTCGAACCAGGAGGTTCTGTGCGTTCCCGATTCACGTTGCGGGTCGTGGCCGGGCTGGCCACGGCGGTGACGGTGGGGGTGTTCGCGGGCTCCGCGTCAGCGACCGCGCCCGCCGGTCACGTCGAGGCCAGCAAGCCGACCGGTTCGATCACCGTGTCCGCGGCTTCGTCGCTGACCGAGGCGTTCACGCAGCTCGGCAGGCAGTTTCAGAAGCGGGACCCGGGCACGACGGTGACGTTCAACTTCGGTTCCTCGTCGACCCTCGAGACCCAGATCCAACAGGGTGCCCCGGCGGACGTGTTCGCCTCCGCGGATACCACCAACATGGACAAGCTGTCCGCCGCGAGTGGCGTGGCCGGCAAGCCGGTCGTCGTCGCCCGCAACCTGCTCGAGATCGCGGTGGCGAGGGGCAACCCGAAGAAGATCAAGACCCTCGCTGACACCCTCAAGCCCGGCGTGCAGCTCGTGCTGTGCGCGTCGACGGTGCCGTGCGGCAAGTTCGCGCTGCAGGCCTACCAGCAGGCCGGGCTGACGGTGCCCAGGGTTCCAACCGGCCAGGATGTGAAGGCCACGCTGTCGAACGTGACGCTCGGCGCCGCCGACGCGGCGATCGTGTACGTCACCGACGTGAAGGCGGCCAAAGGCAAGGTCACGGGTGTCGTGATCCCACCGGCACAGAACGTCGTGGCGACCTATCCGATCGCGGTCGTCAAGTCGTCGGCCAACACCGCCACGGCCCAGGCGTTCGTGAGGTACGTCGCGTCCCCGGACGGGAGAGCCACCCTGTTGAAGTTCGGGTTCCTCAAGCCGTGACCCGGCGCCCGGGCGGTCGACGAGGCCTCCCGTCTCGTCGACCGCCCGCCGCCGCGTGCGCCGTCGCGGCGCTGACCATCGGCTTTCTCGTCCTTCCCGTCGTCGGGCTGGTCCAGCGAGCCCCGTGGTCGCAGATGTGGACCGACCTGACCGACCCCGCGACCAAGGACGCGCTGCGCCTCTCCCTCGAGTGCTCGCTGGCCGCCACCGCACTGTCCGCGCTCTTCGGGATCCCGCTCGCCTGGGTCCTGGCCCGGACCGACTTCCCGGGCCGACGCCTCACCCGCGCCTTGGTTCTGTTGCCCATGGTGCTGCCACCGGTGGTCGGCGGGATCGCCCTGTTCTTCGCCATCGGGCCTCGGGGCCTGTTGGGTCAGTACCTCGACCGCTGGCTTGGCGTCCGGTTGCCGTTCACCACGCTCGGGACGATCGTCGCCGAGACCTTCGTCGCCATGCCCTTCCTGATCATCACCGTGGAAGCGGCCCTCCGCAGCGTCGACCGTCGCTACGAAGACGCCGCCAGCACGCTCGGCGCCGGCCGATGGACCGTCTTCCGTCGCGTCACCATGCCGCTCATCGCCCCGTCACTGCTCGCCGGCGCCGCCCTGAGCTGGGCCCGGGCCCTCGGCGAGTTCGGCGCCACCATCACGTTCGCGGGCAACCTCCAAGGCAAGACCCAGACCATGCCGCTGGCGATCTTCATCGCGTTCGAGCATGACCCGGCGACCGCGGTCGCACTGAGCCTCGTGCTCGTGGCGATCTCCATCGCGGTGCTGGTCGCGCTGCGAGACCGCTGGTTCTTCGCGTGAGCCTGCACGCCGACGTCGTTCTCCAGCTCGGCACACTTGATCTCGCGGTGATCGTCGACGCCCAACCCGGCGAGACGGTGGTGCTCCTCGGCCCCAACGGGGCCGGCAAGACCACCCTCCTCGGCGCGCTGGCCGGGCTGCTTGCCGTCGACCGCGGCCACATCACCCTCGACGACACGACGTTCGACGACACCATCCACAAGGTCTGGGTGCCGCCCGAGCGCCGCCCGATCGGCGTCGTCTTCCAAGAC
>CALEYV010000161.1 GCA_937927875.1 uncultured Actinomycetes bacterium | reverse complement strand
CACGCGTAAGATCGTCGGCAGCGTCAGATGTGTATAAGAGACAGATGCGGGCCCGCGGGTTCGTCGCCAGCGCGGTGGCGTCGAAGGTCGGGTCCTCGATCGTGTGGCACATGCCGAACACCTGCTCCTCGCCGTGGGGCTCGGTGTCGAGGAGGGCACCGCAGTGCGCGAGCCAGAACTCGGCGTGGTCGCGGTCGATGAGCTGGTAGCCGACGTCCATGTACTGGTGGACGAACCCGCAGTCGAGCTGCAGCGCCTTCATGATGGCGCCGACGTCGTCGCCCTCGATCCCCATCAGCGCCCGCATCCGGCCGGTGTACACGGGGCTGGCGCCCATCCACTCGTCGATCGCGACGTCGTTCATGAGCGCGGCGTCACCGCCCCGCAGGATGACCTGCGGCAGCATGGCCCGGGTCACGATCATCCCGGCCAGCATGTGCTCGAACGCCACCGCGAGGAGTGTCGAGCGCGGGAGCTGGTCGAGCGCCGGCGCGACCTTCACGTCGCCACCTCCTGCGGCCCGGTCGGCAAGGCTGCCGATCGTACCGTTCCTCGGCCGACCGGCCGCCGGGCGACTACGCGGCGGCGAGGACGGGCACGTTCGAGAAGCCGGCGACGTTCGCCATGTGCACGCGTCGCAGCCCCGACTCCTCCACCGCGAAGCGAGGCCACCGCTCCGCCACCGCTTCGAACGCGACCCGGCTCTCGAGGCGCGCCAGCGCGGCGCCGAGGCAGGCGTGGATGCCGTGCCCGAGGCCGACCGACAGCTGAGGCGGGCGGCCGATGTCGAAGACGTCCGGGTTCTCGTAGGCGCGCTCGTCGCGGTTGGCGGCGCCGGTGATCAGAAGCACCGGCATGCCCTCCGGGATCGTCGCCCCATGCCAGGTGGAGTCGGCCCGGGAGAACCGGCCCTGGTACTGCGACGGCGCCCAGTAGCGGAGGACCTCCTCCACCGCGCCGACCGCCGCCGACCGGTCCTCGACGATCCGTTGCCACTGGTCGGGGTTCCGGGCGAACAGCACCACGCCGTTGCCGACCAGCTTCGTGACCGTCTCGCTCCCGGCCGCCGCCAGCAGGCCGGCGAAGCCGGCGATCTCGCCGTCGGTGAGGCGGGCGTCCCCGTCGTCACCCGTCACCTCGGCCTCGATGAGCCGGCTGATCATGTCGTCGCCGGGGTGGTCGCGCTTGGCGGTGATGAGATCCAGGAAGTAGCCGACCTGGAGGAGCGCGGCTTCCATGCCCGCCTGCGTCGTGCGGGGGTCGTCGGGCTCGCGGTGGAGGAGCTCGTCGGTCCACTCGCGGATCTGCTGGTGGTCGGCCGCCGGCACGCCCAGCATGGTCGAGATGACCTCGACCGGGAACGGCGCCGAGAACTCGGCCACGAGGTCGAAGGTGTCCCGGTCGCGCAGCGGGTCGAGGTGCGAGGCGATCACCGACCGCACCAGCGGCTCGAGCGCCTCCACCGCGCGAGGCGTGAACACCCGGCTCACGAGCTTGCGGAGCCGCTCGTGCTCCGGCGGGTCCATCATGATGATGCTGGTCCCGCGCACCGGCGAGTCGGGGTCCTGCAGCTGGTCGATCGTCACCCCGTGCTCGCTGCTGAACGTCTGCCAGTCGCGGTGGGCGGCGACCACGTCCTCGTACCGGGTCAGGGCGAAGAAGCCGAAGCGCTCGCTCTCGTAGACGGGCGCCTCGTCGCGCATCCAGCGGTACGTGTCGTAGGGGTCGTCGAAGAAGTCCGAGGAGAAGGGGTTGAACTCCACCGTGATCTCAGGCCGACGCGTACTGCCAGCGATGCGCCGGCGCGGTGCCGGGCTGCCACTCCATGCACTGCACGTCGAAGAAGATCGGCAGCAGGTACTTGACGTAGAAGGCGTGCACGGTCACGTTGCCGGTGACGAGGTCCTCGTACTCCTTGATGCGAACCCGGTCGTCGCGGTTACGGAACGCCTTCGCCTGCTCGAGCAGGCCGTCGACCTCGGCCCGGGTGTCGCAGAGCAGCCCGAGGTGGTCGTAGCCGGGGGCCTGCATCGGGCGCTCGTACTCGGCGAGGAGGAGGAACTGCCCGTCGTCGACGCGCAGGTACTGGCAGTTCTGGCCGACGATGTTCACGTCGGCGCTCTCCCATCCGAATAGCTCGCCGTAGAAGGCGGCCACGTCGCGGCGGAACCCGGCGTCGAGGGTACCGGGCGAGAACGTGAGCTCCATGTGGTTGAACCGGACCGTCGGCACGGCCGGCACCGTACCGCTGCGGCGCCTCCGGTCGCCACGGTCGTGCGCGCGCCGACCCGAGCGCCCGAGGCGAGGCCCTAGATTTCCGGGTGTGACCGTGGGGGCGATCCCGACTGCCGCCGTCCGGTCGGGGTTCGACCTGACCGACCTCGACAACTTCGCGCACGGGTTCCCACACGACGCGTTCGGCACGCACCGCCGGGAGGCTCCCGTGCTGTGGCACGAGCCGACCGAGCACACCCCGGACGGCGAGGGGTTCTGGTCGGTGGCGACCCACGCCGAGACCGTGACCGTCACCCACGATCCGGCGACCTACTCGTCGGCGCTCGACGAGCTGGCCCGGCGGGTCGAGGCCCTCGAACCGGCCGGCGCGCCCGAGTGGACCCGCAGCAACAAGCACACCGGGCTTCGCCACGTTCCCCTCCGCCTGCACCGCGCGACCACCAGGAGCTGACATGACCGCGACCGTCGACCCCGTCGCCCTCCACCCCGAGCTGTTCCTGCCCGAGCCGGAGCCGCGCCCGGTCCGCTACACGATCATCTCGGTCGACGACCACCTCGTCGAGCCGCCCAGCATGTTCGAGGGCCGGCTCCCCGTCGACCTCCAGGACCGGGCCCCCAAGGTCATCGCGGACGAGCAGGGCCACGAGGTCTGGGAGTTCGAGGGCGAGCGCCACTTCCAGGTCGGGCAGAACGCGGTGGCGGGCCGCCGCCCCGAGACGGTGAAGGTCGAGCCGTTCCGCTTCGACCAGATGCGCCGCGGCTGCTGGGACATCGAGGCCCGCGTCCACGACATGGACGTCAACGGCGTGTGGGCGTCGCTGAACTTCCCGTCGATGATCACCGGCTTCTGCGGGCGCGTGTTCTCGCAGGCGAAGGACCAGGAGCTGGGCCTCGCCGTCACCCGGGCCTGGAACGACTGGTTCTACGACGAGTGGTACTCGCCGCATCCCGAGCGGACCATCCCGATGGGGATCACCTGGCTCGCCGACGCCGAGGTCGGCGCGGCGGAGATCCGGCGCAACGCCGAGCGGGGCTTCCACGCCGTCACGCTCCCCGAGCGTCCGCACCGCATCGGCTTCCCGTCCATCTTCGACCGGTACTGGGAGCCGATCCTGACCGCCTGCGCTGAGACCGAGACGGTGATCTGCCTCCACGTCGGCTCCTCGGGGATGGCGGACTTCCCCAAGTTCGCCCCGCCGCTGCAGCTCGGCGCCACCCTCTTCGGCCAGCTGTCGCTCACCGCCTGCGCCGAGTGGCTGTGGTCGGCTTGGACGGTGAAGCTCCCGGACCTCAAGATCGCGATGTCGGAGGGCGGGATCGGCTGGGTGGCGATGCTGATCGACCGGCTCGACAACATCGTGGACCGGTCCGGCTACGGGCTGGACGGGTTCGGCGGCCTGCGGCCGGCCGACGTGCTGCGCCGCAACTTCTGGTTCTGCACCATCGACGACCCGTCGACGATCGCGACCCGGCACGCCATCGGCGTCGACCACATCATGGTGGAGGTCGACTACCCGCACGGCGACGGCACCTGGCCCAACACCCAGGCCACCATCGAGCGGTACTGGGGCGACCTGCCGGTCGAGGAGCTCCGCAAGCTGACGCACCAGAACGCGGCGAGCCTGTACCGCCACCCGCTGCCCGCGGTCACGCTGCCCTGAGCCGCCGCCCCGGCCGACTCGCCGCACCCGGTGCGCCGTCGCGGCGAGGTCCGGGGCCACCCAGCGTTCCGGCCAGAATGACCCGGTGCTGGCGGCCGGGGTTTGCCTCGTCTCGTTCCTGGCGGGCTCGATCCCGTTCTCGAATCTCATGGCCCGGTGGCGGCGCGGCGTCGACCTGCGCGACACCGGGACCGGCACCGTGTCCGGCACCTCGCTGTACCGGGTGGCCGGGTTCCCGGCCCTGGCCGGGGCGGGGATCTGCGACGTCGCCAAGGGCGCGGTCGGGCCGCTGCTGGCGCTGCATCACCCGGTGCTCGGCGGGGTGGCGGGCGGGCTCGCGGTCGCGGGTCACAACTGGTCGCCGTTCCTGCGCGGGCACGGCGGCCGGGGCATCGCCCCCGCGCTCGGGTCGCTGCTCGTGAACGCGTGGCCGGGCGCGGTGCTGCTGCTCGCCGTCCTCGTCGTCAGCCGGCTCGCGCACCAGACCGGCCTCGGCGGCTTCGTCGCCGTCGTCGTGCTCGCTCCGGTCCTCGCGATCACGAACGGGACCAGCGGCGCGGTCGCCGGCGGCGCGGTCGCGGCGCCGATGCTGCTGAAGCGGCTGCTCGGGAACGCGAGGCCCGAGCGCCCGGCGGGGAGCGTCTACGCGCGCCGCCTGCTCTTCGACCACGACCCGGTCACGCCGTGAGCGTCGGGACGCTGGTCCGCCGGCGCGGGTTCCGGGACCTGCTCCTCGGGCAGGGCGTCTCGGCACTCGGCGACTGGATGGGCACCGTCGCCTTCATGGCGCTGGCCCTGAAGCTCACCGGGTCGCCGGCCGCCGTCGGCGGCATCCTCACCCTGCGGCTGCTCCCGGCCGCGGTCGGCGGCCCGCTCGCGACGCGGGCGGTGCGGCGCTGGGACCGTCGCCGCACGATGCTGACGATGGACGCCTTCCGCGCCGTCGTGATCGCGGCCGTCCCGCTGATCCGCGGCCTCTGGTGGATCTACCTCTGCGCGGTCGTGCTCGAGGCGGCCAGCATCGTCTTCCTCCCCGCGCGCGACGCCTCGATCCCCGACCTCGTCGAGCAGGACGACCTCTCGCTGGCCAACGGCCTCGTCCTCGGTTCCTCGTACGGGACGATCCCGCTCGGGGCGGGCGCGTTCGCGGCCGTCGCCGCGCTGCCCGTCGCGACCCTGTTCCACCGGCCGCTGGCGCTCGTCTTCTGGATCGACGCCGCCACGTTCCTCGTGTCGTTCGCCTACATCCGGCGGCTGCGCATGCTCGGCACCCCCACCGCGCCGCCGGAGGAGCGCCGGGACGTCCGGTTCCGCGACGCGTTTCGCATCCCGCTCGTTCGTGCGATCATGCCCGCGACCGCGTCGGTGGCGCTGGGGCTCGGCGCCTTGTTCTCCCTCGGGATCGTCTTCGTGCGCAACGTGCTCCACGCCAGCAACACCGAGTTCGGGGTCTTGATCGCGCTCTTCGGCGTCGGCGCCGCGCTCGGGCTGGCCGCGCTGCAGGTGCGCCGCGGCCACGACCCGCTCTTCGAGACCCGCCTCGGCGTGGCCGTGATCGGCGGGGTCGTCGCCGTGTTCTCGCTCGCGACGCATGTCTGGCTCGCCTACCTCGGCGCGACCGCCTTCGGCGCCGCGGCCGCCTTCACCCTCGCCTCCGGCATGGGTGCCCTGCAGTCGCGGCTCGACGGCACCGACCGGGTGCTCGCGTTCACGGCCTTCCACGTCGTCATCCGGCTCGCGCTCAGCCTGGCCGCCATCGGTGCCGGCGTCGCGGCGGATCTCCTGCACGACGTCCGCTGGCCGCTCGTCGGCACGCTCGAGCCGTCCCGCGTCGTCCTGCTCTCCTGCGGGCTGCTCGTCATCCTGGCGTCGGTGCTGGTCAGCGAGCGGTTGGCCAGCCCCGCGGTGCGGGCGGGCGCGTCGTGACCGTCGCCGTCGTCACCGACAGCGCGGCCGCGCTGCCCGCCGAGCTCGTCGAGCGTCACGGCGTGACGGTCGTGCCCATGTGGCTCACCGTGCGCGGCATGCCCGAGCTGGAGGGGACCCGCGCCCTCGAGGAGCTCGTGCGCGAGGAGTCCGTCACGACGTCGGCGCCCACGCCCGGCGAGTTCGAGCAGGCGATCAAGGACCGGCTCCGGAGCAGCGACGGCGTGCTCGTGCTGACCATCGCCGGCTCGATGAGCGCCACCTACGACGCGGCCCGCCTGGCGGGGGAGTCGGTCGGCGGCCCGGTGCGCGTCCTCGACACCGCCACTGCCGGCGGCGCCGAGGCGCTCGCGGTGCTGGCCGCCGCCGAGGCCGCGGCTTCGGGGGCGTCGCTCGACGACGTCGAGGCGGCCGCGCGCCACGTCGTGGAGCGGGTCCGGCTCGTCGCCGCCGTGCCCACCCTCGACCACCTCGTCCGCAGCGGTCGCGTCCCGGGGCTGGCGGGCTGGGCCGCCAACCGGCTCGGCGTGAACCCGCTGTTCGAGTTCCGGGGCGGCAAGGTGCGCAGGCTGCGGCCGGCCCTCAGCCGCGAGGCCGCGCTCGACCGCATGGTCAGCCTCGTCGAGCGGTCCCGGGAGCCGGGCGCGCCGCTGCACGTCGCGGCCCTCCACGCGCTCGCCGTTGAAACCGCCCAGGAGCTGCTCGATCGGGTTCGGGCGTCGTTCCAGCCGGCCTCGTCGTTCATCGGCGAGTTCGGGCCGGTGATGGTCGTGCACACCGGGCCCGGCCTCGCCGGCCTGGCCTGGTGGTGGGACGACCGAGCCGAGCGCTGAGCGGGCGCTAGCCGGCCTCGGCGCGGGGCGGCTCCGGCGTCGGCGCCATCGACTGCGCGAGGCACCAGTCGATGTCGGTGAGCACGGGCGCCGCCACCGGACCGTCGAACGCGTGGCCGAGCTCGTCGAAGAGGTCGAGGCGGCGGGGCTCGGCGGCGGCCTCGTAGAGCAGCTCGGCGTCGTGGACGCTGATGAACGGGTCCCGTCGGCCGTGCAGCACGGCCACCGGCGCGCCCACGTGGCCGATGAGCTCCACCGGCGGCGCGGGCCGGGGACGCCGCGACGCGATCCGCACCCGCATCCAGCGGCGTGCGCACTCGCGGCCGACCCAGGTCTGGGTGAGGAGCGCCGAGAGCAGCCCGCGGGCGTTGCAGGGGAGCCGCCACTCGGCGGGGCAGCTGACCGACACCACGCCCGCCACCCGGCCGGGCGCCGCCGCCGCGTAGCGCAGCACCGCGATGGCGCCCATCGAGGCGCCGACGAGCACGACCGGCCGGTCGGCGCCGACGGCGCCGACGGCCGCGTCGACGTCGAGTCGCTCGAGGTCCCCGAGCGTCGCCTCGCCACCGGAGCCGCCGTGACCGCGGGCGTCGTAGGCGAGGACGTCGAAGCCAGCGGCGTGCGCTGCTTCGGCGAGCGCGACCACCCGCCCTTCGGTGAGGCCGGCGCCGAAGCCGTGGGCCACCACGACCGAGGCGCGTGGAGCAGGCGCCCGCCACCAGCGGGCCACGAGCCGCACGTTGTCGGTCGTGACGAGCTCCACGGCCCTCCCTGGCGTCAGCCGGACCCTACCGTCGTCCGCCGCTCAACCGGCGCCGCCGGCGTCGCGCGCGGTGACGGCGAGGATCGGCGCCGCGAGCTCCGGCCGGCAGACGAGCAGGTCCGGGAGCCAGGAGTCGGGGCGGTTGTACGCGAGGGCCGCGCCGTCGAGGCGCGAGACGTGCAGCCCCGCCGCCCGTGCCACCGCGGCTGGCGCGGCCGAGTCCCACTCGTGCTGGCCGCCGTCGTGCACGTACGCGTCGACGTCGCCGCGGACGACCGCCATCGCCTTCGCGCCGGCCGAGCCCATCGCGACGAGCTCGGCGCCGAGACGCGCCGCGACGACGCGCGCGACCGCGGGCGGACGGGTCCGGCTCACCACCACCCGCGGCGGCCCGCTCCGCGGCGGCGGCAGCGGCGGCGGCGACGCGGTCGACAGGACCAGCTCCTCGGCCGGCAGCGCTACCGCGCCGACGCGCACGTCGACGCCCCGCTCCCACAGCGCCACGTGCACGGCCCAGTCCCGCCGGCCCGCCTCGCTGAACTCCCGGGTCCCGTCCAGCGGGTCCACGATCCACACCCGGTCGGCGGTGAGCCGGCGCCGGTCGTCGGCCGACTCCTCCGAGAGGACGGCGTCGCCACCGTGCTCTGACGCCAGCAGGTCGAGCAGGCAGCGGTTGGCGGCCTCGTCGCCGCGGTCGCCGAGCCGCCAGCCGCCGTCGGCGTCGCGGGCCCGCAGCTCCACGAGGAGCGCGCCGGCCGCCGCCGCGTACCGGCCCGCGTCGTCGTGGTCGCTCATGCCCCGGCATTCTGGTCGGCGCCACGCCTGGTCACCGCCTGGCTGCGACTTCACGGGCCGCTGACGTGGGTGCCGTTGCCTAGGGAAACCCCCGAAGAGGAGTGGACCATGAAGCGAGTCATCACCGCCGGCGTCATCGTCGGGCTGCTGACGCTCGGCAGCGTCGGTGTC
>CALEYV010000160.1 GCA_937927875.1 uncultured Actinomycetes bacterium | reverse complement strand
CGATCTCGACTTCCACGCGTCCCCTCCCGTCGCGAAGGACCGATCGTACCGCCCGGCTTCTGGCCTTCCGCTGACCGGGCTCGCGTCAGTGCCGGAAGGTGGTGGTCGCCTGGAGGTCCTGCGTCGTGAGCAGCGCGGACGCACCGAGGGCCGACGCGCTGACCGGCGCCAGGCCGTTGAAGGCCCGCATGTTGTTGTAGATGGAGAGGATGGTCTGGCCGTAGGTGGTGCCGGGCACCGCCCACCGGCCGTCGAGGTCGATCCAGCGGGGCGCCGAGCCCTTGAACGGGAAGGTGTCGAAGGCGACCGCGTCGTAGCCGGGCCGGGGCACGAACGGCACCCCGAGGTTCCAGGAGCGCGAGCTGAGGTCGGCGTAGTTGCGGAGGTGCTGGATCTGGGCCCGGACCCCGAGCTGGGGGGTGGGCATGCGCATGAAGACGGTGCTGCCCGGGAAGGCGCCGATCCCCGCGTAGTTGTGGTCGCGCGGCAGCACGTAGCCGGGCCAGCTCGTGGACCCGGGCGGCGGGAGCGGGACCGAGCTCTGGGGCGGCGAGCCCGGGTAGGCGAACCAGCCCGTCTCGAGCACACCCTGGACGAAGGCGATGTCGCCCCGGACCCCGGCCGCGACGCCCTCGTCGATGTACAGCTGGGCCATCTGCTGGGGCGAGATCTCGGGCAGCCAGGTCGCGCAGCGCCCGACGTGGCACACGTAGGCCGCGATCTGGGCCGCGGTGAGGGTGCTCGGGCCCATGATCGTGCCCGGGCCGACGGGGGCCGGCCCGCCCGCCAGGCACCCGGCGAGCAGCACCGCGCCGGCCACGAGGGCGCCGAGCCCGCGGCGGCGCAGGCGCGGGCGTGCCACTCGAATGGTCGTTGGGGCCATGCTCGCCTCCCGGACGTGCCCTGAGGTTGTCGACCCGGGCCGCCCGCCCCTGGAGGGCCGATCGCCGGGTCGGCTCACCGCTCGGCGGTCAGGTGCTCGAGGAAGCCGGCCAGGATCCGGGCCGTCGCCCCCCAGACCGTCTCGTCGGCGAGCTCGAAGAAGTGGATGGGCCGGTCCCGGCCCGGCGTGACCCCGAGGTCGGGGGGGACGTCCCAGCGCTCCTCGCGGTACACGCCGTCCTCGAGCAGCTCGGCGATCGACACGTCGAAGGCCCGGACCACCTCGGTGGGGTCGGGGCGGAGCCGCGGCCGCGCCGGGAGGAGCCCGACGAAGGGGGTCAGCACGAAGCGGGCCGCGACGGTGGTCAGGCTGTCGAGCTCGGCGACCACGTCGACGGCGGCCGGGTCGAGCCCGACCTCCTCCTGGGCCTCGCGCAGCGCCGCGTCGCGCAGGCCCTCGTCCCGCTCCGCCTCGAGCTTCCCGCCCGGGAACGCGATCTCGCCCTGGTGCGACGGCATCGTGTCGGGCCGCTTGGTGAGGATGAGGCGGGCCTCGCGGTCGGCCTCGAAGATCGGAACGAGCACCGCCGCCGGGCGGGCCCCGGACGGCGCGGGCCGGTGCCGGGGCGGTGGGAGCCGGGCGCACGCGGCGCGGACCTCCTCGAGCGTGAAGTGCCGACGATCGGGTGGAAGGCGCGCCCAGGGCGCGGGGCTGCCCGGCCGGGCCGAGGGTGGCCGCGGGATGCGCTGTCGACCCCCGCGCGTCGCCACGGGGCCGCAGCGTAGGCTCGGCCGCTGCGACGCCTGAGGGAGCGCGATGCCGGACTGGAACCTGGCCTCGGTCTTGGAGTCGGTTGGCGACGCGCTGCCCGACCGGCTCGCGATCGTGCAGGGCGAGCGCCGGCTCACCTGGCGGGAGTTCGACGAGCGGGCGGCCCGCTTCGCGGCCGCCCTCGAGGCCCTCGGCGTGCAGCCCGACGCCAAGGTCGCGCTGTACCTCTACAACGGGAACGAGTTCCTCGAGGCGATGTACGGCAGCCTCAAGGCCGAGGCGGTGCACGTCAACGTCAACTACCGCTACCTCGAGGACGAGCTGGCCTACCTCCTCGACAACGCCGACGCCGAGGTGCTCGTCTTCCACGGCTCGCTCGGCGAGCACGTGGCCGCGGTCCGGGACCGTCTGCCCCGGCTGCGGGCGGTGATCCAGGTCGACGACGGGAGCCCGGCGCTCGAGGGGGCGCTGCGCTACGAGGACCTGCTCGCCGCGCACGAGCCGGCGCCCCGCCGGCCGCGGTCGGGCGACCCGCTCTGGTTCCTCTACACCGGCGGCACCACCGGCATGCCGAAGGGCGTGATGTGGCGCAGCGAGGACCTCTACGGCACCCTCGCCGAGCAGACGTACCCGATGTTCGGGGAGGCGCTGCCCGAGCACGCCGCGGACGCGGGTGACGTCGCGGCCCGGGTGGTCGAGAGCGGACGAGCACCGGTTCACCTGCCGGCGTCGCCGCTCATGCACGGCACCGGGGTGATGACCTCGATGCAGACCCTGTTCCTCGGCGGCACCGTCGTGACGCTGGAGGGGCGGCACTTCGACGCCGACGAGCTCTGGCGGACGGTCGAGCGCGAGGGCGTGAGCCAGATGGCGATCGTCGGCGACGCGTTCGCCAAGCCGATGCTGCGGGCGCTCGAGGCGGCCGACGAGCGCGGCGCGCCCTACGACGTGTCGTCGCTGGCCCTCCTCATCAGCAGCGGGGTGATCTGGAGCGCGGAGGTGAAGGCGGCCCTCCAGGCCCGCCACCCCATGTTCATGATCGACAGCCTCGGGTCGAGCGAAGGCGTCGGCTTCGCCTCCAGCCTCACCTCACCCGGCGACGAGGCCCGCACGGCCCGGTTCCGGGTCGGGCGGCGCACGAAGGTCCTCACCGAGGACGGCCGCGAGGTCGAGGCCGGCTCGGGGGAGCACGGGATCCTCGCCCTCGGCGGCTACCTGCCGGTCGGCTACTACAAGGACGCGGCCAAGAGCGCCGCCACCTTCCGCACCATCAACGGCGCCCGCTACTCGGTGCCCGGCGACTGGGCGAGGGTCGAGGAGGACGGGACGATCACGCTCCTCGGGCGGGGCTCGGTGTGCATCAACTCGGGCGGCGAGAAGATCTACCCCGACGAGGTGGAGGAGGCGGTGAAGCGCGACCCCGCGGTCGCCGACTGCGTCGCGGTCGGCGTGCCCGACGAGCGCTTCGGCGAGGCGGTCGCGGTCGTCGTGGCGGCCGAGCCGGGCGCGAGCATCGACCCGGAGCAGCTGAAGGACCTCGGCGATGGGCTGGCCCGCTTCAAGCGGCCCCGTCACGTGGTGGTCGTCGACCAGATCCAGCGGGGCCCGAACGGCAAGGCCGACTACCGCTGGGCCAAGGACACCGCCACCACCGTCGTCGCGTCGCGCGCCTGACCCGGACGCGATTCGACCCCCGGCCGCGGCCGGGGGTCGAGCTCGTCGCTGAGTTGGTTACTTCTTGACCTTGGCGAGCACGTCGCGGCCGGTGAGGATCAGCAGGTCCTCGCCGTCGACGGTGATCTCGGTCCCGCCGTACTTCGAGTAGACGACGGTGTCGCCGGTGGCGACGTCGACCGGGATGATCTCGCCGGTGTTCTCGGAGCGGCGACCCGGCCCGACGGCCAGGACCTCGCCCTGCTGGGGCTTCTCCTTGGCCGTGTCGGGGATGACGAGCCCGCTGACGGTGGTCTCCTCGGGCTCGCTCGCCCGGACGACGATGCGGTCCTCGAGCGGCTGCAGCTTCATGCGGTGCGCCTCCTGCGGCGGGGATGGGCGATCAGTTAGCACTCGGCGGGTGTGAGTGCTAGGCCAAGATACCGTGCGCCGGCGACGCCCGGCAAGCCCGACCGGTCAGCCGGCGAGGGGCAGGCCGAGGGTCGGCTCGACCCCGTCGTCGAGCGGGGTGGGCCCGAACGCCTGCCAGCGCCACCAGGCGGCGCCGGCGATCATCGCCCCGTTGTCGGTGCAGAGGGCCGGGGCGGGCAGGAAGGCGCGGCGGCCGGTGGCGGCGGCCAGCGTCGCCACCCGCTCCCGCAGCGCCGAGTTGGCGGCCACCCCGCCGCCGAGCACCAGGGTCGGGGCGTCGGCCTCGTCGGCGGCGGTCGCGAGCTTGTCGACGAGCTGGTCGATGACCGCGGCCTGGAACGACGCCGCCACGTCGGGGACGGCGGCGTCGGGGTGGTGGCGGACGTGGTTCACGACCGCCGTCTTCAGGCCCGCGAACGAGAAGTCGGGCTCGCCCGGCATGGCCCGGGGGAAGCGGATGGCCTCCGGGTCGCCCTGGCGGGCGAGGGCGTCGATGGCCGGGCCGCCCGGGTAGCCGAGGCCGAGGTGGCGGGCCACCTTGTCGAACGCCTCCCCGGCCGCGTCGTCGACGGTCTGGCCGACGACCCGGTAGCGGCCGTGGTCCTCCATCGTGACGAGGAGGGTGTGGCCGCCCGAGACGACGAGCACCGCGAGCGGCGGCGCGAGATCGGGCTCCTCGAGCCACGCCGCGTAGAGATGCGCCTCGAGGTGGTTCACCCCGATGTAGGGGAGGCCGGCGACGAGGGCGAGGGCCTTGGCCGCGCTGACGCCGACGAGCAGCGCCCCGGCCAGCCCGGGGCCGCGGCAGGCCGCGACCGCGGCCAGGTCGGACAGCTCGGTGGCGGCCTCGCCGAGCGCCTCGGCGATCACGGGCCCGATGAGCTCGAGGTGGGCCCGGCTGGCGAGCTCGGGGACGACGCCGCCGAAGCGGGCGTGCAGGTCGACCTGGCTGGAGACGACCGAGGACCGGACCTCCCGGCCGTCGACGACCACCGCGGCCGCCGTCTCGTCGCAGGACGTCTCGATGCCGAGGACCGGGGCCGGCGGCTCGGCGCCCGTCACCACCGCCGGTCCTCGTAGCGGGTCTCGCCGGGGATGTTGCGCTCGAGGGCGGCCAGCAGGGCCGAGTAGTCGGGGCCGTCGACGTCGTGGGCCCACATCACGAGCGCGTCCTCGTTGGTCTCCTGGTAGTAGTTCTTGCGCACGCCGACCGGCGAGTACCCGAACTGGCGGTAGAGCTCCTGGGCGCCCCGGTTCGAGAGCCGGACCTCGAGCGTCATGTTGCGGGCACCGCGGGCGAGCGCCTCGCGGGTCAGCACCAGGAGCAGCCGGGTGCCGATCTTCTGGCGGTGCCGGGCCGGGTCGACCGCGATCGTCGTCACGTGCGCGTCCTGGCCGGTCAGCATGATGCCGGCGTAGCCGACCACGTCGCGGCCGACCCGGGCGACGAAGTAGGCGCGCGAGCCGCGCAGGGCCAGCTCGGAGAGGAAGAGGGAGTGGCTCCACGGCCGCGGGTACACGAGGGCCTCGATGCGCAGGATCGACCGGAGGTGCCGGCGCCGCATGGGCAGCACGTGCACGACGAGCGGCTCGGTGACCGTCATCGCCGCTGCCCCCACGCCAGCTCGGCGTCGCTCGCCCGCAGGTACATCGGCTGCACCGACCACGGCGACGTGAACTCCTCCCGCTCGACCCGTCCCGTCGCCAGCTCGACGAGCGCGGTCGCGCTCGGCACCTCGAACTCGGGGCCCGCCTCCTCGGCCCGGTCGAGCGACGCGAACTGGGGCCGGTTCGGCTCGACGCCGTCGCCGGCCAGCAGCACCTCATCCGCGCCGGCTTCGAGCTCGGCGACCAGGTCGGCGGCCGGCCCGACCGCGTAGTCCGAGACCCGCTGCACCCCGCCCGGCACCGGCCGGTACCGGGCGTGGAAGACCTCGCGGCGGCGGGCGTCGAGGACGACCGCGATGAGCCGCCCCGCGTGGCGCAGCGGGTAAGCGACCAGGTCCGGGCTCGGGACCGCGACGACCGGGATCCGCAGCGTCTGGGCCATCACCTTCGCCGTCGTCACGCCGACCCGCAGCCCGGTGAACAGGCCGGGGCCGATGCCGACCGCCACCGCGGCCAGCTGCTCGAGCCGGACCCGGGTCTGCTCGCCGAGGTAGGCGATCGCCGGCGCCAGCTGCTCGGCGTGACGGCGCCGCCCGACGAGCCGGATCTCGCCCCGGACCCGCCCGTCGTCGCCGAGCGCGACCGCGACCTGCGGGGTGGCGGTGTCGATGGCGAGGACCAGCATCAGGCCGCTCCGACCGCCGCCGCGAGCGCGTCTTGGCGCGCGACCCAGGACCGCCCGCGCGGCGCGAGGGCGAGGGTGCGGTGCTCGAGCGCGTCGGCGTCGGGGCCGGCGGCCAGGCGCACCTCGAGGTGCTCCGGCGCCAGGTACGCGACCGCGACGTCGCCCCACTCGACGGCGAGCACGGCGTCGTCGGCGAGGTCCTCGAGCCCGAGGTCGAGGAGCTCCTGGGCCCGGTCGAGCCGGTAGAGGTCGACGTGGACGAGCCGGACCCGGCCCTCGTACTCGCGGGCGAGCGTGAACGTCGGGCTCACGATTCCGTCCGGCACCCCGAGCCCCTCGGCGAGGCCCTGCACGAACGTGGTCTTGCCCGCGCCGAGGTCGCCCGCGACGACGAGCACGTCACCGGGTCGGACCACAGCCGCCAGGGCTCGGCCGACGCCGCGGGTCTCCGTCGGGGAGCGGGTGAGGAGGGCGAGGTCGGTCACGCGGGCTGGGGACGGGCGAGCGCCCGCTTCACGAGCACGAAGTCGGCCCGGGCCTGGGCGAGCGCGGCGCCGCCGGTGCGCAGCACCGCCGCGGGATGCAGCGTCGGGATGAGCACCGCGGCGCCGTCCCGGTAGGGGACCTCGCGGCCGCGGAGCTTGGTGATCCCCTCCTTGGTGTCGAGCAGGAGCCGGGTGGCGAAGTTGCCGAGGGTGACGACGACCCGGGGCGCGAGGAAGTCGAGCTGGGCCTCGAGGTACGGGCGGCAGGCGTCGATCTCGGGCGGCAGCGGGTCCCGGTTCCCGGGCGGCCGGCACTTCACGACGTTGCAGATGTAGACGTCGTCGCGGTGCAGCCCCATGCCCTCGATGAGCTTGGTCAGGAGCTGGCCGGCCCGCCCGACGAACGGGATGCCCTGCTTGTCCTCCTCGGCGCCCGGCCCCTCCCCGACGAAGACGAGGTCGGCGTGCTCGTTGCCGACGCCGAACACCACTTGGGTGCGGCCCTCGGCCAACGGGCACTTCGTGCACGTCGACGCCTCGGCCGCCAGCTCGGCGAAGGAACCCCAGGCCGGCGACGGCTCGAGGATCGTCATAGGGGGTCAATCATCGTCCCCGCCGACCGCGTCCCGCACCGCCGCCGCCACCACCTCGGTGGCGGCGACCCGCAGCCGATCGAGATGGGCCTCCACGGCGCCGGTCGCGAGGGCGACGGCGAGGTCGCCGTCGTGGCGGGTGTGGCTCGGGTGCAGCGCGCGGGCGAGCCCGTGGTGCGCGCTCTGGGCGACGAGCCAGCAGTCGCGCTTCGTCAGCTCGGCGTCGGTCGCCACGACGACGAGCGTCGTGTTGGGCTGCTCGGGCAGCTCGTCGGGGAACGGCTCGGCGTCGGGGCCGGCCCGGGAGCCAGCCAGCACCCGGCCGTCCTCGCCGAGGACGTCGCCGAGCGCGTTCACGACCGCCAGCGCGCCCACGGTGGCGTCGCCGACGCGCGCGCTCGCCGACCCGAGGCCGCCGGGGACGGCGTGCTCGGCGCCGCGCCACTTCCCGACGGTGGCGCCCCGCCCGGCGCCGACCCGGCCGGTGGTCAGGGGCGGCCCGGCTGCGGCGTCGGCCGCGGCCCAGCCGTGCTCGCCGCGGGGGCGCTCGGCGCCCGACTCGACCAGGTCGTAGATGGCGGCCGTGGGCACGATCGGGACCACGCCGCCCCGGGTCGTGAGGCCCCGCCCCCGCTCGGCGAGCCAGTCCATGACGCCGTCGGCGGCCGCGAGCCCGAACGCGGAGCCGCCCGCCAGCACGACCGCGTCGACGGTGTCGATCGTCCGGTCCGGCTGCAGGAGGTCGAGGTCGCGCGTCGCCGGCGCGCCGCCGCGCACCTCGCCCGCCGCGGTCGTTCCCGGCGGGACGAGGACCACGGTCACGCCGGTGCCGGTCCCGGTCCAGTGCCCGACCAGCACGCCGGGCACGTCGGTGATCGCGCCCGTCACGCGGCCCCGGCGGTGGCCGGCAGCGCACCCACCTCGCGGGCGAAGTCGAGCAGCAGCCGCTCGAAGTCGGTCGTCCGCTCGAGCATGATCATGTGGCCCGCGCCCGGGAGCATCTCGAGCCGGGCGTCGGGGATGAGCTCGGCCAGCCGTCGCGACTCGGCCGGCGGCGTGATCACGTCGGCGGTGCCGCCGATGACGAGCGTCGGGACGCGCAGGGACGGCAGTTCGGCGGTGAGGTCGAGCCCGAGGAGGGCGGCGGTGGCGTCGCGGGCGGTCGACGGGTCACAGCCGGCCAGCATCTGGCGGTTGAGCTCGACGTGGCTGGGCACCGGCTGACGGCCGAACCCGACCCGCGCCACGAGGGTCCCGACGTCGGGACGCGAGGCGAGCCGGCCCACGTCGACGGCGCCGGTCACCCGCTCGGCGAGGCAACGGAGCCGACGAGACGCCGACACGCTGGTCTTGGCGAGCGTCGACAGCAGCACGATGCCGGCGACGCGCGCTGCCAGGACGTCGGGGTAGCGAAGCGCGAACGCCTGGGTCGCGACGCCGCCCATCGAGTGACCGACGACGACCGCGCCGCGGAGGTCCAGCTCGTCGAGGATGACCCGGAGGTCGGCGGCCAGGTTGTCGACCGAGTGGCCGCTCGCTCCCGCCAGGGAGTCGCCGTGGCCGCGGTGGTCGAAGGCGATCACCTGCGCCCCGGCCGCCGGCAGCTCCTGGAACTGCTTGACCCAGACCCGGGAGCTGATCGTCACGCCGTGCGAGAAGACGATCGGGGGCCCCTGCCCGCGGGTCACCGTGTACGCGGTGCCGCCGTCGTGGGTGGGGAACCGGTACGTCTCGTCGACCTCCAGGTTCCCGAGCAGGCCCGCGTCGGGGTCGGGTCGGTTCCGCAGCGAGCGCAGCAGCGCCCGCTCGCCGGCGTAGCCGGCCGCGGCAGCGCCGGCCGCGATCCCGGCCGCCACGCCGAGGGTCGCGAGCGCGCGCCGGGATGCGCTCACCCGAGGTACCGCCTCGGCACGCGGGGGCCGATGCCGGTCACGATCTCGTAGGCGATGGTGCCGAGCCGCGCCGCCCACTCCTCGGCCGTGATGGCCTCGTCACCTTGGGCGCCGAGCAGCACCACCTCGTCGCCGACGTCGACCGAGGCGTCACCGACGTCGACCATGAGCTGGTCCATCGTCACCGCGCCCGCGATGGAGTGTCGCCGGCCGCCGATCAGCACCTCGCCGCCGGCGAGGCCGAGGTTGCGGGGGACGCCGTCGGCGTAGCCGACCGGGACCGTCGCGACACGGCCGGCGGCCGGCATGGTGTAGCGGAGGCCGTAGGAGATGCCGGCGCCGGCCGGCAGCTCCTTCACGTACGTGACTCGGGCCCGCAGCGACAGCGCGGGCACGAGCTCGACCCGGTCGGCAACCCCGGGTCCGGGCGCGACGCCGTACAACGCGATGCCCACCCGGACCAGGTCGAAGCGGGCGTCGGGGAAGGCGAGCAGCGCGGCCGAGTTGGCGGCGTGCACGACCCGCGGTCGCGTCGTCGCGCCGTCGAGGGTGTCGAGGAGGCGCTGGAACTCGTCGAGCTGGGCCCGGGTCTCGGGCCGGTGGGGCTCGTCGGCGACCGCGCAGTGGGTGCAGATCCCCTCCAGGTCGAGCTCGGGGCGGGCGGCGACCGCCTCGACGAGCGAGCGGGCGCGGGCGGGCGGGCACCCGACGCGGTGCATCCCGGTGTCGACCTTGAGGTGGACCGGGAGCGGCTCGTCGCGGGCGGCGTCGGCGACCGCCTTGGCCAGCGCCTCGATGCCCTGCTCGGTGTAGACGACCGGGGTCAGGCCGGCCGCCACGACCGCGCTCGCCGCCTCCGGCGGCGGCTCCGAGAGCACGAGCACGGGTGCGTCGAGCCCCGCGTCGCGCAACGCCGAGCCTTCCTCGACGAGCGCGACGCCGAGCCAGGTCGCCCCGGCGTCGAGCGCGGCTCGGGCGACCGGCACCGCGCCGTGCCCGTAGGCGTCGGCCTTCACGACCGCGAGCAGCCCCGCCGGCGCCGCGAGCGCGGCGAGCTGACGCACGTTGGCGCGGACCGCGTCGAGGTCCACCTCGCCCCAGGTGGGGCGGAAGTGGGGCTCGGTCGCGGTCACGAGCGGGCGCCGCCCGGGGTGAGGGCGTGCAACGCGCGCGGCAGGGCCACGATCAGATCGCTGGCGATGAGGCCAGTATGCCCGGCGACGTCGGCGGCCCGGCCGTGCACGAAGGCGCCGGCGGCCGCGGCCGCGAAGGGGTCGAGCCCGCGGGCCAGCAGCCCGCCGATGATCCCGGTGAGCACGTCGCCGCTGCCGGCGGTGGCGAGCTCGGCGCCGCCGGTCGGGTTGATGACGGCGCGCCCGATCGGGTCGGCCACGACGGTGGCCGGGCCCTTGAGCAGCGCGACGCAGCCGGACGCAGCAGCGAGGCGCCGCGCCGCGTCGACGCGGTCGGACCCGACCGGCTCGCCGGTGAGCCGGGCGTACTCGCCCTCGTGGGGGGTGAGCACGGTCGGCGCCGGCCGGTCGCGAAGCGCCGGGGCGTCGCCGGCGAAGGCGTTCAGGCCGTCGGCGTCGAGGACCAGCGGCACCGGGATCTCGGCCACCAGCTCGCGGACCGCGGCTCGGGCGGAGTCGGACGGGCCGAGACCGGGTCCGATGGCGGCGGCGTGGAACCGCTCGAGGCTGGCCGGCAGGTCGCCGAGGCCGGCCAGGTCGCCGTCGTCGTTGGCGGGGAGCGCCTTCGTGATCACCTCCGAGCCGCCGCCGCGCGCGGCGGCGTCGGTGCCCGGCACCGCACACCAGACGATCCCGGCGCCGGCGCGCAGGCCGGCCCGGCTCACGAAGGTCGGCGCGCCCGTCATCCCGCCGGAGCCGCCGACGACCAGCAGGCCGGCCTTCCACTTGTTGGTGTCCGGGGGCCGCTCGCTGCCCGCCAGCCAGGCGCTGACGTCGTCGTCCTCGAGCAGGGCCAGCGCCGGGGCCCCGACGTCGATGCCGATGTCGGCCACCGTCACCGCCCCGGCGTGAGTGCGGCCGGGCTCGAAACAGAGCCCCGGCTTGCGGGCGGCGAACGTCATGGTCGCGGTCGCCTCCACGGCCGGCCCGGCGGCGGCGCCGGTGTGGCCGTCGATCCCGGATGGGATGTCGACCGCCACCGTGAGGTGCGACGCGCTGGCCGCCGCGACGTCGGCCGCCGCGCCGTCGAGGGCGCCGCGGAAGCCGGTCCCGTACATGGCGTCGACGAGGACGTCGGCCCGGGCCAGCGATCGGGCGAGCGCCTCCGGGGCCGGCGGCGGGTCGAGCGCCACGAAGTCGACGCGCATCCCCCAGCCGGCGAGGATCCGAGCCGTCACGAGCCCGTCGCCGCCGTTGTTGCCCTTGCCGCAGACGACCGTGGCCCGCTGCCCGTAGACGCCATCGAGCCGGCGGCGCACCTCCCAGGCGACCGCGCGGCCGGCCCGGTCCATGAGCACCTCGACCGGCGTGCCGGCGGCGATGGTGCGCCGGTCGGCGGCGGCCATCTCGGTGGGGGTGAGGATCGGCTGCATGCTCAGCCGACGGCGATCGCCACCGCCAGCGCCGTGCTGTCGGTGTGGGTGAGCGACAGGTGCCAGTCGCGGACCCCCCGCTCGTCGGCGAGCTCGGCGGCGCGCCCATGCAGGGCGACGCGGGGGGCGCCGCCCTTCTGGCGGACGACCTCCACGTCGCGCAGCTTGAACTTCCAGAGCCCGACGCCGAGCGCCTTCATGACCGCCTCCTTGGCGCCGAAGCGGGCGGCGAGGCTCTTGGCGGGGTCCTTCTGCCGGTAGGCGTAGGCGCGCTCGTCGTCGCTGAAGAGACGCTCGCCCAACCGCTCGCCGCGGCGCTCCATCGCGAGCCGGAACCGCGGCACCTCGACCAGGTCGGTGCCGAGGCCGACGATGCGGGCGCCGACGTCGGTGCCCGGCGCGTCGATCACGACTTCCGCCACCGGTCGGCGAGGACGTACACCGGTTCGGTGAGCAGCTCGATAACCGGGATCTCGGCCAGCAGCGAGTCGTCGAAGCGGGTCTCGGTCTCGGTCACGGCGTCCTTCAGCGCGCTGTAGCGGCCCTGGTACCCCTCGAGCACGCCCCGCATCGCCTCCGCGCTCAGGTGGTCCACGAACGTGACGTGCAGCAGCGTGATGCCGACCGTCTCGTTGTGCTTGACCTCGGGCACGATGATCAGCGTGCGGTCGTCGGCGCGGCCGCGCACCGCGGTGACCTCCCGCTGGTTGGCGACCCGGTGCTTCGTGCCGCGGAGTCGAGGGTCGGCGTCGGTGCGGGACGGGAGCGTCGCGGCCGCCCCGCCCTTGTCGATGACGTGCACCGTGGCCTGGTCGGCGCTGACGTCGCCCTCGACCCGGTAGCGGGTGTAGCCGTTGACGCTCTGGACCGCCGGGTCGAGCTCGGCGAGGGTGCGCAGGGCCCGGTAGCTGAGCCCGTCACGCGGGGCGCCGGACGCCAGCACCTCCCGGACCAGCGGGACGCGCAGCAGGGTCTCGTCGGAGCGGGAGATGCCGACCGTGACCGTCTTGGCCTGGTGCTTGATCGCGTCGACGGGACGAGTCAGCTCCTCGATGCCGCGGGTGAGCGCGGCGGTGAGGTCCTGCACGACGACGCTCGGCGTGCCGAGCACGCCGTGCTCCACCTCGTAGGCGTCGAGCGGCACCGTGCCCGCCGCGTACCGGAGCAGCGACGACACGCGCGTGGCGGTGCTCGCCTCCAGCGTCCCGTCGTACTGGCCGACCCGCAGGCCGTCGAGGAACCGCTGGGCGGGGGCGTCGAGGGCGGGCGCCAGCCGGTCGAGGAGCTGCTCGGGGACGCCGGGCGCCGCCTGCTCGATGGCGGCGCGCGACTCGCGCAGCGGCCGGGCCGAGCCGTCGATGGCCAGGGCGGCCTCGTAGCAGAACAGGTGCCCGGCCACCGTCGAGAGGACGAAGTCGAGCGCCGGGTGCACGGCCGGAACCGGGATGACCTCGACCGCGTGCGAGAACCGGGCCGCGTCGTCCTCGCTGGCGATCACGATCGGCGCGGCCCGGTGCGCCCCGTAGATCGCGACCTCCTTCGTCACGTCGTCGACGTTCGAGCCGCCCAGCCCGGCCGCGCAGACGATCACGAGGGGCTCCGACGACAGGTCGATGTGCTTCTTGTCCTCGGTGACGTCGCAGGCGATGGCCTTGTAGCAGAGCTCGGAGAGCTTGATCCGCAGCTCGCGCGCCGCCACGACGTTCCTCCCGTTCCCGACCACCGCCCAGTAGCGGCGGCTGAGGACGTGGCGCTGCGCCACGGCGGCGATGAGGGGTCGCTGCTCGACGACGGCCCGCATCGCCTCCGGGACCGCGCGCAGCGCCGCGACGAGCTCGGCGGCGCGGGGCGACGTCAGGCCGATCTCGGCCGCCAGGGCCAAGGCGAGCAGGTGACCGGCCGCGATCTGCGCGTAGAAGGCCTTCGTCGAGGCGACGCTCATCTCGACGTCGCGACCGTCCGAGGTGTAGAGGACGGCGTCGGACTTGTCGACCAGGTCGCTGTTGCGCCGGTTGACGATCGCCACGACGGTGGCGCCCCGGGCCCGGGTCAGGTCGACGGTGCGGTTGGTGTCGGTGGTCGTCCCGCTCTGGCTGATCGCCACCACGAGGGTGTCGCGCATGTCGTCCCGGAGCCCGAAGCCGGACAGCTCGGTGGCGTGCTGGGCCTCGACGACGAGCCGGCCCTCGACGGCGTCCGCGATCGCGAACGCCACGCCCTGCCCGGCGACGGCGGCGGTGCCCTGGCCGATGACCACCACCCGCTCGATGACGCCGTCGCGCAGCTTGGCGACGAGGTCGGGCGGGAGGGTCTCCGGCCCGAGCGCAACGCGCGGGTTTCCGCCCTCGTCGACGATCTTGCCGCGCAGCGTCTTGCGGAACGAGTCGGGGGCCTCCGAGATCTCCTTCAGGAGATAGTGGGGGAACGGGCCGCGGTCGATGTCTCGGGTCGTGATCTGGGCTGCCTGCAGCTCGCCGTCCCCGACCGGCAGCGGCGTCCCGTCGTACGCGCACCGGGTGATCCCGTCCAGCGTCCCCGCCGCGGCGCCGTCGACGACGACGACCTGGCCTCGGGTCGCGGTCGGCCGCTCGGGGTCGGCCGGGGTCTCGCCGTCCAGCCGGAGGTAGGTGCTGGTCTCCTCGACGAGCCCGTACGGCTCGCTGGCCACGATGAACGCGTCCTCGGCCAGCCCGATGTACAGCGCCTGGCCGCTCCCCCGCAGGGCGAGGAACAGCTCGTCGGGCTGCTCGGCCAGCGTGGCCGCCACCGCGATCGATCCCTGGAGCGCGGCGGCGGTGGTGCGGAAGGCGTCGAGGGGCGGCTCCGCCTCGGCCCGGCGGTGCGCGGTGAGGACCGGGATGACCTTGGCGTCGGTGGTGATCTCGGGCGGCAGCCGGAGGTCGTCGCGGGCGATGAGGTCGGCGTAGTTGTCGACGTCGCCGTTGAGCGCCGCGGCCACGTAGGGCTCGTCGCGGCCGGGCTCGTCGCTGGCGAGGGGGTGGGCGTTGGCCTCCGAGATGATCCCGACGCTCGCCCAGCGGGTGTGGCCGAGGAGCGTGACCTCGGCGGTGTCCCCGGCCAGCGCGTCGTGGAGGAGCTCGTCGGCGCGGATCGCGGCCCGCAGCTGGCGCGTGTTGTCGCCCAGCTCGCCGATCTCGGCCGCCGCCTTGTACACGAAGGCGAGCGTGTCGCCGGGCGTTCGCACGGAGCCCGATCCGAAGAGCGGGTCGGCCGCCCGGGCGTCGACCCGGGCCCGGATGGTGGGGTCGTCGAGGTCGAGGGAGTGGCCGCGGACGAGGAGGTGGATGCCGGCCGAGTCGCGGCCCCGGACCTCGAGCCGGTCGAGCGCTGACAGCGCCATCTGGACGGTCGTGAACGCCTCGAGGGCGGCGACCGACGGGCGGGGGCCGGCCAGGTCCGCCACCGCGCGCGCGGTGCGCAGCCGGTCGCGTCGGATCGCCCACAGCGGGTCCCGCAGTCCGAGCAGCGCCGCGTTCAGCGCCTCGACGTCGACGCCGGCCGCCGGCCCGTCACCGGCGTCGAGGCGCGCCTCGAGCGAAGCGACGACGGTCGCGGCCCGCTCGGCGCGCTCGTCCAAGGTCTGGGCGCCGCCCGGGTCGTCGAAGAGCGCGCGCACGCCCGGCACGCCGTGCAGCGCCGCGTCGACGTCCGCCAGCGCGGCGGCCGCCTCCTCGAGCGGACGCAGCGCACCGTCCCAGTCAGTGAGCAGTCCGGCGGCGCGGTCGATCGTGTCGAGGAGCAGCGCGATGTCGGGGGGTCGGCGCGTCGCGCGACGGCGAACCACGCCGATGATGCCGCACATCTGCGACCAGCCTATGCGGGTGCGGGCGCGCCGCAGGCTCGTTGCACGGAGCCGACGAGGCGATCCGCGATCAGCTCCGCCTGCTCGACGCTCGGCGCCTCGACCATGACGCGGACGACCGCCTCGGTGCCGGACGGGCGCACCAGCACCCGGCCGTCGGGCCCGAGATCACTCTCGACCGCCGCCGCTTCCTCCCAGAACTGGCCGGCGCCGTCGAGCGCGGCACGGTCGCGCACCGGGACGTTGCGCAGCACCTGCGGGAAGCGCTGCATGACGCCGGAGAGCAGCGACAGCGAGTGGCCGGTGCCCTGCACGACGTCGAGGAGCATGGCGCCGGTGAGGGCGCCGTCGCCGGTCTGCTCGTGGTCCCGGAAGATGATGTGGCCGGACTGTTCACCTCCAAGCGAGAGGTCGCGACGCTCGAGCTCGTCGAGGACGTAGCGGTCACCGACCGGTACCTCCACGAACGAGAGCTCGTGGCTCTCGAGGCACTTGCGGAGGCCGAGGTTCGACATGACGGTCGCGACGACCGCCCGGTGCTTGAGGTGGTCGCGCTCGGCGAGGTCGAGCGCGCAGATGGCCATGATCTGGTCGCCGTCGACGATTCCACCGCGCTCGTCGACGGCGATGACCCGGTCGGCGTCGCCGTCGAAGGCGAGGCCGGCCCGAGCGCCGGACGACACGACCGCGTCCTGGAGCTGGCTCGTGTCGGTGGATCCGCAGTTGGCGTTGATGTTCGTCCCGTCGGGGCTGGCGTTGAGCACGTCGACCTTGGCCCCGAGCTCGCGGAAGATCTTCGGCGCGGTGCGGAAGCCGGCGCCGTTGCCGCAGTCGAGCACGATCCGGAGGTCTTCGAGGGTCCGGCCCTCGAGGGCGGCGACGATGTGCCCGACGTACTCGTCGACCACGTCGCGAGTCGGCTGCGCGAGGCCGACGTGGGCCCCGCCCGGTCCGGGCTGCGGCGTCTCGTCGGCGAGCTCGCGCAGCTCGGCCTCGACGCGCTGCTCGAGCGCCTCGCTCAGCTTCTGGCCGCCGGGCGAGAAGAGCTTCACGCCGTTGTCCTGGAACGGGTTGTGGCTGGCCGAGATGACCGCCGCCGGCGCGCCTTGGCGGACGGCGAGGAACGCGACGGTCGGCGTCGGGACGACCCCCACCTGGATCACGTCGGCACCCTCGGCGCAGATGCCGGCGACGAGCGCGGCCTCGATCATCGGGCCCGACCGACGGGTGTCGCGTCCCACGATGAACGGGTGCTCGGTGCCGAGCACCCGCGCCGCGGCGCGGCCGATCGCCGTGACGAGCTCCGGGGTCAGCTCGCGGTTCGCGACCCCCCGGATACCGTCGGTTCCAAAGCGAAGAGTCACGGCTCGCGTCGCGGCGCCGCGCGGCTCAGCACTACCGCTTCGAGTACTGGGGCGCCTTGCGGGCCTTCTTCAGGCCGTACTTGCGCCGTTCCTTCTCGCGCGCGTCGCGCACGAGCAGCCCCGCCTTCTTCAGCTGGGGCCGGAGCTCGTCGTCGAGCGTCACGAGGGCGCGGGCGATTCCCAGCCGCAGCGCGCCGGCCTGCCCGCTGACGCCGCCGCCGCCGATGGTGGCGTCCACGTCGTAGACGTCGGCGGTCTGGGTCAGCCGGAGGGCCTCGGTGGCCCGCTGCACGTGGGTGAGGATCGTGAAGTAGCGCTCGATCGGCCGCCCGTTGATGACCACCTTCCCGGTGCCGGGGCGGAGCCGGACGCGCGCCACCGACTCCTTGCGGCGACCGGTGGTCTGGATCAGCGGCTTCGGCATGGTGGCGTCTCCGTCAGGCCCGAGCGCGGCTCGAGGTGAGGGCGCGCGGCTGGGGCCGCTGCGCGGCGTGCGGATGGGTGGGGCCGGGGTAGACGCGGAGGCGGCGCAGCAGCTGGCGTCCGAGCGGCCCCTTCGGCAGCATCCCGCGCACGGCGCGCCGGACGACCTGGCTCGGGTCGCGGCCGAGGAGCCGTTCGAGGCTCTCGCTGCGGATCGCGCCCGGGTAGCCGGAGTGCCGCCAGTACCGCTTGGACTGCGCCTTGCGGGGCCCGATGTCGAGCCGGCCGGCGTTCACGACGATCACGTGGTCGCCGACGTCGGCGTGGGGCGCCCAGGTGGTCTTGTGCTTGCCGCGCAGCAGCGTCGCGACCTCGGTGGAGAGGCGGCCGAGGACGGCGCCGTCGGCGTCGATGACGTGCCAGGCGCGGTCGAGATCGGCAGGTTTGGGCTGGAAGGTGCGCACAGTCCCCGCTTGGTGGGGTTCGGCGGTCGCTCGACGGCAGGAGGGCCCGTGAACGTGGGATGGAATCTTACCGACGGTGACGGGGAGTGGGCAATCCACCGCCCTCGTCCCCATTACCCTCCAGGCGTGACCACGGCGGTGTCGCCCACCTGGCTCGACCCCAGGCGACGCCCGGCCGCCGAGCGGGCGCTCGACGTGCTCACCGACGCCGGCCTGGACCCGATCGTCGACATGGTGCTCCTCGCCGCCGACGGCGCCTACGAGGCCCGGTCCCACGACGGCGCAGTGCGCTTCCGCCGCGACGACGGCGGGTTCGAGGTGCTCGCGGTCGAGGGCCAGGACCCGCTCGCCGACCGGTCGGCGGACAAGTTCTGCCCCCTGGCCAACGAGCGGGCCCACCCGCACCCGCGCCGGGCCGAGAACGCCTATCCGGACGCGTTCGAGCAGGTCGCGCAGCTCTTCGACCACCCGGCCGCGCCCGACCTGTGCGTGATCCATGCCGCCGACCACAACTGGGAGGACCAGGGAGGACACCGCGGTGAGCACGGGTCGCTCGGGATCGTGCAGGCGCGGGCGCCGCTGGTCCTGGCCGGCCGGGGCGTGCGTGCCGAGGGCCTGGTGCCACGGGGCGCCCGACTGGTCGACGTGGCACCCACGATCCTGGCCCTGCTGGGCGCGCCGCCCGACGAGAACGGGCTTCACCTGCGGGGCCAAGACGGTGTCGTGCGCGACGACGCGCTCGACCTCTCGGCCGGGCACCCGCGGCACGTGGTGGCGTTCCTGTTCGACGGGACGAACGCCAACGTGCTCTACGACATGGCCGCCCGCGGCGAGGCGCCCAACGTCGCCCGGCTCATCGACGGTGGCGTCGCGTACGGGCACGGCGCCCTCGCCGGGCTGCCGACCGTCACCCTCGCCAACCACACCTCGATCCTCACCGGTCGGCTGCCCGGGCACCACGGCGTGCTCCACAACGCGTGGTTCGACCGGAGGACCGGCGAGCAGGTGATCACGAACTCGTCGGCGACCTGGCCGTGGTGCATGCAGCACGTCTTCGACGGCGTCGACTCCGTGCACACCGCCCTCCGCCGCCACCGGCCCGACGCCTTCACCGCCTCGGTCGACGAGCCGTGCGACCTCGGGGCGTCCTGGTCGACCTTCGACCCCTTCCGGCGGGGCGAGGTCCCCACGCCGGGGTCGAAGGAGGGCCTGCCGAACACCACCGAGCGGTTCGTCCGCCCCAACAAGGACTACCGCTGGTCGACGGTCATCGACCACGCCGGCGTCGAGCAGGCGACCGGCATCCTGGCCGGGGAGTTCCGCGGCGAGACGTTCCCCGTCCCCACCTTCTTGTTCTGCAACTTCACGCTCACCGACGCCGCCATGCACGCCGGCGGCCCGTACTCCGAGATCGCCGCCGCCTCGGTGCGCGACACCGACGGGCGCATGGGCGCGATCCTCCGGGCGGTCGAGGAGGCCGGCCTCGCCGACGACACCGCCTTCGTGCTGGTCGCCGACCACGGCATGGAGGAGAACGACCCCGACATCACCGGCGACTGGGACGTGAACCTGCGCGACGAGGGGCTCGCCTTCCGAGACGAGGGCTACGGGTTCCTGTACCTCGACGAGCGCTGACGCGGCCGCGTCAGCCGTCGTAGCCCACCTCCCAGAGGCACAGCCCGTGCGCGGGCGCGAGGTGGGGGGCGAGGGCTCGGTCCTTCGACGCCAGGACGCCGAGCATCTCCCCCGGCCGTCGGCGGCCGGCCCCGGCCTCGACGAGCGTGCCGACGATCGAGCGCACCATCTGCCAGCAGAACGCGCGGGCTCGGATCTCGAAGTGGAGCGCCTCATCGTCGCCTTGCTGCCAGCACGCTTCGAGGACTCGCCGCCGCGTCGTAGATCCTTCCGGTCCTCGCCG
>CALEYV010000159.1 GCA_937927875.1 uncultured Actinomycetes bacterium | reverse complement strand
GGCGTCGCCGACGTCGCCCGAGCCCGCGCCTTCTACGACGCGCTCGGCTGGTCCGGGGAGTCGCCCGACGGCGAGGTCGTCTTCTACCAGGCCGGCGGCATGATCCTGGCGCTGTGGGGCCGCGACAAGCTCGCCGAGGACAGCGTCGTGACCGACGCGGGCGGCTGGGGCGGCGTCACGCTCGCCTACAACGTCCGGTCACCGGCCGAGGTCGACCAGGTGCTCATCGACGCGGCGGCGGCGGGCGCGACGGTCGGTCGGCAAGGCGCCCCGACGTTCTGGGGCGGCTACTCGGGTGTCTTCATCGATCTCGACGGCCATCCGTGGGAGGTCGCGCACAACCCGGGCTGGGCGCTCGCCGACGACGGCTCGGTGCGGCTGCGCTGACCGGCCGGTCGCGACGCGTTCTTGCACCCCGGCGTCAGCCGTCGTCGAGGGCCAGGTCGAGGCGGGCGAGGCGCTCGGGGTCGGTCACGGCGTCGATCTCGACGATCCGGTCTTCCCGCACCGTGAACGCCATCACCGAGAACGGCCGTCCTCGCGGCGCGACGACGACCCCGGCCGCGCCGTTGACGAGCGCGGGGCGGACGTACGGGGACAGGTGCGCGAACGTGAGCGCCTGCGCGGCCACCCTCTCGGCACCGTGCAGCACCACCGAGGTGGCGGGACGGAGGACGCCGCCGTCCGAACGGAGGACGATGTCGGGGTCGAGGACCGCCACCAGCCGCTCGAAGTCGCCGTCGCGCGCGGCGGCGAAGAAGGCGTCGACCACCGCTCGCTGCCGGCTGAGGTCAGCGTCGGGCGCCGGGGCCGCCCCCTGCACCCGCCGGCGGGCGCGGCTGGCGAGCTGCCGGGCGGCGGCGGGGGAGCGGCCCACCATCGGCGCGATCTCGTCGAAGGGCACGGCGAACATGTCGTGCAGCACGAACGCCAGCCGCTCGGCGGGCTCCAGCGTGTCGAGCACGACCAGCAGCGCCAGCCCGACCGAGTCGGCGATGAGGGCCTGCTGCTCCGGGTCGCTGTCACCCTCCCGGCTCACGACCGGATCGGGCACGTGCGGCTCCAGCGGTTCCTCCCGCCGGGACTTACGCGACCGCAGCTGGTCCAGGCAGAGGCGGGCGACGACCGTGGTCAGCCAGCCGCCCAAGTTCTCGACCGCGCTGGTGTCGGAGCGGCTGAGCCGGAACCAGGCCTCCTGCACCGCGTCCTCGGCCTCGCTGAGGGAGCCGAGCATCCGGTAAGCGACGGCGCGGAGGTGGGTCCGGTGCTCCTCGAACCGCTCGGCCAGCCACTCGTGCTCCGGCATCGTCACGATGGGTCTGCTCCCTTCGTCACCACCATGACGGACGGGACGCCGCCGATGTGACGGCGACCGGCCGGCCCGGCCCTAGTCGGCCTGCGGGAAGATCCATCGGCCGCTGAACTCGACCATGAGGCGCCCCGGCAGCTCGGCAACCCGCACCGCCAGGTCCCCGCAGCTCGGGCAGCGGAGCACGACGCCGGCGGCCCGGAACCCGCGATGGGCGCCGATCGGGTGCCGGGTGTGACACGACTGGCAGATGCGCTCCGCCGTCGTCGGCTCGGCCACGAGGATCTCCTCGAGCAGCCCGCCGATGGCGTTGCCGTCCACGTGCTGGTCGCCTGGGGTCATGTCAGCCTCCCGTCGGTCCGAAGCGCTCGGTCTTCACTCGCTGTGGCTCATGGCCCGCCGCCACGAGCAGGTTGGCGACGTGCTCCACGAACGGCGTGGGCCCGCACACGAACACCCGGGGTCGGCGGGCCGGCTCGGGGCCGAGCTCGCGCAGCATGTCGGCGTCGACGCGTCGGGACCACCCGTCCCAGCCCGGCGGGGTGGATCCGGTCAGCGTGTACCGCACGTCGACGCCCCCGCTCGCCATCGCGTCCAGCTCGTCGCGGTAGAGGACGTCTTCCCAGTGGCGGGCGGACACGAGGAGCCGGGTGTCGACCTCGGCGCCCGCGTTGGCGCGGTGGCGCAGCATGGCGGCCAGCGGGACGAGGCCCGACCCGCCGCCGAGGAGCACCAGCGGGCCGCCGTCGGCGGCCTGCCAGGTGAAGTAGCCGCCGATCGGGCCCCGGAGCTCGAACGTGTCGCCCGGTCGCACCTCGTCGGTGAGATAGGTCGAGACCTCGCCGTCGTCGAGCCGCTCGACCGTGAGCGCGAGGTGGCCGCCGTCCTCGGGCGCGGACGCGATCGAGTACGAGCGCTCGGCCTGGTAGCCGTCCTCGGCGGTGAGGCGCAGGTCGACGTGCTGGCCGGCCAGGTGGCCCGGCCAGTCGGGGACGTCGACGACGAGGTTGCTCGCGTGCGGTGTCTCGGGCCGGACCGTCAGCACCGTGACCTCCATCCAGCGCAGCGGGGCGCGGCGCGGCGTCAGTCGCTCCAGTACCGCTGCTCCTTCCACGGGTCGCCCCGGTTGTGGTAGCCGAGGGTCTCCCAGAAGCCCGGCTCGTCCCGGTCGAGCAGCGTGAGCCCCCGCAGCCATTTGGCGCTCTTCCAGAAGTAGAGGTGGGGGACGAGGAGCCGGGCCGGCCCGCCGTGCTCGGGCTCCAGCGGCTCCCCGCCGAACTCGTAGGCGACCGACGCCTGGCCGTCGGTGACGTCCTCGAGCGGGAGGTTCGTCGTGTAGCCGCCGTCGCTGTACGCCGACACGTACTCCGCGCCCGTCTCGACGTCGGCGAGCAGCTCGTCGACCGACACGCCGGTCCACGTCGTGCCGAGCTTCGACCACTTCGTGACGCAGTGGATGTCGACCGTGAACGTCTCGCTCGGGAGGGCGAGGAACTCCTCCCACGACCAGGTCCGCTCCGTGTCCACCGCGCCCTTGATCGTGAAGGACCACTCGTCGAGCGGCGTCTGCGGGGTCGGCCCCGCCGAGAGGACCGGGAAGTCCTCCACCACGTACTGGCCGGGTGGCAGGCGGCTCGGGTCGACGTCGGTGCGTCGTCGGCCGTGGAACCCGCGAGACACGCGCGCCATCAGGACCGGTCGCCGGTCACGACGTCACGGCGCCGAGCGCGGCCATGGCAAAGAGTCCACTCCATGCGATGGCCGGGACCAAATCTGTGGCCGGCTCGGCGTCCGCCGCGGTGCCGAGCGGCGCCCTACGCCAACCGCATCGGCCAGCGGCGCGACGGGACCGTGCGGCGCTAGCTGACGGTCCGGCCCGCCGTTAGCGCGGCGGGTCCTGGAGCAGCCCGATCGGGTTGCCGTCGGCGTCGCGCACCGTCGCGATCAGGCGCCCGCCGCCGACGTTGGTGGGCTCGTGCTGGGTCTGGCCGCCCGCCTCGACGAGCGCGGCGAGGCTGGCGTTGATGTCGTCGACGTGCCAGTAGGGGACTGGTCCCGTCATGCCTTTCCCATGGCCGTTGGGGTCGAGGCCGACGTCCTGGTCGGCGGCCTTGAAGCCGACGTAGTAGGCCTCGTCCGCGTACGGCTCCACGCCGAGCAGCGTCCGGTACAGCTGCTTGGCGGCGGCGAGGTCCTGGACCGGGTAGATGATCGTCTGCACGCCGGATGTCATCGGGGGCTCCTCCCAGCTCGGTGTTACGTCGGTGGGACCTGGATCGTCATCGCCTATGACGGATCCCAGCCCGAGGAGGTGACAGGTGCCGGAGCGGGACTGGCTGGCGGGGGAGTTCGAGGCTCACCGGGCCCACTTGCGGGCCGTCGCCTATCGGCGGTGGCGGGCACGTTCTCGGGGCGGGCGCTCGCGGCCGAGGCGGCCCTCGTCGACGGCGCGGTCGGGATCGCCTGGTCGGTCGGCGGCCGTCCGAAGGTGGTGTGGGACCTCACGATCCGGGACGGCCGGGTGGTCCACATCGACATGCTCGCCGCGCCGGACACGCTCGACCACCTGGACCTGACCCTGCTCGGGCGCTGAGCGGTCGGGGCGCCGGCGCGACCGTGTGATCAGGCAGCGTCGAACTTGGCGAGCACGACAGGTGGCTCCTCGACCGGCGCCAGGGCGGGAACGGTCGGCCGGGATGGCAGGAGCACGGCGGCCATCGCGGCGCCCCCGAACGCGACCGCGCCGGCCACGTGCAGGCTGCCACTCAGGCTGTGCAGGAAGGCGGCGACGGCGGCCGAGGTGAGCCGACGGGCCGGGATCACGAGCCCCGCCTGGCCGAGGTGCTGGGCCGCGACGAGGGCGCCGCCGAGCGACCCGCGGGCGGCGTGGGCGGCCTGGGCCGGGAGCCCGGGCGGGATCGTCACGCCGAGCCGGTTGCCGTACAGGGAGGCGGCGATGCTCCCGATCACCGCCACGCCGAGCGCGGCGCCGAAGAGCCGGGTGGCGTCGTTGACCGCCGACCCGACGCCGGCCTTCTCCGTCGGGACCGCGCCCATGATCGCCTCGGTGGCGGGCGCGGTGATCAGGCCCACGCCGCCGCCCCCGACGATCATCTGGCCGACGATCGTGAGGTAGTCCGTCGACGCGGACGCGGCGGCGATCCAGAACAGCGCGACGCCGAACAGCGCCAGGCCGCTCGCTACGACGGCCTTGTTCCCGATCCTCACCGCCAGCTTCGTGCCGAGCAGCGCTGCGACCGCGATGGAGGTCGCGACCGGCAGCAGGCGGACGCCGGTGCCGAGCGGCGTGTAGTCCTTCACGAACTGGAAGTACTGGGTCACGAGGAACGTGAAGCCGGTGAGCGTGAAGAACCCGATGGTGATCGACCCGCTGGCGGCGGTGAAGCGCAGGTTCCGGAACAGGCTCACGTCGAGCATCGGACGGGCCTGACGGCGCTCCACGCTCACGAACACGCCGAGGATCGCGATTCCGGCCGCGATGGCCAGCAGGGTGCGGGCGTCACCCCAGCCCCAGTGCGGCGCCTGGATGATGCTGAAGACGAGCGTGCCCATCCCGGCGCTCGAGAGCAGGAGCCCCGGCCAGTCGATCGGCGGCGCGGCCGGGTCCCGCGAGGTGGGGACGACCCACGCGATGAGCAGCGCGATCGCGGCGGCCAGCGGCACCATGAACAGGAAGACGCTGCCCCACCAGAAGCGACCCAGCAGCCACCCGCCGACGATCGGGCCGGTGGCGACGCCGACGCCGGTCGTCGCGCCCCACAGCCCGATTGCCTTGGCCCGCTCGACCCGCTCGGTGAAGACGTTGGCGATCAGCGACAGCGTGGACGGGAAGATCCCCGCCGCGCCGAGCCCCATGACGACGCGGGCGGCGATGAGCTCACCCGACGTCGAGGCGAGCGAGCCGGCCAGGCTGCCGGCGCCGAACACGACCAAGCCGAGCAGGAGGATGCCCTTGCGCCCGACGCGGTCGCTGAGGCTGCCGGCGGCCAGGATCAGCGCCGCGAACACCAGCGTGTAGGCGTCGATGACCCACTGCAGGCTGGTGGTCGTGGCGCCGAGCTGGCGCACGAGGCTCGGCAACGCGACGTTCACGATCGTCACGTCGATGTTGATGATCAGCGCCGCCAGGCAGAGCGCGAACAGGATCCAGCCCTTGTGCTGATGCGCCGGGCGCATCCCGGCGTGGGGACGAGCAGCGGACTCGATGACGTCGTCCATCGGGGCTCCTCCGCGGCTTGGGTGAGGCGGTGCCGCAGAGACTAAAGTCGCTAGTTGAAGGAGTCAAGTAGAAGATTGAGTTTCTAGTGCAGGAGGGGTAAACTGGTTTGGTGCGCTCCTATGAGCAGTACTGCGCCGCCGCGAAGGCCCTGGACGTGGTGGGTGACCGCTGGACCCTGCTCATCGTCCGGGAGCTCATGATCCGCCAGCCCCTGCGCTACACCGACCTGCAGTTCGGGCTGCCCGGCATCGCGACCAACCTGCTCGCCGACCGGCTGCGCAAGCTCGAGGAGCACCACGTCATCGCCCGCGAGGCGGCGCCGCCCCCGGTCGCGACGACCGTGTTCCGCCTCACCCTGCGCGGGGAGGCCCTCCGACCCGTCGTGGGCGCGCTCGGCGAGTGGGGCGCGCCGCTCCTGCGGGAGTGCTCCGACGACGCCGCCTTCCGCAGCCACTGGCTCGCGCTGCCGCTGCGCCGGCTCCGCGATCGATCCCCGGCCGACCCGCCCGTGACGATCGAGGTCCACACCGCCGACCAGCCCATGCTGGTGCGGACCGTCGACGGGGGCGTGTCGGTCGAGCCGGGCACGGTGCCCCGCCCCGACGCCACGATCAGCGGGTCACCGCCGGTCGTCGTCGAGCTGTTCCTCGGCGCCATCGACCTCGACGCGGCCCGAGCCCGCGGCCTCGTCTTCGAGGGCGAGCCCTCGGCGTTGGCGCGTGTCGTAGCCGGACACGACCGCGTCGCCGATCCCGTGAACTGACGCAGCAGCGCATCGGAAATCGGCGCGTAACGCGCGACGGATCGGCCGGGCAGGCGGTCGGGGAGGCCGAAGGCGGCGCACCCGTTGGCTGCGGGCAGTACGACCCGGGAGCCCTCGCATCCACGGCCCTGCCCCTCGAACCACCGGCCCAGTCACGCCGACCGCCTCGCTGCGGTCTGGCTAGCGTTCATCGCCGTGAAGGCCGCCGTCTACTACGAGACCGGACCGCCCACCGTCTTCCGGTACGAGGACGTGCCCGACCCGACGGTCGGCCCCGGCGACGTCCTCGTCCAGGTCGAGGCGATCAGCATCGAAGGCGGCGACACCCTGAACCGCGCCGGCGGTGAGATGGCGACCCGGCCCCACATCGTCGGGTACCAGTGCGCGGGGACGATCCGCGAGGTCGGCGCCGAGGTGCGCGACCGGTCGGTCGGGCAGCGGGTGGTCGGCACCATGCTCTGGGGCTCGCACGCCGAGCGGGCGGTGTTCCCGTCCATCCTCACCTGGGTCGTGCCCGACGGCCTCGACATCAAGGCCGCCGCGTGCGTGCCGATCGCGTTCGCGACCGCCGACGACTGCCTCTTCGAGTTCGGGCGGCTGCAGCGGGGGGAGACGGTGCTCGTGCAGGCCGGCGCCAGCGGCGTGGGGCTGGCCGCCATCCAGCTCGCCAAGCGCGCCGGTGCCACGGTCCTCGCCACCGCCTCGAGCGACGAGCGGCTGGCCCGGCTCGGCGAGTTCGGGCTCGACCACGGGATCAACTACCGGACCACCGACTTCGCCGACCGGGCTCGGGAGCTCACGGACGGGCGCTGCGCCGACCTGGTCGTCGACTCGGTCGGCTCGACGCTGTCCGGGAGCATCCGCGCCCTGGCCTACCGGGGCCGGTGCACGCTGGTCGGCCAGGCCGGGCGCGACCAGCAGCCGTTCGACGCGTCCTCGCTCATGAACGGCAACCAGACCCTGGTCGGCGTGTTCCTCGGCGCCGAGGTGACGACCGACCGCGTGCAGCAGATGGTGGCGCGTCACCTCGACGACGTCGCGGCCGGGACGCTGCGGGTCGTCGTCGACCGGACCTTCCCGCTCGCCGAGGCGGCGGCCGCGCACGCCTACGTCGAGAGCCGCCAGGCCGTCGGTCGGGTGGTCCTGATCCCGTAGCGCGGGCCCCGGGACCCGACGAGCCGGACAAGTCGGGCAAAAGGCCACCGCGGCCCCGACCCGGCCGCCCAGCGGGCGGCGCGGAAGACTGGACCGCCCCCATTGTTGGGTATGCCCGGTCGAATCCGGTCGGCTGGGAGCGGCATGCCCGACAACTGCCCGCACTGCGGGGTCGCGCTGGCGTGGGCCACCCGGTCGTGTCC
>CALEYV010000158.1 GCA_937927875.1 uncultured Actinomycetes bacterium | reverse complement strand
TGGCCCGCCCTCGTTTGGGCTCGGTCGTCTTGCGGAGCTCGTGGACGGCTCGCTCGAAGTCGGCCGGGGACTCGAAGCCTTGGTACACGGAGGCGAACCGCACGTAGGACACCGGGTCGAGGGCCCGGAGCCGCTCCAGCACCGCCAGGCCGAGCCGGTCGCTGGCGACCTCGGCGCCGCCAGCCCGGGCTTCCTCCTCGATCTCGGCCGCGAGGGCCTCGACGGCGGTGGCGTCGATGACGCTGCCGGCGACGGCCCGCTCGATCCCCTGCTCGAGCTTCGTCCGCTCGAACGGCTCCCGCTGCCCTGACCGCTTGACCACCATGAGCGGCAGCTCGACGACTCGTTCCTGGGTCGTGAAGCGTCGACCGCAGGCGAGGCACTCCCGCCGGCGGCGGACCACGGCGGATTCGTCGGCCGGGCGTGAGTCGACGACCTTGTCGTCATCGGCCTGACAGAACGGACACCGCACGCTCTCACGGTAACCGTGGTCCACGGGAAGCGCAGCCGCGACACCCGCGACTAGCGCGACCAGCGGAGGACCTGGCCGGGAAGCAGCGGGCCCGACCCGTGCGCCGCCGCCAGCTGGTCGACGAGCGGACGCGGATCCTCGCCGGGGGCAAGCCGCCGGGCGATGGCCCAGAGGGTGTCGCCCGGCTGCACGACGACCGTCTGGACCGAGGAAGCGGTCGGGCGGCGCTCGGGAGCTGCGAGGGGAGAGCCCCCGAGCGCGCCACCCGCCTGCCCCGCCACGACCACGACCCCCGCTGCGAGCACCGCGGCGACGATGCGTCGGCGTCGGAAGGTCGTGGGGGACGTCCGGCGGCTCCGCGGGGTGGCAACGCGCGGTGGGGTCAGGCGCCTCGGGAGCACCCTCACCTCAAAGCCGGGGACGGTCGTGACGGCGGCCATACCTTCTCTCGGTCGTGCTGGCGTCGGTTCGACGCTGACCACACCACGGGGGTGTGACATCGGGGCCGGGGCTTGCCCGAACGCCCGTTCGAGCATTGAACCCCGAACGGGCGTTCGAGGTCAAGGGCTTTCTCGAACGGGTGTTTGCCCCGAACGCATGCTCGTGTTACCGTTCCATCATGAGCGAACTGACGCCCCGCCAGCGCCAAGTCCTCGAGTTCATCGACGAGGAGGTCCGCAGCCGCGGCTACCCGCCGAGCGTGCGGGAGATCGGCGAGGCCGTCGGGCTCTCGTCCAGCTCCACCGTGCACGCCCACCTGGCGGCGCTGCAGGACAAGGGCTACCTCCGCCGCGACCCCACCAAGCCGCGGGCCCTCGAGCTCCACTTCGAGTCCGGTTCCGGGGCCGCCCTCGAGCGCCGGCCGGTCCGGCACGTGCCGCTCGTCGGCGACGTCGCCGCCGGCACCGGCGTGCTGGCCGAGGAGAACATCGAAGAGACCGTGCCGATGCCCGAGGACTTCACCGGCGCCGGCCAGCTCTTCATGCTGCGGGTCCGTGGCGACTCGATGGTCGACGCTGGGATCCTCGACGGCGACTACGTCGTCGTGCGCCAGCAGCCGACCGCCGAGGCGGGCGAGATCGTGGTCGCCGGCATCCCCGGTGAGGAGGCGACGGTCAAGACGTTCCTCCGGCGCCGCAACAAGATCGTCCTGCGACCCGAGAACCCCGCATTCGAGGACCTCGTCTACGAGCCCGACGAGGTCACGATCTACGGCAAGGTCGTCTCGCTCCTCCGCCGCTTCTGAGACGCCTCTCGCGACGGGTTACGTCGCGACGCCGTGGTCGCGCAGGATCTCGTTCAGCCGAGACTTCTCGTGGCGCTCGCCCTCGCTGAGGCGCTTCACGACGAGGACGCACGGCAGGCCGTAGTCCCCGCCAGGGAACCTCCGAGGGCGAGTGGCGTTGACGGCGACGCACCAGCTCGGGACGATCCCTCGGCTGAGCTCCTCACCTGTCTCAGCGTCGATCACCGGGATGGAACCGGTCAGGATGCAGCCCGCTCCCAGCACCACCCCTGATCCGATGCGGGCCCCCTCGGCCACGATGCACCGGCTCCCGACGATGGTGTCGTCCCCGACGAACACCGGTGCGGCCTGGGGCGGCTCGAGCACACCCCCGATCCCGACGCCCCCCGAGAGGTGGACACGGGCGCCGATCTGAGCGCACGAGCCGACGGTGGCCCAGGTGTCGACCATCGTCTGCTCGCCGACGTGGGCGCCGATGTTGACGTAGCTCGGCATGAGCACGGCGCCGCGGGCCACGAACGACCCCCAGCGCGCCGATCCCCCGGGTACGACCCGGACACCGGCCTCCTCGTAGTCGTGCTTGAGCGGGATCTTGTCCGCGTACTCGAAGGGTCCGAGCTCGAGCGTCTCCATCTTGGCGAGGCGGAAGAGCAGCAGGATCGCCTGCTTCAACCACTCGTGGACGACCACCTTGTCGTCGACCAGCTCCGCGACCCTCGCCTCGCCGGTGTCGAGCATGTCGATCGCAGCCCGCACCGCCGCGTTGGCGTCAGATTCCGGCATCACCGCGGTGAGGTTGTCGCGGTGCTCCCAGAGCTCCCCGATCTGCTGCTCCAGGTCCGTCATCGGCGGCCACCCTAGTGGTCCGCCTCCCCAATCCGACCGGTGATTGGACCGCGACGCCTGTGTGCCTGGCGCCGTGATCTGGTCAGGACAGCCGCGTCGCGATCTGGTCGACCTGATCGTCGGTGACAGTCAGCGCGAGCCGCGCCTGGCTCGCGCCGGCGACTCCGTAGAGGTCACCGGGCGCGACGAGGATGCCGAAACGTGCGAGGTCACCCGCCAGGCTCCAACCGTCACGGTCCTGTTTCTCCAGCCAGAGGTAGAAGGTGGACGGACCCCCGACGTGCTCGATGTGGTGCGCGGCCAGCGCGGACCGCACGCGCGCTCGGCGAGCGGCGTACCGGGCTCGCTGCTCGTCGACGTGGCGATCGTCGCCGAGCGCGGCCGCGGCGGCCGCCTGCACCGGGCCGGCCACCATCATCCCGGCGTGCTTCCGCACCTCCCCGAGGTAGCCGACGAGGTCACGGTCGCCGGCCACGAAGCCGACCCGAAGCCCCGCCATGTTCGACCGCTTGGACAGCGAGTGGACGGCGAGGACCTGATCCGAGCCCGAGGCGAGCGCGGTCACCGGGTCCACGGCTCGACCGTCCTCATCGAATGTGAACTCGGCGTAGCACTCGTCGCTCGCAACCACCATCCCGTTGGCTCGGGCCCAGCCGACCGCGGCGTCGAGCTGCTCCGCGGTCGCGGACGCGCCGGTCGGGTTGGCCGGGTCGTTCAGCCACAACAGCAGGGCCCTCTCGGCGTCCGACGGGTCGACCGCCGAGAGGTCGAGCCGCCAACTCCGGTCAACGGGCACCGGCACCGCCCGCAGCCCCGCCAGCGTCGCTCCCATCGCGTAGGTGGGGTACGAGATCCCCGGGTAGAGCACCGTGTCCCGGCCCGGATCGCGGAGCGACAGCCACCGCGGGAGCGACGCCACGAACTCCTTCGTCCCGACGCACGCGCACACCGCGCTGGCATCGAGGGTCACGCCGAACCGCCGGGCGAGCCAAGCGGTGGCGGCGCTGCGGTACTGATCGGTCCCGATGGTCGGCGGATAGCCGCGCGCAGCACCCATCGCGGCGTCGAGCGCCGTCCGAGCGACCTCGGGCAGCGGGTCGACGGGCGTCCCGACCGAGCAGTCGATCAGACCGCCCGGCACCGCGGAGGCGATCGCGCGCAGCTCGCCGAGCCGGTCGTGGGGATACGGCGGAGGGACGAAGCCGGTTGGTGCGGCCGTGCGCGCCACCATCGAAGGGTACTGCCGCGCCCTCGTCAGCCGGTGACGAACTCGCGATAGCGGCCGAGGTCGACCTCGTCGATGCGGGCGCGCACTCGAGTCCCGATCTCGGCGTGCACCTCGATGAGCACCTCGCCGTCGCGGTGCAAGGCCGCCAGCACGTCGCCTCGCTCGTAGGGGACGACGAGCTCCACGACGGCCGCCAGCTCGCGGAGCCGATCGGCGATGGCGTCGAGGAGCTTCTCAACGCCCTCTCCCGTCCGGGCCGACACCGCGATCGCCGACTCCCCCTCGCAGAGCTCGCGCACCTGGCTCGCGTCGGCCCGGTCGAGCTTGTTGATGACGAGCAGCTCGGGCCGGTCTCCGGCCTCGATCTCGCGCAATACCTCCCGAACCGCCTCGATCTGGCTCGCGGCATCGGCGGCGGCGCCGTCGACGACGTGCACGATCAGATCGGCGGCCGTGACGACCTCGAGCGTCGACTGGAACGCCTCCACCAGCTCGTGCGGTAGCCGACGGACGAACCCGACCGTGTCCGAGCACAGGATGGTCTCGCCGCCGGGAAGCTGAAGGCGGCGCGTGGTCGGGTCGAGGGTCGAGAACAGCCGGTCCTCGACCCGCACCCGGGCCTCGGTCATCTGGTTGAGCAGCGTCGACTTCCCGGCGTTGGTGTATCCGACCAGGGTCACAGTCGGGAGTCCGCGCCGGCGTCGGGCCTTGCGCTGAGTCGCGCGCGTCTTGCCGAGCCGCTCGAGGTCCTTCTCGAGCTTGGTCATCCGACGCTGGATGCGCCGCCGGTCGACCTCGAGCTGGGTCTCGCCCGGGCCGCGGGTGCCGATGCCGCCGCCCTGCTGGCTGAGGGTGATGCCGCGGCCTCGGAGGCGCGGGAGCCGGTAGCGGAGCTGCGCCAGCTCGACCTGGAGCATGCCCTCCTGGCTGGTGGCGTGCTGGGCGAAGATGTCGAGGATCAACGCGACTCGGTCGACGACGTCGCGTCCGAGCTTGTGCTCGAGGTTGCGCTGCTGGGCCGGGGTGAGCTCGTCGTCGAACACCACGACATCGATGTCGAGGGCTTCGGCGGTGTCCCGCAGCTCGTCGGCCTTGCCGGGCCCGACGTAGGTCGCGGGGTCAGGCCGGTCACGGCGCTGGAGGACGGACTCGACCGGTTCGGCGCCCGCGGTGTCGGCGAGGCGCCCCAGCTCAGCGAGGGACTCCTCGGCCTCGGCGGCATTGCGGGTGCCGGTGCCGGTGCCGACGAGGAGGGCCCGCTGGCGCAGGACCTCGAGGTCGACTTCGGTCGCGGTCAGCCGCCGGCGGGCCCGGCCTTCTCGCGCCGTCACGGTCGCCAGCCTTCGTCGGGGAGATCGACGTCGAACGCGTGGCTGACGGGGCCACCGAGCCGGACGGTCTCGCCGAGCGTCACGCGGAGGTCACCCCCGAGGACGTGCACGGCGACGTCGGTGCCGACCAGGCCGCGGCGATGCGCGACCGCGGCCGCGGCGCAGGCGCCAGTCCCGCACGACAGGGTCTCGCCGACGCCGCGCTCCCAGACCCGCATCCGGAGGCTGTCGGGCCCGGTCGGAGCGATGAACTCGACATTCGTGCCGTCGGGGAACCGGGGGTCGTGCTCGAGGTGAGGGCCGTGCTGGGTGACCCGCGTCCGCTCGACGTCGTCGACCAGCAGGACGAGGTGCGGGTTGCCCACGCCGGCGGCATCACCGTGGTACGTGACGCCGTGGTAGGTCACCTCGAGATCCAGCGCCGACGGTCCGGTGAAGGGGATCGAGGCGGCGTCGAAGGTGACCGGCCCCATCTCAACCGTCGCCGCCCGCAGCTGGCCGGTCGAAGGATCGCGGTCCAGCTCGACCCGTCGTCGGCCGCCCCCCGTGTCCACGACCAGCTCGTCGCCGGGCGCCCGGCCTTCGTTGACCGCGACCCAGGCCAGGCAGCGGATCCCGTTGCCGCTCATCTCCGCGGTGCTGCCGTCGGCGTTGTAGAGGGTCATCGTGGCGTCGCTGCCGTCGGAACCGGGGCCGAGGACGAGCAGCCCGTCGGCGCCCACGCCCCGGTGCCGGTCGCAGAGCGCGGCGGCCACGCCCGGCTCAGGACCGGGCGCGAGCGCGACGAGGAAGTCGTTGCCGGTCGCGTGCAGCTTCGTGAGGTGCACCGTCACGTGCTCCAGGCTGCCAGCAGAGCGGCCACGACGGTCGACGGTTTCCCGTCGGTGCCGTACCAGGTGACCCGCGGGTCCCGCCGGAACCACATCCGCTGCCGACGGGCGAACGACCTGGTCCGCCGCACGATGGCTTCGAAGACGCCGGCGTCGGGCTGGTCGCCGCGCTCGAGGGTGTCGGCCACCTCCTGGTAGCCGATCGCGGGCCGGGCCGTCCGCGACAGCCCGGGCCCGGCCAGCGCGGCCCGAACCTCGTCGACGAGCCCGGCCTGGCGCATGGCGTCGACGCGCGCCACGATGCGCTCCGCCAGGCGCTCCCTGGGTATCCACAGGCCGGCCACGTCGACGGGGAACGCGGTGGGACCGAACGCGGCCACGCCCGGGCCGAAGGAGGAGAACGGCCGGCCGGTCAGCTCGATCACCTCGAGGGCCCGGACGATCCGGCGCGCGTTGTGGGGATCGATCCGGCTGGCCGCCATTGGGTCGCGCCGCTCGAGGTCCTGGTACGCGGCCGCGACGCCGCCCGGCTCGGCGGTCTTGGCCTCCAGCTCCGCTCGCAAGACCAGGTCCTCACCCGGGAACTCGAGGTCGTCGAGCACCGCCTGCACGTAGAGCCCGGTGCCGCCCACGAGCAGCGCCCGATGCCCGCGCGCCTCGATCTCCGCGACGGCGGCCCGACCCAGCGCTTGGGTGCGCGCCACCGACCACTCCTCGTCGGGCTCGACTATGTCGACGAGGTGATGGGGAAGAGCGCGTCGGCTGGCGAGATCCGGCTTGGCGGTCCCGATGTCGAGCGTTCGGTACACCTGCATCGAGTCCAGCGACACGATCTCGATGTCGCCGAGCGCACACGCGACCTGCTCGGCCACGGCCGACTTGCCGCTTGCCGTAGGCCCGACCAGCGCCAGGTGGGAGCGTTCCGACGTCGAGGCTCCGCTCAGGCCGCCGCCACCGGGATGCGAGCCGCCGGCAGGCCCGTCAGCCAGTGCGGCGCGGCGTCCGTGATCCGGACCCGCGCGTACGACCCCGCCTCGAGGCCGGGGCGGCCGGGGACGTGCACGAGCTTGCCCTGCCGGGTCCGCCCGCTGACTCGGCTCGGGTCGCGCTTCGAGACCCCGTCGACGAGGATCTCCTCGGTTCGGCCGACCCGGCGCCGGTTGTGCTCGAGCGCGTGCCGCTCGACCGCCGCGGTCAGCCGATCCATACGGGCCACGGTCACGTCGGCGGGCACGAAGTCGTCGCGCATCTCGGCGGCTGGCGTGCCGGGCCGAGGCGAGAAGATGAACGTGTACGCGGCGTCGAAGCGGGCGGTCTCGACGACGGCCAGCGTCTGCTCGAAGTCGGCCTCGGTCTCGCCCGGGAAGCCCACGATGATGTCGGTCGTCACCGCCAGGTCCGGGATCGCAGCCCGGGCGGCATCCAAGCGCTGGAGGTACCGGGCCGCGGTGTACCCGCGGTGCATGCGCGCCAAGGTCCGGTCGCTCCCCGACTGGAGCGGGAGGTGCAGCTGCTCACAAACGGCGTCGCACTCGGCCATCGCCGCGATCGTCTCCGGGCGAAGATCCTTCGGGTGCGGTGACGTGAACCGGATCCGGCGGATGCCGTCCACGGCGTCCACGGTCCGCAGCAGGTCCGCGAACCGGGGCCGGTACTGCCCGCTCCCGAGGTCCCGGCCGTAGGAGTTGACGTTCTGACCCAGGAGCGTGATCTCGCTGACGCCGGTGGCCGCGAGCTGCTCCACCTCATGCGTGATGTCGCCGAGGCGACGGCTGATCTCGGGGCCGCGCACGTGCGGGACGATGCAGAACGTGCACGAGTTGTCGCAGCCGATCTGGATCGTCACCCAGGCGCTGTGGCCCGAGACCCGCTGTGCCGGCAGCTCCGACAGGTCACCGGCGTGCTCCTCGAGGACCTCGACCACCGCACCGCCGCCTCGCGCCAGCTCCAGCAGGGCAGGTGCCCGGGCCAGGTTGTGGGTGCCGAAGACAACGTCGACGTGCCCGGCCCGCTCGAGTACTCGGTCCCGGTCCTTCTGCGCCAGGCAGCCGCCCACCGCGATCTGGACCTCCGGCCGTCGCGCCTTCAGGGCCTTGAGGTGGCCCAGGTGCCCGTAGAGCTTGTTGTCGGCGTTCTCCCGGATGCAGCAGGTGTTGAGCACGATGACGTCGGCGGCCTCGGGGTCGTCCGTCGCCTCCATGCCCCCCTCCACCAGCAGCCCGGCCAGGCGCTCCGAGTCGTGCTCGTTCATCTGGCACCCGAAGGTCCGGACGTGGAAGCGGCGAGGCATGACGGCCGAAGTCTACGGGCCCGTTCTGTCAGGATCGCTCGCCATGCACGTGGGCATCGGGGCGTATGCCGTGGCGGCGTCGGCGATCTCGGTCGGCGCCGTGATGCAGGGATCGGTCGGCTTCGGGCTCAACGTCCTGGCGGCGCCGTTCGTCGCCATCGTGGTCCCGAAAGCGCTCCCGGCGACGCTCGTGATGCTCGCGCTCCCGCTCGCGGTCGCGGTCCTGCTCCGCGAGCACCACGGGGTCGATCGCCAGGCTCTGCCCTGGCTGCTGATCGGCGCCGTTCCCGGCACCGCCCTCGGCCTGGTGATCGTGGGTGCGATCAGCAAGTCCGAGCTGGCAGTCGTGGTCGGCTCGATAACCCTGACGGGGGTTGCGCTCAGCCTCGCCTCGCCGCGCCTGCCGGTCACGCCGGCGACGTCAGTGGCCGCGGGGTTCACGTCCAATGTGTTCGGCACGGCGTCGTCGGTCGGGGGCCCGCCCGTCGCGCTGCTTTTCCAGCATCACCCGGGACCAGCCGTCCGTCCCACCCTGTCCGCGTTCTTCGCCACCAGCGCCGTTCTCTCGCTGATCGGCTACACGCTCACGGGCAACGTGAGCGTGGACGAGCTGCTCTTCGCGCTGAGCCTCGCTCCGTTCATGGTCGGCGGGCTCTGGGCGAGTCGGCACCTGCACTCGCTCGTCGACTCGGGGTGGCTACGACCGGCCGTCGTGGCGCTCTCGGCGGTCGCCGGCTTGGTCGCCATCCTGCGGGTGGTGCTGTGATCGGCCCGGGTTGGCCGGTGGCGGGGGGCTGGAGCCCGCCACCGGCCATGTCCCGGGTCGGCGGGGCAGGGGTGCGACTTACGACTCGACTTCGACTTCGGCTTCGTCCTGCTCGGGGGTCACTTCGGTCACGTCGACGACCTCGTCGATGCCAACCGCGGCTCGGACCTTCTCGCTGATCTCGAGCATCATGTCGAGGTTCTCGGCGAGGAACTGCTTAGCGTTCTCGCGACCTTGGCCGAGTTGCTCGCCTTCGTACGTGTACCAGGCGCCGGATTTCTTGGCGATGCCGAGGTCGACCGCGACGTCGAGCAGCGATCCCTCCCGGCTGATCCCCCGGCCGTACATGATGTCGAACTCGGCCTGCTTGAACGGGGCGCTGACCTTGTTCTTCACGACCTTGACCCGGGTTCGGTTGCCGATCATCTCGGCGCCGTCCTTGATCGATTCGACGCGACGGATGTCGAGACGGACCGATGAGTAAAACTTCAGCGCCCGCCCGCCGGGCGTGGTCTCGGGGCTGTTGTGCACCACGACGCCGTCGGCGAGGTAGTTGTGGGTCCCCTCGACCTCGAGGTCGAACCGGTGCATGGAGCGGGTCGGCGGCTTGACCGCGATCCGCTTGATCGGCATCGGCATGAGCTCGTAGCGCGGCTCGATGAAGCTCGGGGCGACCGCGAAGCGGCCCCGATAGCGGGGCAGGAGCTTGTAGTCCATCGTGGGGTGCACGAAGGGGGCGATGAGGGCGTGGAACTTGGCAGTCTCGTCCTTGGGAAACACCAGGACGGCCTTGCCGGCCCTGCCGGCCTCCCTGAGGCGGGGCGCGAGGTCCCAGGTATCGCGCAGATACTCAACCAGCCGGCGCCGGGTGGTGGGCTCCATCGCCTCGATGCAGATCTCCGAGCGCCCGCTGCCGTCCCGGGTGCGCTCTTGTAGGCCCTTGGCCCGAAGACTGAAGGTGCCGTCGTCCATGTACCAGATGGCGAGGGCAAGTGGGGTGAGCTGCTTCAGGTAGTCGTGGCTGAAGACCTTCTTGCCGTCGACATAGACGGCCCGCCGCAACTCGGTGAGCTCGGGGAGGGGCCGAACATCGGCGGCGACCACGCCGGCGGCGTTCGTGGATCGGCACACGCCGACGTTCGCGAACAGGGACGCCTTCCAATCGCAGTACTGAACTTGCTTCGGTCCGTGGTCGAAGCGGTACCGGGCTGCGAGTCCGGACTGACTGAACGAGAGCGCTCCGTCGCCCATGAGACCGCCCAGGACGACCTCCCACTGGAAGTCCGAGAGGCAGGCGGGAACGGCCTGCAGCACTCGGTCGCCCACCCGCAGGTCCTGGGCTTCTCGCCAGCCGGCTGGGGTGCGGATGCGGTGGTTGGCGGTAACGGCGAATTGGGCCCGACCGTTCCTGCCCGGCATCGCCACCGTGAACTGGAGAAACTGCTCCGTAGGCCCGTTGTCGAACCAGTTCGTCACCTTGCGCGGCACGACGGCGCCGAGGTCGGGATCGTAGGAGAGGACCTCCACCGGCATCCGCTGGTTGACGATCTCGCCGATCTTCTCCTGGGACCCGTCGGCGAGCGTGACCCGGGTGTCGTAGGAGCAGCACCCGTAGATGATTCCGATCTTCTCCCGGAGCTGGTTGATGAACACGCAGATCGTGCGGGAGCGGTTCAGGTTGGCGGTGAGCTTGCGCAGCGCCTGGCTCATGAGCCGGGCCTGGAGGCCCACGTGCGCGTCGCCCATCTCGCCCTCGATCTCGGCCCGGGGCACGAGCGCGGCCACCGAGTCGATGACGACCACGTCGAGGGCGCCAGACCGGATGAGCATGTCGGCGATCTCGAGGCCCTGCTCGCCGGTGTCGGGCTGGGAGATGTAGAGGTCGTCGACGTTGACGCCGATCGCACCGGCGTACACCGGGTCCATCGCGTGCTCGGCGTCGATGTAGGCGCACACGCCGCCGTTGCGCTGGGCCTCGGCCACCACGTGCATGGCGAGCGTCGACTTCCCCGACGCCTCCGGACCGAAGATCTCGACCACCCGGCCCCGGGGCAGGCCGCCGATGCCGAGCGCGAGGTCGAGGGCGAGGGCGCCGGTGGAGATTGCCTCGACACCCACGTTGCCGCGCTCGCCGAGGCGCATGATCGAGCCCTTGCCGTACTGCTTCTCGATCTGGGTGACCGCCATCTCGAGTGCGTCCTTGCGCTCCACGTTTGCTCCTCCTGCGTCTCCGGCTCTGCCGTTCGGTCGGTGCTCGGACCTTGTACGCCTGGGGTGTGACCCGCCCACGCCGCGGAGCCTAACCCTGTGATTACAGGCGTGTAATTCGCCAGCGTAGGCGAACAGGCGTTCGGGTTCAAGCACCGAGCAGGCGGCGGCCCCACTCGGCGTGGACAGCCCCCTCGGGGCGCGTGTCGCTCGCCACCAGGGCGACGTCGGCGACGGTCCACGCCGGGCCCGGGCCGACGCCGGCGAGCTGCTCGACCAGCCCGGTGACGGAACGGGGCCGGCCGGCCCGAGCGACGGTGAGGTGCGGGTGGTAGGCGCGCTCCTCGGCCCGGTGGCCGAGCTCGGCAGTGGCGCTCGTCACCGCGTCGGCGAGCGTGACGAGCGGCTCGGGCTCGCGGACCCCGACCCAGAGCACGGCCGCGCGCCGCGGCGACGGGAACGCGCCGCCGCCGGTCAGCTGCACGGAGAACGGCGCGACGCCAGCGATCGCGCGGCCGACGGCGTCGGACAGCTCCTCGGCGTCGTCGACCGGGCCGAGGAACTGCACGGTGAGGTGCCACTGCTGACGGGGGAGCCACCGCAGGCTCGGCTCGGCCTGCCGGAGCGGCTCGAGTCGTCGCGCCACGTCGTCAAGCACGGCCGCCGACGGCACGACCGCGAGGAACGCGCGCGCCAGGCGCGTCACGGCAAGGCGTCGAGCCGGAGGCGCAGGAGGTTCAGCAGGCTGATGGTGGCGAACTGGCGGACGCGGAAGCGGTCGCCGGGCAGTCGGGTCTCCATGGCCTCCGGCGGCGTGCCGGGCACCGAGAGCCCGAACCAGACCGTCCCCACCGGCTGGCCGTCCTGGGGCGTCGGTCCGGCCACGCCGGTGGCCGAGATGCCGACGTCGGCGCCGAGGACCCGTTGCGCGCCGACGGCCATCTGCTCGGCGCACTCCCGGCTCACCACGTGCTCGGCGGTGACGCCGAGCACGTCGCGCTTCACGTCGGTCGCGTACGAGGCGACGCTGCCCCGGAACGTCTCGCTGGCGCCGGGCACGTCGGCGATGCGCGCCCCCACCAGCCCGCCGGTGAGCGACTCGGCGACGCCGAGGGTCCAGCCCCGCGCCCGTAGCCGGCTCAACACCGCGTGCTCCATCGTCTCGTCGTCGACGGCGAACACCAGGTCGCCGAGGACCGTTCGCAGCGCGTGCTCCTCGCGCTCGATGAGCTCCCGGGCCTCGGCCTCGGTCGAGGCCTTCGCGGTCATCCGCACGTAGAGGCCCTCGATGCCGCGGGCCAGGAACGCGATGGTCGGGTTGGTCTGGGCATCGACCCGGTCGGCGATCATCTCGGCCAGCCCCGACTCCGAGGTCCCCCACGTCTTCAACGAGCGGGACACGATCACCGCCCGCTCGCCCGACCGCTCGAGCAGGTCGGGCAGCACGAAGTCGGTGACCATCTGCTGCATCTCGTATGGCACGCCCGGCACCGCGTAGACGACCCGCTTGGCACCGTCCACCGCGACCTCGGACCGCAGCCCCGGCGCGGTGCCGATCGGGTTCGGGATGACGTCGCCACCGACCGGCACGTCGGCCTGGCGCAGGTTGTTGGCCGGCATGTCTCGCCCCCGGGCGCCGAACATCCCCGCGATGTGGTCCACGAGCTCGGGGCGGCGCTCGAGGCGCGCCCCCATCACGTCGGCGATGGCCTCCCGGGTGACGTCGTCGGGCGTCGGCCCGAGGCCGCCGCACACGATGACCGCGTCGGCGTGCTCGAGGAGCTCGCGCAGCGCGGTGACCATGCGCCCGAGGTTGTCCCCGACCTTGCGGTGCTCGAAGGTGTCGATCCCGGCCGCCGCCAGCTGCTCCCCGATCCAGGCGCTGTTGGTGTCGACGATCTGGCCCAGGAGCAGCTCGGTGCCGATCGCCAGGACGTCACACCTCACGGGCCCCGCTCGCTCCCCGCACCTCGGGACGTCCGAGCGCGGGGCCGGTTGCCGGCACCGGGTCCGGTGGCGGCCCCGGCGGGGCCTGCCGGGCCGCGAGCCAGAGGTCGAGGGCCGAGAGCACCGAGAGGGCGACGACGAGCCCCAGCACGCCGCTCCAGAGGTCGTGCTGGTAGCGGGCGGGCGGGAACAGCACCAGGGCGACGACGAAGAACTGGGCGTTGGCCTTCCACTTCCCGAGCCGCCGGGCCGGCACCGAGACCCCCCGCCGGGCCGCGAGTGACCGCCACGCCGAGACCGCGACCTCCCGCCCCACGATGACGAGGACCGGCAGCCAGGCCAGCAGCCCGCGCGTCGCGAGGGCGAGCAGCCCGCCGCAGACGAGGATCTTGTCGGCGAGCGGGTCGAGGAACGCACCCGACCGGGTGGTGCCGTCGCGGCGGGCCAGCCAGCCGTCGAGGCCGTCGGTCGCCCAGAGCACGAGCCAGCTCGCGAACGCGCCCCAGCTGCCGCGGCCCGGATGGCGCTGGTCGAGGATCCAGATCAGCACCGGGATCGCGAACAGCAGCCGCATGAACGTGACCGCGTTGGCCGGGGTCTTGATCGCCGACTCGCTGAAGCGGCGGGCCCGCTCGGCCGGGGTCGGCGGCCGGCTCACGCCGCCACCTCGACCGGCTCGGCGAGCAGGTCGGTGCCGAGCGCGTCGGTGACCCGGGCCCGCACCAGCGCGCCCGGCCGCGCCCACGCGTCACGCAGCCGCACCAGACCGTCGATCTCGGGCGCCTCCCGGTGCGTGCGCCCCACGACCACGCCGGCGGCGTCGACGTCGTCGACCAGCACCTCGAGGTCGACGCCGACCAGCTCGTGGCGGTGGGCGGCGGTGATCGGCACCTGCACCTCGTCGCACTCGGCCAGCCGCTCCCGCACCACCTCGTCGGGCACGGTGCCGTCCATCGACGCGGCCGGCGTGCCGTCCTCGCGCGAGAACGGGAAGAACCCGGCCCAGTCGAGCCGGGCCTCGGCGAGGAACGACAGCAGCGCCTCGTGAGCGGTCTCGGTCTCGCCCGGGAACCCGACGATGAACGAGGACCGGAACGCGGCCGCGGGCTCGCGCTCGCGGATGCCCTCGACGAGGGCGCCGAAGCGCTCCCCGCTCCCCCACCGCGCCATGCGGGCGAGCAGCGCCCGGTCGGCGTGCTGCAGCGACAGGTCGAAGTACGGGACCGCGGTCGGCGTGTCGAGCATGGTGGCGAGGAGCTCGCCCCGCACCTCGCTCGGGTAGAGGTAGAGGAGGCGGAGCCGGCGCAGCCCGAGCGGCGCCAGCTCCCGGTCCAGGCGGCGGAGCAGCGGCGCGAGCGACCCCGGCTCGCCGACGTCGCGCCCGTACCAGGCGACGTCCTGGGCAACGAGGACGAGCTCGGCGACGCCGGCCTCGACCAGGCCCCGGCACTCGGCGACGACCGAGTCCGGGTGGCGGGACCGCTGCTTGCCCCGGAACGACGGGATGGCGCAGAACCGGCAGGTCCGGTCGCAGCCCTCCGCCACCTTCACGTACGCCCACGGCGCGGTCGGCGCGGCGCGGGGCAGCTCGAGCAGGTCCCGGACCCCGCGGGGCGGCCGGCGGGGCGCGTCGACCGCCACCGCGGCGAGGTTCGGCTCGTCGGCGAAGCCGACCACCGCGTCGACCTCGGGGAGCGCGGCCGCCAGCTCGGGACCCGACCGCTCGGCGAGGCAGCCGGTGACGACGAGGCGGGCCCCGGGGCGCCGGGCGTCGGCGAGGGCGAGGACGGTGTCGATCGATTCCCGCCTCGCCGCCTCCACGAACGCGCACGTGTTCACGACCACGAGCTCCGCCTCGTCCGGCCCCGAGGCGGGCACGAGGCCGTCGTCGAGCAGCGACGCCCGCACCTTGTCGGAATCGACGGCGTTCTTCGGGCAGCCGAGGGTCTCCACCCAGAAACGGTCGGCCACGACCGCCCATGGTACTGGTGCGCGACACTGCGCCCCGGTGGCAGCAACCCCCGGCTGGTGGTGTCCGTCGTGCGGCGAGCGCTCGGAGCACGCGGGCACGTGCCCGCACTGTCGCGTCGCGCTGGTCCCGAGCGCGGAGCGGGCCGTCGCCGGTGACGGTGACGCGCTGGTGGAGCTCGGGGCCTGGCCGCGTCTCACTGCCCAGATCCTGCGGGCCCGCCTCGAGACGGCCGGGATCGACGTGCTCGCGGCATGGTCGGACGACGGCGGGCCGGGGACGCTCTCGGTCCCGGCCCGGGACGCCGATTTCGGGCGCGCGGTCGTGCACGAGATCGACGTCGACGACGAGGTGCCCGACACGTCCCCCTACGCGTACGTCACCCGGATCGAGGAGCACCTGGCGGCGGTGGCCGAGCTCCTCGAGGAGCTCCGGTCCCGGCTCGACGCCGAGCTCGCCGACGAGGCGCCCCCGCGCGAGCCGGGGTAACGCCGGGCCGGGGCCCGGGGTCTGATCCGGTGAGTCACGCGGGCTGGCAACGGTGCCGGAACCGCGCCGACGGCTGGCGGCCCCGCCGTGCTCGAAGGGGGAGAGCCCGGCGGGGAGCCGCCGCCGAGGCGCCGACCGGCGTGAGGCTCAGGCCGCCCCGGACACCCGCCGCAGGGCGGCCTCGACGAGCAGCACCAGGGTCTCCTGGACGTGGGTGCGGCGCCGGGCGTCGCACAGCACGACCGGCACGTTGGCCGGCACCGACAGTGCGTCCCGCACCTCGCGCGGGTGATGGGTGGCGACGCCGTCGAAGAGGTTGACCGCGACCACGAACGGCAGCCCGAGGTGCTCGAAGTAGTCGACGGCCGCGAAGCACTCCTGGAGCCGGCGGGTGTCGACGAGCACGACCGCGCCGACCGCGCCCCGCACCAGCTCGTCCCACAGGAACCAGAACCGGTCCTGGCCCGGCGTGCCGAACAGGTACAGGACCATCTCGTCGTCGATCGTGATGCGGCCGAAGTCCATCGCCACCGTGGTGCCGGTCTTGGCGCCGGACACCGGGCCCGGGTGGTCGACCCCAAGGCTCTCCACCGTCATCTCGGCCTCGGTGCGCAGCGGCTCGATCTCGGAGATGGCCCCGACCAAGGTGGTCTTGCCGACCGCGAAGCCCCCCGCGACGACGATCTTCATCGCCACCGGCGCCGCGGCCACCGAGCCGACCAGGCGGTCAGAGAGCACGGATGCCATCAAGCAGCCTCGCGAGGAGCCCGGCGTCGGTCGCGGCGCCGATCGGGGTGGGCGGGGTGACGGTCACGGCGCCGAGCGACCCGAGGTCGCCGACGAGGACGCGGACCACCCCCACCGGAAGCGTCATGCGGCCGGCCAGCTCGGCGACAGAGATGGGGGCGATGCACAGCTCGACGATGCGCGACGCCTCGGGCGCCGATGGCAGCGGCCGGGTCGGCGCGCTGGCGGTGGCGCACACGGTGGCGTCGAGGGCCAGCGCCGGTCCGCGGGCGCGGGTGCGGCCCCCGGTGAGGACGTAGGGGCGGACCACGCGCGGGAGCCGCGGCTCCGGTCCGTTGACCGCCACGTCGCCCCCTAGGTCGGCAGCGCCGTCTGGAGCTCGGCCACCACCGCGGGCGTGAGCGCGTCGGCGCAGCGCTCGACCAGGACCGCCATCTCGTAGCCGATGAGCCCGACGTCGCAGGGCCGGCTCGCCGCCACCGCCAGCGCCGAGGTGTCGCTGACGCTCATGACGAAGAGGATGGCGTGCTCGAACTCGATGATCGTCTCGTGGACCGCGCCGCCCCGCAGCGGGGCGGCGGCGCCGCGGGCGATGCTCTGGATCCCGGCCGCGACCGCCGACAGCCGGTCGGCGTCGACCCGGTCGAGCCCGTCCGACATCGCGATGAGGAGGCCGTCGGACGACACCACCGCGGCCTGGGCCACGCCCGGCACGCCGGCGACGAAGTTGGACACCAGCCAGTTCAGGTTGCGGGCCTCGGCGCTCATGCGGATCATCGTCATCCCTCGTCCTCACGCGTCCGTCCTTCGCGCACGCCGCGGGAGTGGCGGGTGAGCAGGTCGTGCACGCGCTCCGGGCGGGGCCGGGCCTCACCG
>CALEYV010000157.1 GCA_937927875.1 uncultured Actinomycetes bacterium | reverse complement strand
TCGAACCCCCAACCTTCTGATCCGTAGTCAGATGCTCTATCCATTGAGCTACGAGCGCCTGATCCGCGATCAGTGTACGCGCCCTTGCGTGGCAAGGCTTGTGGGACTACGCGCCAAGCCGTGGGCTGGCTCCAGCCGCTCGAGCCTGGTGGTCGGGTGTGGTCACCGGTAGCCGGCGGCGATCTCCTCGAGCCACCACTGCGGCACCCCGGCCATGAGGCTGTCCCAGTTCCAATAGTCGCGCCACAGGGTGATCTGCCCGTCGTGGAGCCGATGGACCGAGACGAAGGGGAGCGAGACCTGCTCGCCGGAGCCAAAGTGCCAGTGCTCGGTGTGCTCGGTGACGACGGTGTCGCCCTCGGCGACGACGCGCTCGATGTCGTGATGGTGCGCCGAGAGCCTGGCGAGCCCCAGGCGGAGCCGCGCCGCGACCTCGGCCGGCCCGGTGGCGCCCTGCTCCGGGTGCGGCATGTCGCAGTAGAAGCCGTCCGGGGCGAAGAGCGAGCCGACCTCGTCGAAGTCGTGTCGCTCGTACAGCGCGTCCCAGAGCCGTCGGACCATCTCCTTGTTCGCTTCGGCCTCGGTCATGCGGTCGCGCCGCGCCTTGCCGCTCAGCTGGTGCCGGACGCCATCGTCTGGGCGCAGACGATCTGTCGGAGCTCCTCGACGGCGCGGGCGACCGAATCGAGCTTCTCCTCGAGGCCGGTGAGGCGGTCGGTGCTCGGCTCCGCTGTCGTCGGTCGGGCTCGGAGCTGCGCCTGGCAGCCCTGCAGCAGGCGAAGCGAGTCGCGTTCCTCGGCGATGTAACGCCCGAGGAGCTCCCCGGTGCGGATGTCGATCGAGTGGTCCTTGAAGAAGCCGTCGAAGACATCGGGGCCGTCGGTGCAGAAGCGCAGCAGACCGAGGGCCTCGATCTTCTCGAGATCGGTCCGGGACGACCGGGCGATGTCCATCTTGGACTCGAAGTCCGGGTCCTCCTGTGCTCTCACCTCGAAGCCGAGCTCGTTGATTCGCTTCGCGAAGCTCATCCCGTGCTCGCCTTCTCGGGCCGCCACGGTGAGCAGGACCTGCCGCACCGCCGGCTCGGGTGTCACGTCGGCCCAGGCGGTCAGGTAGGCGTGGGCTCGGGACTCGAGGAGCGAGATCGTGTTGAGCAGTCCCAGGTAGCTCGGCTTCTCGGGCATGTCGTCCTCCATCCAAGCCGCGGGCGGGCTCGCGGCAGCGCGTGTTCCGGGCATCGTGCCAGTCGGCGGCCGACCGTCGCCAGAACGAGCCGGGGTCGAATACAGTGCCGCGCCCTGCGAGCGGGAGGCACGACGGCATGACCGACATTCCCAACGACCCCACGCAGCCACCGGCGACGCCGCCGCCCCCACCTCCTCCGCCACCGCCGGACCCGTGGGGCCAGCCGTCGCCCCAGCCCAGCAACCAACGGTCGTCGGGCGGGACCAACGGCTTCGCAGTCGCGTCGCTGGTGCTCGGGATCCTGCAGTTCTTCTGCATCCCGCTCATCGGGACGGTCCTGGCGCTCGTCTTCGGCTTCATCGGCCGGAACCAGATCGATGCGTCCGGCGGGACGCAGGGCGGACGCGGCATGGCGACGGCCGGCATCGTGCTCGGCTTCGTCGGGGTCGGGCTGACCGTCGTGTACGTGATCGTGGCGGTGGCAACGTCCTGAGCCGTCGCGCACGGGCGGGTGAGAGCCCCGGACCTTTCGGCGTGTCACACCAGCGGGGAGCCTCTACATGACACCAACCCAGCCACCGCTCCCGAGCACGCCGCCTCCGGGACCGCCGATGCCGGGCGGAGTCACACAGCCGAGGGCCGGGAAGACGAGAAACCCGTGGGGCGTGTGGCTGCTCGCCCTCGTCACCTGCGGCATCTACAACTACTACTGGTACTACAAGATCAACGAGGAGGTCCGGGACTACGACGCGAACATCAAGGTCGATCCCGTCCTCGCGCTGCTCGCCGTGGCGTTCGGCGCCATCCTCTGCTTCGTTCCGCCGATCGTCTCGATCTACAACTCGGGCACGCGCATCCGACAGGCACAGCAGACGGCCGGCGCGGAGGAGCGATGCTCGGGCGGGCTGGGGCTGCTCCTCGCCTTCCTGGGCGGCTTCCATCACGTCTACTACCAGTCGCAGCTGAACAAGTGCTGGGACAAGTACGGCAACCCGCCCGAGGACACCGTCCTGTCGTAAGCCGGGCCCGCTTCCGAGCGGCGACGTCTCGTCCTCGCCCTGTGAGCCGGCGCACCGGTTCGAGACCGCCGGCGATGAGGTAGGACGCGGCTGTGCTCCTCGCCTTCTCGATCACGCCTGTCGGGGCCGGTGAGTCGGTCTCGGAGGCCGTGGCCGAGGCGGTGAAGATCGTCCGCGCCAGCGGGCTCCCGAACGAGACCAACGCCATGTTCACCAACGTGGAGGGGTCCTTGGACGAGCTCACGGCGCTCCTCCGCGACTGCGTGGAGGCGGTGGCGCGGCTCGCGCCCCGGGTGAGCGTCGTCGCCAAGATCGACTACCGGCCCGGCACCGAGGGGCAGCTCGGCGCCAAGGTGGCGTCGCTCGAGCGCCGGCTCGACGAGGACTGATCCTCGCCCCGTCCGAACGCGACGAGGCCCCGCCCGGCTGGGCGGGGCCTGTCGAGCTCCGAACGACACGCTACCGGTCGCAGCGGGCGTGGATCTGCGCCTCGAGCGCGATGACCCGGTCGCGGTCTCGCTGCACGCCGTCTCGCACGTGCTCGAGCCGCTCGGCGACGTCCTCGCGGTGGTGGTCACGCGCGTACTCGATCGCCTTCGTGAGCTGGTCGATGCGAGCCTCGTCGCGCTGCCGGCGGTCCTCCAGCTGGGGGAGCCGGGGCACCCACGTGTCGCAGAACTTGTCGTGCCGGGGGCCGGTCGTCGTCACCGGCTTCGGCTTCGTCGGCTGGTTCGTCGCCGCGGCGGCGACCCCGGCGGTGCCGATCGTCGCCACGCCGGCGATGACGGCTCCGGCGAGCACGCTCCTGATCTTCATGGTCCTCTCCTGTCCTCGGTTGCTCGGACGCCCGAAGACCGGCTGCTCTGTGAGGGGACGGTGAAGCCGGGGTCAGCGCTCGGCGAGCCGGTGCCGAATCGGCGCTGATTCGCGCGTCACACCTCGCACGCCGCGCGACCGTAGGAAGCGTGCTCGGTGACGAGTTCACGTCACGGCTCGCCGCGGCTCGCCGCGGCGACGAGGTCGGCTTCAGCGCGTTGTGGCGCGATCTCCAGCCGCCGCTGCTCCGGTATCTCGGCGTCGCGGCCGGCGCGGCCGCCGAGGACCTCGCGTCCGAGACGTGGGCGCGCGTCGCCAAAGACCTCGCTCGCTTCGACGGGGACGAGGCGGGCTTCCGCGCCTGGGTGTTCACGATCGCCCGGCACCGGCTGCTCGACTGGCGCCGGCGGGAAGCACGGGCCCGCACCGCCCCCCGCCCGAACGAGCAGCTCAGCCACCTCGGGGCCGCCGACGACCCGGCGGCCGACGCGCTGGAACGCGTCTCGACCGACGGTGCCCTGGCGCTCATCGCGCAGCTGCCGGCCGAGCAGGCCGAGGTGGTGATGCTGCGCGCGGTGGCCGGGCTCGACGTCGCGCGTGTGGCGAAGATCGTCGGCAAGCGCCCCGGCGCGGTGCGCGTGCTCGCCCACCGTGGGCTGCGGCGCCTGGCCGAGCTGCTCGCCGTCGACACCCCCCACGACGACCCGAGCCCGGGGGTGGTAACGCCGTGACCCCTCACGACGGTCTTCCCGACGACATGCATCGCCCGTTCGCCGCCCGCCGGGACGTCTTGACCCTCGACGAGGGCACCGCGGCGCGCCTGCTGGCGGGCCAGCTCGACCCGTCCGACGCCCCGCCCGGCTACGGCGAGGTGGCGGGCGTGCTCGCGGCGGCTTCGGCTCCGCCGCGACCGCACGAGCTGGCGGCCGAGGAAGGCGCGCTCGAGACGTTCCGAGCCGCCGCCAGCACCCGGCCGGTGCGCCGGCGGCGACGGGGCGGCCCGCTCGTCGCGGTCCTGACGGCGGCGGTGCTCGTCCTCGGCGGGGGCGCGGCGGCAACCGCGACGGGCGCCCTGCCGGGGCCCGCGCAAGGCGTCGCCCACGACGCCCTCGGTGCCGTCGGCGTCTCGGTTCCGTCGGCGCCGCAGGCGACTCGCCGGACCCCCGTCGCCCACCCGCCGACGATCAGGACCGCGCCCCGCCACGTCGCCCCGCACCCGGCCTCACACCGGCCGACGGTTCGTGCCTCGACGCCCGCGCCGACGGCACCGCGGCCAAAGCCGACCCGAGGCGGCCCGAACCGCACGTCCCTCGTCGTCGCGCTGTGCCGCGCCTACGACGCGGGCCGGCTCCGGAGCGGGGCCGGGCGCGCGTCGCGCGGCTACGAGGTGCTCGCCGGGCTGGCGGGTGGAGAGGCGAACATCCCCGGCTACTGCCGGAGCGTGCTGGGCTAGGACGACGGCGGGGTCGTCGTCGTGGACGCCGGCGCCTTGTTGACCTTCAGGGTCATCTCCATGCCGGGGTGGAACGTGCAGACGATCTTGTACGTCCCGGCCTTAGTGAACCTGAACATGTACGTGCCGCTCGACTGGTTGGGTGACTTGAACTTCTGGGGGCCGCTCGTGACCTTGACGTTGTGGGTGTTCGAGCCCGTCCAGGTGAAGGTGACGGTCGTGCCGGCCGCGACGGTCAGCTTCGTCGGCTTGAAGACGTTGTCGCCGAGCGACACCTTCGGCGGCTGGGGCGGCTTCGCCTTCGCGGCGCTGGTCGCGCCGGCCAGGCCGCCCCCGAGTACTGCGGTCAGGACGAGGACGGCGCCGATCGCCGCCGCGCGCGGCAGTGGTCGGAGTCGTCGCGTCGAGGGGTCGAGCATGGCTCGAACCTACCTGGCGACCTGTCCCATTTGGGCATCGGCATCGTCGGCCGGGGCGTCCGCGGTGAGCACCTCGATGACTGCGCCGGCGCGCTCGGGGAGGTCGACGCGGTCGTTGTCCTCGGCGTAGCGCAGGCCCTGGACGTTGAGCAGCCGCACCGGCTCGGACCCGAGCGGGAACGGGCCCCAGTGCCACGTCCCGCGGTGCAGGACGAGGACGTCGAGCGGCGCGAGCTCGAACGCCCGCACCGTCGCGACGTCGGCCGGGCCGTCGAAGGTGACGTCGGCCGGTGCCACCGCCAGCACGGCCGGGACGTTGAGCGGCATGAGGGCCTGGGTGTGGGTGGCGTGCCGGTACAGCCCGTCGCAGAGCGGCGCGCCGGTCGCCGAGTGCTGGACCTCGTCGGGATAGTGGGCGATGACGTTCAGGTTCGGGTCGGCCCACTCGAAGTGGAGGATGTGGTCGGCGTCGGCGGGGTCGGTGTCGGCGACCGGCAGCCAGCCGAACGGCGCGAACGCCTCGGCGGTGAGCGCCTCGGCCCGCAGCGACGTCGTGGCCGGCATCGGCGGCATCCTAGGGGTGGCGCCGCGGCGGGCCGCCGGCGCGCTCTACGCTCGCCGGATGGACGTGCGCTCCATCGAAGACGTCGAGCCGGTCGTCGAGCACAACGGGACCGTCCCCGTCTGGTGGCTGGTGAGCCCGCGCGAGATGCAGAGCATCACCGACGGCGGCTACCTCGAGCTGGTGAGCGAGTTCGAGGTCGCGGGGGGCGGCGAGGTCGACCCGCACTCCCACCCGACCCACGAGTTCTATTACGTGACCTCGGGGCGGGGGCTGATGCGGATCGGCGACGAGGAGCACGAGATCGGGCAGGGCGATCTGGTGCACATCCCACCCGACGCCGTGCACAGCCTCCGGCCGGTCAGCGACCACGCGCCGATCCACTGCTTCTGCTTCGCGGTCGCGGTGGCCGGCGCGGGCGAGATCGACTACACGACGCACTGACACTTGGCCCGCGTCGTCGTCACCCGACGGCTGCCCGACGGCGGGCTCGACCCGCTCTTCGAGGCCGGCCACGACGTGGTGGCCAACGAGGCCGACGAGCCGTTCTCCTCGGCCGAGCTCTGCGCCGCCGCGGGCGAGGCCGACGGGATGGTGGCCCTGCTCACCGACCGGATCGACCGGGCCGTGCTCACGGCCGGGAAGGACCGGCTGCGGGTCGTGGCCACGGTCGCGGTCGGCTACGACAACATCGACGTCGCCGCCGCGTCGGAGCTCGGGATCGCGGTCTGCAACACGCCGGGCGTGCTCGACGAGACGACCGCCGACCTCGCCTTCCTGCTCATCCTCGCCGCGGCCCGGCTCGCCAGCGAGGCCGAGCGGGACCTGCGGGCGGGTCAGTGGCCGGGCTGGGGCGTCAACCAGTACCTCGGGCAGGACGTGCACGGCGCCACGCTCGGGATCGTCGGCCACGGCCGCATCGGCGAGGCGGTGGCGCGACGGGGGGCCGGCTTCGGCATGCAGGTGCTGCACCACGCCCGGCGCGACACCGGCCGACCCGGCTACGTCGCCGACCTCGACCGGATGCTCCCCGAGTGCGACTTCGTGTCGCTGCACGTGCCCCTGACCGACGAGACCCGTCACCTCCTCGACATCCGCCGCCTCGCCCTGCTGCGAAGTACCGCGGTGCTGGTGAACACGGCCCGGGGACCGGTGGTAGACGAGGAGGCGCTGGCGGGCGCGCTCGAGCGGGGGGAGCTGTTCGCGGCCGGCCTCGACGTGTACGAGCGCGAGCCCGCGATCCATCCCCGGCTGCTGGCGGCGCCCCGCGTCGTGCTGCTCCCCCACATCGGCTCGGCGTCGCGCGCCACGCGGACCCGGATGGCTCGCATGGCGAGCCAGGGGGTCGTGGACGTGCTGGCCGGGCGCCGCCCGGCCAACCTGGTCACCCAGTAACGAGGAGCGGTCATGAGCGACGACGTCACCTGGCTCGACGCCACCGCGCAGGCGGAGCTGGTCCGGACCGGTGAGGTCACCCCGGCCGAGCTGGTCGACGCGGCCCTGGCCCGCATCGAGGCGCTGAACCCGGCCCTGAACGCCGTCATCCACGACCGCTCGGAGCGGGCCCGGACCGAGGCGGGGGCGCCGCTCCCCGACGGCCCGTTCCGCGGCGTGCCGTTCCTGCTGAAGGACGCGGTCGCGCACTCGGCCGGCGACCCGTACCACTGCGGGATGCGGGTGCTGCGCGACGCCCGGTGGACCGAGCCCGAGGACACCTGGCTCGTCCAGCGCTTCCGGGCCGCCGGGTTCGTGATCGTGGGCAAGACGAACACGCCCGAGCTGGCGTCGTCGGTCACCACCGAGCCGCTCGCCTACGGGCCGTCGCGCAACCCGTGGGGCGTCGACCGGTCGACCGGCGGGTCGAGCGGAGGATCGGCGGCCGGCGTCGCGTCCGGGATGGTCGCCGTCGCGCACGGCAACGACATGGGCGGCTCGATCCGGATCCCGTCCGGGATGTGCGGGCTGGTCGGGCTGAAGCCGAGCCGGGGCCGCGGGACGCTCGGGCCCGACTTCGGCGAGTACTGGGCCATGACCACCCACGAGCACGTGCTGACCCGCACCGTGCGCGACACCGCCGCAGTGCTCGACGCCATCGCGGGCCCGGGAACCGGCGACCCGTACACCGCGCCGCCGCCGCAACGGCCGTACCTCGACGAGGTCGGCGCCGACCCCGGCCAGCTGCGGATCGGGTTCCGCTCGGCCCGCAGCCCCGGCCTCGGCGAGATGCCGGCCGACGTCGTCGCCGGCGTCGACGCCGCCGCCGCGACACTCGAATCGCTGGGCCACGCCGTCGAGCCCACCGACATCGCAGCCCTCGACGCCCCCGGCTACGCCGAGAACATCCCGGTCATGTTCCCCGTCTTCATCGCCCGGGAGCTCGACCGCTGGAGCGAGAAGCTCGGGCGGGCGCTCGAGCCGACCGTGCTCGAGCCGTGGAACGCCATGCTCGCCGAGATGGGCCGGGCGGTGAGCGGCGGGGCGTACGTCGCCGCGCTCGAGCAGGTCCAGCGGTGGGCCCGGGGGGTGGCGGCGTGGTGGGACGACCACGACCTGCTCGTGACGCCGACGGTCTCGGCGGAGACACCCGAGCTCGGGTTCCTCGGCCCGGAGCTCGATCCGTTCGAGACCCTGTCCCGGACGGGCATCCTCACGAACTTCTCGATGCCGTTCAACGTGACCGGTCAGCCCGCGATCTCGCTCCCGCTCCACCAGACCCGCGACGGGATGCCGGTCGGGGTGCAGCTCATCGCGCCGTACGGGCGCGAGGACCTCCTGCTGCGGGTCGCCGCCCAGCTCGAAGCCGCCTGCCCGTGGTCGGACCGGCGGCCGTCGGTCGTCGCCGCGGCCTGAGCGCGGCGTCTCGTCAGGCGTCGCCCTCGATCGGCGACGGATCGAGGCCGAGGAGGCCGAGCGTCGTCGCGCCGCCGCGCAGCTCGGCGAAGAACCCCTCCTCCTTCTCCGCCCGCGCCAGGCCCTCCGCCAGCACGGCGTCGAGCTGGGCGGCCGGGATCACGGTCACCCCGTCCGAATCGCCGACGATCCAGTCCCCGGCGTGCACGGCGACCCCACCGACGACCGCGACGTCACCGACCCGCCCCGGCTGCTGCTTGGTGGCGCCCGGGAGCGCGGTGCCGACCGCGAACACCGGGAAGCCGTGGGCGGCCAGGGCGGCGGTGTCGCGGACGCACCCGTCGATGACGAGGCCGACCAGGCCCCGGGCCTCGGCGCCGGTGGTGAGCACCTCGCCCCAGTAGCCGCGCTCGGGCTCGTCGCCGACGTCCACGACGAGGGCGGCCCCGGCCGGGGCGCGCGCGACCGCGACGTGGACGGCCAGGTTGTCGCCGGCCGTGCACTGCACCGGGTAGGCGGGGGCGGCGAGCCGCGCGCCCGACCAGGCGGGCCGGATCCGCGACCGCATCGGGTGGCCGCCCGACTCGCCGAGCGTGGCCGCGCCGAACTGGAGCAGGGTCGGGGCGGGGTCAGCGGCGGGCATCGGTGCGGCGAAGATTGGCGGAGGGACAGGGATTTGAACCCTGGAGGAGGCTAATAACCCCCTACTCGCTTAGCAGGCGAGCACCTTCGGCCACTCGGTCATCCCTCCCGGCGGCGCGAGTCTACGGCAGCGACCCGCCGGCCCCCTTCGGTACCAGACGTCATCGAAGCCCGCACCGCTGAGCGGCGCGCCATGGAAGGTGACCTGGTGTCCTGGTGTGACAACAACGCGCTCTGCCCGCGCGCACCAAAACCCGAATCAATCAGCCCTTGACAAGCCGTTCCACATCAGCCGGTGAATTTTGGCGCGACCACCACGGGCAGGCAGCTGGTGTCGCCGGGGGAAAAGGTCGCGACGACGCCGCCGTTGCCGCCGGTGCCGGGGTCGGTCACCGTCGTAGGCGCGGCGACACCGGCAGGGGAGTTCCCGCCGCCACCGCCACCGGCCGCGAACCCGCTATTGGTGCCTGGACCGGCGCCGCCGCCGCCGCCGCCGTTGATGCCGCCGCCGCCGCCGCCACCACCACCGCCGATGCCACCGTTCCCGCCGTTCCCCCCGTCATGGACCGCTGGGGTGTTCCCCGCGCTCCCGCCCGGCGTGCCCGCCGCCCCGGGACCCGCGGTGGTGCCGCCGCCGCCGCCGGTGCCACCGACGGTCCCGCCCGTGCCGTCCTGGCC
>CALEYV010000156.1 GCA_937927875.1 uncultured Actinomycetes bacterium | reverse complement strand
GGTCGGCAGGAAAGAAGTGGTGCGGGGCGCGACGCGCCCCGCACCACGAGATTGGCTGCTTGCGGCGACCTCTGCAACGCGGGTGGGACCAGCTCCCGCTCGGTCGACGCCGGTGCGGCGGTTGGATTCCGCCAGGCGGTCCAGCCGAGGTGTGGCCTAGCGGCCGCGCACCTCCAGGGTCCCACTTCGATCGTCGTGCATGCGTGGACCACCTCCTTTCCCTGGTGGTCTCACTTGTAGCACGCGTGAGGCTCAGGGCGTCGGCGATTCGCGACCGTCGTCGAGCAGCCGGTTCGGCGGCCCGATGGCGCCGATGGCCCGGAGGTAGTCGAGCTGGGTCGCCACGACCGCGTGGACCTGCTCCGGCAGGTAGGACTCGCCGGTGGCCGCCGAGCGCTCCAGGATGTAGGCGATCGTCTCGGCCCCACCGAAGACGACCGGCCCCGCCGGCCCGTTGGTCGAGCCGTTGCCGGCGACGCCCTTGCGCTGGAAGTACTCGACCTCGAAGTCCAGGATCCGCCGGACGTCGTCGGGGGTAAGGGTGGCGGCGACGTCGTCGGGGAGCTCCTCGACGACGTAGTCGTAGGCGTCGTCGAAGTCGAAGAGCGCCGGGGGCGGTCGCCGGGCGATGCGGCCCGCCTCCCGCACCACGAAGACGGCCGCGATGGCGAGGACGACGCCCAACGCCAGCATGCCGGCCACCAGCGCCACCGGCGCAGGCTACCGGCGGTGACTCGTCGAGCTCAGCCGACGGGACCGACGTGCAGCTGGGCCGAGAGACCCAGGATCACCGACGTGGCGGCGAGCAGCCACGCGGTGCGGAGCACGAGGTCGTCGATCAGTGCGGACACGGCCGCCCCTCCTCGCCCGCCGCCCTTGGCGGGCCCATCCGGTACATCGACAGGGCGAACCGCCGACTGGAGGGGCGGCATTTCCCAACGTGCCGCGCGTCACCGCCGGGGCCGGCGGCGAGATCAGATCCCGATGCGCTGCGCCAGCAGCTCCCGGTGGTAGGTGGCGTCCCCGAGGAGGATCTCGGAGCTCTTGGCCCGCTTGAAGTACAGGTGGGCCGGGTGCTCCCAGGTGAAGCCGATCCCGCCGTGGATCTGGATGTTCTCGGCCGCGGCGTGGAAATAGGCGTCCGAGCAGTAGGCCTTCGCCAGGCTGGCGACGACCGGAAGCTCCTCGTTGTCCTCGGCCGCCGCCCAGGCCGCGTAGTAGGCGGCCGACTTGCCGGACTCGACCTCGAGGAGCATGTCGGCGCACTTGTGCTTGATGGCCTGGAAGGAGCCGATGGGCCGGCCGAACTGGACCCGGACCTTCGCGTACTCGACCGACATGTCGAGGACCCGCTGGGCCCCGCCGACCATCTCGTTGGCGAGGCAGACCGCGGCCTGGTCGAGGGTCTTCGAGAGCGCGGGCCAGCCCGCGCCGGGGTCGCCGAGCGGCGTGGCGGTGACGCCGTCGAAGTCGAGCCGGGCTTGCTTGCGGGTCTGGTCCATGGTGGCCAGCGGGGTGCGGGTGAGGCCCTTGGCGTCGGCGTCGACGACGTAGAAGCCGATCCCGTCCTCGCCGCTGGTGCCGGCCTGCCGGGCGACGACGACGATCGTGTTCGCGGTGTGGCCGTCGATCACGAACATCTTCGACCCGGACAAGGTCGTCGCGTCCCCCGAGCCCTTCGCCTCCATCGTGATGCCGGACGCGTCCCACTTCCCGTTCGGCTCGGTGAAGGCGAGGGTGGCGATCGTCTCGCCCGCCGCGATGCCGGGCAGCAGCTCGCCCTGCTGGGCGTCGGTGCCGACGTTCAGGATCGCGTTGGCGGCCAAGCAGACGGTCGAGAAGTAGGGGGCGCAGAGCAGCACCCGGCCCATCTCCTCGAGCACGATGCCGAGCTCCACGAACGAGAACCCCTGGCCGCCGTGCGCCTCGGGGATGTGGAGGCTCTGGAGACCGAGCTCCTGGGCCATCTGGGTCCACACCGCGGGGTCGTAGCCCTCGGTGGTCTCCATGAGCCGGCGGACCTCGGCCTCGGGGCTCTTGGCGTCGAGGAACTTGCGGACTGCGTCCCGCAGCTGCTCCTGCTCGTCCGAGAACGCGAAGTTCATTCGTTGCTCCTCTTCTCACGGGGCTCGCGCGGGAGTCCGAGCACCCGCTCGCCGATGATGTTGCGCTGGATCTCGCTCGACCCGGCGTAGATGGTCTCGGCCCGACTGAACAGGAAGATCCGGTGCTGCTCGTCGAGGTCGTAGCCGGGGCCGGTGGGGAGCTCCATGCCGTCGGCGCCGAGGGCCCGGATCCCCCGCTCGCCGAGCTGGCGGTGCCAGGTGCTCCAGTACAGCTTGCCGATGCTGGCCTCGGGGCCGAGCGTGCCGCTGCGCACGAGGCCGGTCAGCATCCGCATGCCGTTGAACTTCATGATCTGCACGCCGACGAAGGAGTCGGCGAGCTCCTGGCGGACGATCGGGTCCGCCGTCGCGCCACGCTTCTGGGCGAGGGTGATGAGGTCCTCCAGCTCGCGCGCGAAGCCGAGCTGCTGGGACAGGAACGCGGTGCCCCGCTCGAAGCCGAGGGTCGCCATGGCGACCTTCCAGCCGTCGTCGACCTCGCCCAGGACGTTGTGGGCGTCGGTGCGGGCGTCGGAGAAGAAGACCTCATTGAACTCGGCGGTGCCGGTCATCTGCCGCAGCGGGCGGACCTCGACCCCGGGCTGGTCCATCGGGACGAGCAGGTACGACAGGCCGTGGTGGCCGTGCGACCCGGGTTCGGTGCGGGTGACGCAGAAGCACCACTGGGCCCGGTGCGCGAGCGTGGTCCAGACCTTCTGGCCGTTCACGACCCACTGCTCGCCGTCGAGGACGGCCTTGGTCTGGACGTTGGCGAGATCGGACCCGGCGCCGGGCTCGGAGTAGCCCTGGCACCACAGCTCCTCGACGGCCTGGATCTTCGGCAGGAAGCGGCGCTTCTGGTCGTCGGTCCCGTAGGCGAGGAGCGTGGGCGCGAAGAGGCCCTCGCCGAAGAGGCTGAGCCGCGCCGGCGCGTTCGCCTTCGCGTACTCCTCGTTGAAGATGACCTGCTCGGTGAAGCCGGCGGCGCGGCCGCCGTACTCCTCGGGCCAGGCCATCCCGAGCCAGCGGTCCTTGCCGAGCAGCTTCTCCCACTCGACGCGCGTCTCCCAGGCCGTCTCGTCGGCCGGGCCGCCGCGACCGCCCAGCTCGGCGAACTCGTCCGTGAGGTGCTCAGCGAGCCACCCGCGCACCTCGTCCCGGAATGCCGCCTCGCCCGGCGAATCGCGAAAGTCCATCCCGGCCGGGCACGCTACTCCAGCCCGACCAGGCGGCGAACGGGCGCCGCCGCGCCCCGACGTACCCTGGCCCGGTGCCGGTCGCCGCTCACTACGAGGACACCGACGTTCGGGTCGACAAGCTCGTCGTCGGACCGTTCGAGAACAACGTCTTCATCGTCCGCTCGAAGCGCACCGGCGACGCGGTGCTCGTCGACGCCGCCAACGAGCACGAACTGCTCCTGGACGTGGCGCGTGCCACCGGAGTGCGGCGCGTGCTCACGACCCACGGCCACTGGGACCACATCCAAGCCGTGAACGCGGTCCGCGACGCCGGCATCGACGTGGGCATCGCGGCGGAGGACGCCGCCATGCTGCCCGCCTACGACTTCGTGATCCCCGACGACGAGGTCTACGAGGTCGGCGACCTGCGGCTCCGCTCGATCCACACGCCGGGGCACACGGCCGGCTCGACCTCGTTCCTGCTCGAGGACAAGCCCCTCCTGTTCACCGGTGACACGCTGTTCCCCGGCGGCCCCGGCAACACCGCCACAAAGGGTGCCAGCTTCGACGAGATCATCCGCTCGATCGACCGTCGGCTCTTCACGCTGCCGGCCGACCTCCTCGTGCTGCCCGGCCACGGGCTCGACACGACCCTCGGCGAAGAGCGCCCCCACCTCGACGAGTGGGTGACGAGGGGCTGGTAGCGCCGCGCGCTAGCGGCGGGTGAGCTCCCGGTAGACGGCCCGGGTCCGCTGGATGCAGCGGTCCCACGTGAAGTCGGCGGCGCGGCGCCTTCCTGCCGTGGCCAGCACGTCGCGGGCGTGGTCGTCGCGCAGCAGCGCGACGAGGGCGTCACCCCAGGCGACGACGTCGGCCGGGGGCACGAACACCGCCACGTCGCCGGCTACCTCGTGCATGACGGGGATGTCCGAGCAGACGATCGCGGTGTCCTGGGCCATGGCTTCGAGGAGCGGCAGCCCGAAGCCCTCGTGCAGGCTCGGGAACGCGAACGCCGACGCGCCGCGGTAGAGCGCGGTGAGCGCCTCGCCGAGCAGCTGTCTCTTATACACATCTGACGCTGCCGACGATCTTACGCGTG
>CALEYV010000155.1 GCA_937927875.1 uncultured Actinomycetes bacterium | reverse complement strand
GGATCGCGTTGCCCCGCATGATCTTGTAGATCGTCTCGTCGTCGAGGTTCTTGGTGAGCTTCTCGGCGACCTCGCGGGTGTGGGGCCACGTCGAGTCGGAGTGGGGGTAGTCGGTCTCGAAGGTGATGTTGTCGACCCCGACCGACTCCAGCGAGTTCAGCCCGTGCTCGTCGTCGAAGAAGCATCCGTAGACGTGCTCGCGGTAGTACTGGCTCGGCGGCTTGCGCACCTTGCCCTCGAGCCCGGCCCAGGCCCGGTTCTGCTCCCACACGACGTCGGCCCGCTCGAGGATGTAGGGGATCCACCCGATCTGGCCCTCGGAGTACGCGATCTGGAGCCGGGGGTGCTTCTCGAACACGCCCGACATCAGGTAGTCGACCATCGACATGGCGGCGTTCATGTAGGTGAGCGTCGAGCCCACCCCGGCCGGTGCGTCGGGCGACGTCGACGGCATCCTCGACGACGAGCCGATGTGCATGCACACGACGGTGTCGGTCTCGGCGCAGGCGCCGAAGAACGGGTCCCAGTAGCCGTCCTGGTCGTGGACCGACGGCAGCCCGAGGAACGGTGGGATCTCGGTGAAGCAGACCGCGTGGCCACCCCTCGCCGCGTTGCGGCGCACCTCGTCGGCGGCGAGCTGCGCGTCCCACAGCGGGATCAGCGGCAGCGGGATGAGCCGCCCAGCGGAGGGCCCGCACCACTCGTCGAACATCCAGTCGTTGTAGGCCTTGACGCAGAGCAGCGCGAGCTCGCGGTCCTTCGCCTCGAGGAAGGTCTGGCCGCAGAACCGGGGGAAGGTCGGGAAGGACAGGCTGGCCTCGGTCCAGTTGGCGTCCATGTCCTCGAGGCGCGCCTTCGGGTCGAAGCACCCGGGCCGCATCTCGTCGAAGGTGATCGCGGTGACCTTCACCTCGTCCCGGTCGAAGCCCACCGCCGCCGACAGCCGGGTGAGCGGGTAGACGAGGTCCTCGTAGAGCCACCAGTCGCACATCGGCCCGTCGGTGCCGGGCGCGTAGCTGAACTTGCCGCCGACGAAGGTCATCTCGCCGAGCGGCGCCCGCATGGTGCGGGGGCCGATCTCCCGGTACTTCGCCGGCAGCCGGTCCTGCCACACCCCGGGCGGCTCGACGACGTGGTCGTCCACCGAGACGATCTTCGGGTAGTCGGCCATCACTGGAGCATAGGCCTGACGGATCGTCAGGTCCGGGGCCTGGTCACGCCCACGACGACGGTCGGAGGGTGCGGCGTTCCTGCCAGACCACGATGAACCCGACGACGACGATGAGCCCGCCGAGCACCGCGAACACGACCGTCTGCTGGACGAACGACCGCGTGACGGCGTCGTAGCCGGCGAGGAACGCCGACCGCTGCGTCGGCGTCCCCTGCTGCTGTTCGAGCACCGAGCGGCCGGGCTTCAGCAGCGCGAGCAGGCCGAGCGACGCCAGCAGCGTGGCGGCGCCGACGACCATGCAGATGGTCCCGCGGCGGCGGGCGCCGAGCAGCGCCCCGGCGAACGCGGCGAGCGCGAGCAGCGGGACGACGAGCGCGGCGCCCTGGACCACCTGCACCGTCTCCCACACCACCGGCGCGTCCTGGCGACGCAGGACCGTGACCGGCGCGATCGTGAGGCCGGACGGGACGCGACTGGCGATGTTGGCGGGGAGCTGGGCGCGCACCGCCGGGAGCACCGGACTCACGTCGAGCTGCAGCGGGTCGTGACCGTTGCGGAGCTGGTCGTGCGTGTTCGCCAGCACCGTGTCGAGCGCGGGCCGCACCGCCGGCGACGCCAGCACCGTGGCGACGAGCGGGCGCAGGGCCTGTTCCCGACCCGCGACGCCGGGGACGGAGCCGCTGAGGTCGCCGACGATCCGCTCGCTGAGGGCGTCGCGAACCTCGGTGCGGTCGAGCACCTGCTCGCCGAGCCGAACGAACGACGTCGTGCCGACGAGCTCGCGCTGGACCCACACGCCGACGTCGGCGAACGGCACCAGCACGACGGCGACGAGGGCGAGCAGCGAGGCGAGGGTCGATCGCATGGGCGCCGTTAGTGTGTCCACCCGCCGCCCCGACGGAGGCATCATGCCGCTGCCCGCGCCGCCCCTCGAGGGCTCGACCCCGCTGCCCGCCGGCACCTACGACGGCCAGACGGTGGTCGTGACCGGCGGCGGCACCGGCCTCGGCCGGGCGATCGCGGTGGAGTTCGCGCGGCTCGGCGCCGCGGTGGCGGTCGCGAGCCGCGACGAGGCCCACCGGGAGGCCGGCGTGGCGGCGGTCGACGCGGCGGGCGGACGCGGCCTGGCGGTCACCTGCGACGTGCGCGATCCGGCCCAGATAGAGGCGGCGCTCGACACGGTGGAGCGCGAGCTCGGCCCGGTCGACGTGCTCGTGAACAACGCGGCCGGGAACTTCCCGGTGCCGGCCGAGGACCTCAGCCCGAACGGCTGGCGCGCGGTCACCCAGATCGTGCTCGACGGCACGTTCTTCGGCTGCCGGGAGCTGGGCCGGCGTCGCATCGCCGACGGCCGACCGGCCTGCATCCTGAACGTCGGCGCCGCGTACGCGTGGACCGGCGGCCCCGGATTCGCGCACTCGGCGGCCGCCAAGGCGGGCGTGAAGAACCTCACCGAGACGCTCGCCGTCGAGTGGGGTCCCTACGGGATCCGCGTGAACGGGCTGGTGCCCGGTCTGTTCCCGCACCCGGACGAGGCCGCGCACATCACGGAGGGCGTGCCCGGACGGGGCCACGCCGAGGACCGGCGGACGCCGGCGCACCGCGTCGGCGAGCCGCGCGAGCTGGGGTGGGCGGCGGTGTTCCTCTGCTCACCCTGGGCCAGCTATGTCACCGGCCACACGCTCGTCGTCGACGGCGCGAACTGGCAGCGCCGGCACCTGCTGATGCCGGAGTTCGCGCCGATTCGCGAGCAGCTGGGCCGGGGCCCGTTCGAGCCGACATGACCGGTTCGGCACCGGTCGCCGGCGGTTTTGAGGAGGAGCCGTGACGGAGCCCGAGTTCGTGAGGCTGGACGTCGAGCCGCCGCTCGGGGTCATCACGCTGTCCCGACCCGAGAAGCTGAACGCCTGGTCGTGGGCCTCGGCGCGCCAGCTGGCGGACCGGGCCGACGAGCTCCGGTTCGACGACCGGGTGCGCGCCGTGCTCGTGCGCGCCGAGGGCCGGGCGTTCTGCGCGGGGGTGGACCTCGGGATGCCGGAGGACCGGATCACCGGCCGCTCCCCGGCCGAGAAGACGCGGAACTACTACGAGCGGTTCCGCTGGGTGCACGAGCGGTTCCACGTGCTCACGAACCTGCCCCAGCCGGTCGTCGTGGCGGTGCACGGCTACTGCCTCGGCGCCGGCTTCGAGCTGGCCATGATGGCCGACATCCGGGTCGCGGCGGACGACGCCGTCTTCGCCCTGCCCGAGGCGACGGTCGGCGTCGGGATCGATTCGGCCGGCGACCTCCGACTGGCCTCGGAGATCGGCGCGGGGTGGACTCGGCTGCTCGCGTTCACCGGCCGCCGCATCGACGCCGACACGGCGCTGCGACTCGGGGTGGTGCAGGAGGTCGTCCCGGTGGACGAGCTCGAGTCGCACGCGCGGGCGCTCTGCGAGGAGATCGCGGCCAACGCGCCGCTGGCCGTGCAGGCCATCAAGCGGACGATCAACTTCTGGGCCGAGCGGGGGCTCGCCGAGGCGACCCGGTTCGTGGCCGCCAGCTCGGCGCCGAACTTCGTGTCCGACGATATGGCCGAGGGCTACCAGGCGCAGGCGGAGCGGCGGCCGGTCGAGTTCGAGGGGAAGTGACCGTTCAGACGCTGGTACCGAGGTAAGCGGCGGCGAGGCGCTCCTCGTCGACGTCCTCGCGCGCGCCGACCCACGCCAGGCGGCCGAGCTCCATGAACGCGACGGTGTCCGCCACCTCCATGACCTCGCGGGCCTTCTCCTCGACGAGCAAGGTCGCCGAGCCGAGCTCGCGTAGCTCGCGGATCGCCCGGATGACCTCCTGGGCCGCGAGCGGAGCGAGACCGAGCGTCGGCTCGTCAGCGATGAAGACCTTCGGCGGCTGCGCGAGCGCGGTGGCGAGACTCAGCATCTGCTGCTCGCCGCCCGAGAGCAGCCCGGCCGGCTGACCGCGCCGCTCGGAGAGGATCGGGAAGCGCCGGTACGCCTTCTCTCGCTCCTCGGGCCCGCGGAGGAGGACGCGCAGGTTCTCTTCGACGGTGAGGCCTGGAAAGACTCCGCGCCCCTCGGGCACGAGCAGCAACCCGGCTCGGACCCGCTCGTTCGCCGGGAGGTCGGTGACGTCGCGCCCGTCGAGCCGGACCCGGCCCCGGGTCGCTGGCAACAGGCCCGCGACGACCGAGCACAGCGTCGACTTGCCGGCGCCGTTGGCGCCGAGCACGGCGACCACGGTGCCGGCGGTCAGGGTGAGGTTCACTCCGTGGAGCACCTCGACCTCGCCGTAGCCGGCAGCCAGGTCCTCGATCGCCAAGGCCGCCGGCGGCGCTGAGACTCCGTCCCCGACCGGTGGCCCCGCGGGGACCATGACCGGGGCCGGCGCGGGTGCCTCGCCGCCGTGCAGCTCCTCCTCGGCGCGTGCGATCTGCGCGCGCTGCTCCCGGGCGCGGCGCCGCTCGAGGCGCTGGTGGCCGACGAGGGCGAGCAGTCCGTCCGGGTTCTGGGCCAGGTTGATCGCGCCGAGGCCGAACAGCATCGGGGTGAAGTACGACGAGGTCGTCAGGTCACCGAACGCGCCGGACAGGAAGTCGTGACCGATCCAGGTGAAGATCTGCGGCGTGCAGGCGAAGGCGAGCCCGGCGAGCAGCGCGCCGCCCGGACGCCGGATCCCGAACACGACCGCGACCGCCAGCCAGATGAGACCGACCTGCGGCACGGCGTTGGTACGCAGCGCCGCGCCCGTCACCATCGAGAACATGACGCCGCCGAACCCGGCGATCGCGGCTGATACCGCGAAGATGAGGATCTTCGTCTTGCGTGGCGCGACGCCGGCGGTACGGGCCGCGACCTCGGTGCTGCGCACCGCGAGCATCGCCCGCCCCGATGCTGACCGCTGCAAGGCGTGGATCATGAGCGTCAGCAGCCCGAAGATCACGAGCAGCAGGACGACCTGGTCCGCCGGCTGTGAGAAGTCGGGGTGGCCAGACGCGCCGGAGACGAGCTGCTCGTTGAGCCAGTTCAGTCCCGGGATGCTCAACACCGGGGGCGTGATCGCCCAGCCGGTGGTGCCGTGGCTGATCGACTGCGTGCCGTAAGGGACGGCCTCGACCCAGAACGCGAGGGCGAAGGTGGCGATGGCGAGCGCGACCGGGCCCAGCCGTCGCCACGCCACCACGAGCGCGACGAGCACGCCGAGTCCGGCGCCCACGGCGGCTCCGAGCAGCGCGGCCAGCGCGAAGTTGAGGTGACCGTGAGTCGCCACGAGCGGGAAGTTGATGCCCCAGTCGCGGCTCAGCGCCCACCCGGCCGCGAAGCCGCCGGCGACCACGAATGAGGCCTGGGCCAGGCTGACCATGCCGCCGAGGCCGGTGACCACGACGAAGGACAGGAAGATGATCCCGAAGACGAGGCCCTTCGCGATGATCCCCTGCTCGTACACGTCGGCCTGGAGCGCGCCGATGCCCGTCCACTGCAAGGCGAAGGCGACGAGTGCGAGCGTGGCGAGCGCCCACGGCAGGCGACGTCGCCAGGCGGGCAGGCCGGCCCGATGGTCGGGACGCGGCGCCTCGTCGGAGGCGGGCTCGCGCACGATGAACACGAGCAGCAACGTCAAGAGGAAGGGTATGGAGGAGCGGAAGCCGCTGAGCCCGTGCAGGAAGCCCGGCAGGAAGCTGTCGCTGTAGCCGGCGATCAGGTCCTGGATGACGCCGAGGAGCAGGCCTCCGAGAAACGCCACCGGGATCGAGCGCAGGCCGCTCAGCACGACGGCGAACAACGACCCGAAGACGATCAGGGTGAACAGGTCGGCGTTGAGCTGGAACAGCGGCGAGATGAGCACGCCGCCGAGGCCGGCCAGGACCATCGTCAGCACCCACGCCGTCGCCGACGTGCGGGCTCGGTTGATGCCACGGAGGGCGGCGAGGCTGTCTCGGTCGACGACGGCGCGCATCTCGAGGCCGGCTCGGGTTCGACGGACGACGAACCACAGGGCGAACGCGGCGATGCCGGCCGCGATGAAGACGGCGAGCTGGTCGGTGTCGAGACGGACGGTCGGCAAGCCGAGCCAACCGAAGCGGAACACGTGCGGCGGGCGGGGGCCGATGCCGGGCGCCGTGCCGCCGATGGCGTTCGTGTCCGAGACTTTCGGCAGGCCGAGTCCGAGAACGTCGTCGCCGACCGTCTCGACCAGCCAGAGCGCCATCTCGGGCAGGGCGACGAGCAGGCCAATCGTGCCGACGATGCGGGCGTAGACCGGCGCGGTGGCGAGCCGCCGCAACATGATTCGATCGAGCACCAGGCCCATGAGCGGGGCGAAGATCAGCACCGAGATGATCAGCGCCGGGACGATCGGGATGTGCTGACCGGAGTGCAGCTGGTAGTAGACGAACGCGGTCGTGAACGCGACGGCGCCGTGCGAGAAGTTGAGGATGCCCGAGGTCTCGTACGTCAAGACGAGCCCCGAGGCCATGATGGCGTAGATGCCGCCGGTGACGGTGCCCGACAGCAGCAGGTTCAAGAACTTCTGCACCCGTCACCTCGAACGATGTCGCCGGCGCGCCTTTCGGACGGCGGCGGTGGCGGCCCGAAGGCCGCCACCGCCGTTCGCGTCCTGTCTCCCTAGTACTTCAGGAACTTGCCTGTCTTGTAGTTGTAGTCCTGGTAGCACGCGTAGGGCACCTGGACGCTCCAGGCAGTCCCGTCGCTGTACACGAGCGTGCCGCACGGCGATCCCTGGGTCTTCGACGCCGGGTACTTCGTCGGTCCGACGACGCCCGGGATCTGGTACGTGAAGTTCGCCATCGCCTTCGCCACCGCTTCCGGCGTGAGGTTCTTCCCGACCTTCTTGAGCACCTGCACGAAAGAGTCGGCCGAGAAGTACGACGACAGCATCGGTTGCGTGATGGTCGTGGCGCCGGCTGCCTTCAGCTTGGTCACGATCTGCTGCATGGCCGCGTTGCTGGTGTCCTCGGGGACGTCGAACTGCGTGAAGACCGAGTTGGCCTTCATCAGACCGACGGCGCGAGGGTCGTAGAGCACCGCATTGGTCAGGATGCCTTTGAATCCCGCCTGCGTCAGCTTGCCGGGAAGATTCAGCGTGTTGTTGGTCGACACGGTGACGAAGATCACGTCCGGCTGCTTCCCGCCGTTGCTCGTCATCAGCTCGTTGACGTACGGCGAGTAGTCACCCGGAGGAGTCGCCGGCAGGTCGTTCTTCTGGAACACGAGCTTGAAGCCGGCCTTCTTCGCCTGGGAACCGATGACGATCGCACCGGTCCGGCCGGTGTCGTTGTCCTCCGCGATCACCGCCGCCGTCTTGCCCGCCGCGCCGCCGGGGCTGCCGTGGTTCTTGAAGTAGGTGGCGATGAGCGCCCCCCACGTCGTGCCGGTGGTCGGGATGTTCGGCGGCGGGACGATGCAGCCCGTGAAGCCGAACGCGTACGGGTTGTTGCAGAACCCGTGGTCGATCCCCCAGCCGAAGAACGGCACGTGCTGCTGGGCGAAGAACGTCGCCGCCTGGTCCATGACTGGCGTCAGGGTCGGCACGACCGCGAACACCTGGTCCTGCTGGACCAGCCGCTGGGCCTGGCTGAGGTTCGTCGCCGGGTCGCCGTTGTCGTCGGCACTCTCGACGTAGTTGATGTGACGGCCCGCGATCGTCACACCGCTGAACGCCGCCGTGGCGCCGGTCTTGAGGTCGTTGGCCATGAACTGGCTGGCCTGGCTGAGACCAGCGACGTTGATCGTCGTGTCGGTCACCCCTCGGACGTTTCCTACTCGCGCGCCGGCCGAGCCGCCGACGATGCCCGACGACACCAGCGCCCCGAGCACGGCGGCGGTCGCGGCGGTCGCAACCCACCTTCTTCGGTTCACCATTTCCCCCTTGTGGTCGATGACTTGCTGATAGGTCACTCCTCGCCGAGGTAGGCAGCCCGTACCGCGGCGTTGCCCTGGATCTCGTGCGGTTCGCCGATTGCCAGCACCCGACCGAGGTCGAGCACGACGATCCGATCGCATTGACGCATGACGAAGCCGACGTCGTGCTCGACGAGGAGCACGGCGCAGGCCTCCTCACGGCGGATGGCCTGGATGCGGTCCCCAAGTCGGGCCGACTCCGCCTCGTCGAGCCCGGAGGTGGGCTCGTCGAGCAGCAGCACCCGCGGCGGGTCGACGATGGCACGGGCCAGCTCCATCATCCGCCCGAGCCCGATCGGCAACGCGCTCGCCATCTCGTCTCTGACCTTCTCGAGCCCGCACTGCGTCAGCACCTGCCGGACTCGCTCGCGCCGGCTCCGCTCACGCTGCCGCCGAGTCGGGAACGCGACCAGGTCGGCGAGCGGTCCCCCGCCGCCGCCTCGCCACTCGAGCGCGGTGAGCACGTTGTCCTCGACGCTCAGCCACCCGAAGGTCTGCACCCGCTGGAAGGTGCGGCGGAGACCCCAACGCGCCCGCTGCACCGCAGACCGGTGGGTGACGTCCTGGCCGTTGAGTTCCACACGTCCCGAGTCCGGTGCCCGGACCCCGGAGATCACGTCGAAGAGGGTCGTCTTGCCGGCCCCGTTCGGGCCGATGAGCCCACGCACCTCGCCCGCGCCGACCTCGAGGCTGACGTCGTCGAGCGCCGCGATGCCGCCGAAGCGCACGCTGATCCCGGAGAGCCGGAGGGCCGGAGGCACGCTCGTCGTCGCTGCCTTCGGCGCGTGCTCGACGGCCGTCACGCGGTTGGCTCCCCCCTGGGTCCGGGAACTCCCCTCGGCCCCGGAATCTGACGGTATATCAGGAACGCTGAGCGGGCGCGGGGCGCCCCGCCCCGCCGTCGCACCGTGTCAGCGACGGTGATCCGACGGGCGGCCTCGTCGCACCCGGTGTCCGCGCCGTGGTCTCCTGACCGCGAGCGGCGCTAGCCGGAGGGGACCTCGTACGCGCCGAACCGCAAGCCCACGCCCCGGACGGCGCCGCCCGGACCTCCGAGCCGTCAGCTCGCGTCAGCCTTCTGGGGCGCGCCGCCGTCGGTCAGCGCTGGCGCGAGCTGCGCCACCAGCTTGTGGATCTCCCGCGCGCACGCCTCGAACTCGGGAAGCTCGCCCCCCGCCGGGTCCTCGACGTCCTCCCGGCGCTCCAGCACCACCTGGTCGAGGTGCAACCCGGCCACCCGGTCCGCGAACGGCCGCTCGTCGGCTGGAAGATCGCGCGCGAGGCGACGGAGCGTGCCGGTGCGGGCGGCGGCCTCCGGGTGCGTCCGGCGCACGTAGCGGACGTGCTCGCCGGCCAGCCCGACGATGAGGTCGGCGTCGGCCACGTGCCGATCGCGCAGCTGGGTGCTGCGGTGGCCGGGAGCGACGACGTCGAGCCCGGCGAGCGCCTCCCGGGTCCTCCAGCTCATCGGCATGCCCTCGATCACGTGCGTGCCGGCGGTCGTGATCTCGACATCCTCGAGGTGGATGGCGAGGATGGCGCCGGCCATCACCGACCGCGCCGCATTGCCGGTGCACAGAAAGATCACGTGCGGCACGCGTCACCCCATCCCGGCCCGTCGATCGCGGCGCCGGGCGCCCGATCGATCACACGCGCATGATCTGGCCGCCGTCGACGTTGAGCACGTGGCCGGTGATCCAGCGGGCGTCGTCGGACAGCAGGAACAGGCAGGCGTCGGCCATGTCGGCGGGCGTTCCCATCCGGGAGAGCGGCATCGCCGCCAGCAGCTGGTCGATGAACTCCTTCGGCACCGTCGACCGGGTCGCCTCGGTGTCGGTCGGGCCGGGCGCGATGACGTTGACCCGGATGCCCATCGGTCCGAGCTCCCGGGCGAACGACTGCGTGATCCCGTGGAGGGCGAGCTTGGCGATCCCGTAGTAGCCGGCGCCCATCCACGCCGCGGTGGAGGACTGGTTGACGATCGCGCCGCCACCCCGCTCGGCCATCGACGAGAACACGGCCCGGGTGCACAGGACGGCGCCGGTCATGTTCACCGACATGAACTTGTCCCAGTACTCCATCGGCATGTTCGTGAGCCCGTACAGCTCCATGCCGCCGTAGATGGCCGCGTTGTTGACCAGGTAGTCGACGCCGCCGAACGCCTCGGCGCTGGCCTGGCCCATGGCGAGGGTCGACTGCTCGCTCGAGACGTCGGTCGTGACCGCGATGGCCGTGCCGCCCGCCTGCTCGATCTCCTTCGCGACCCGCTCGCCGCCCGCCTCGTCGAGCTCGGCGACGACCACCCGTGCGCCCTCGCGTGCGAGCGCCTTGGCGTACGCCTCGCCGATCCCCCGTCCGGCCCCGGTCACCACTGCCACCTTGCCGTCGAAGCGCATGATGCCCTCCTCCTCGCCGAGCGCGGACCTTAGCGAGCAGGCGCCAGGAGCGCGTCCGGCGTCACCGGCGGCGGAGCGCCGGCGAGTCGGTCAGGGCGAGCAGAGGGTGCGCACCTCGCTCGGACGCTGCCCGGTGACCGCGCAGAGGACCGACGCCGTGCCCTGCGCGGTCTGGCCGTTGCGGAACCCGACCTTGAAGGTGGCGTCGAAGCCCTTCAGGTCGGACCGCAGGCTCCCGTCGAGCTCGAAGGTCTGCACCTTGGGGTCGGGGACGTTTGGCGCGGTGAGGCTGAGGCTCAGCCCCGAGAGCTTCCCCGTCACCATCCCGAAGCTGCCGGTCTGGAACGCGATCGGGGCGTTCGGGTCGCTGAGTTTGATGACCCCGTCGGTGTGGCGAACCGCCTTCGCGCCCCCGCCGAAGAGGTCGCCGGTC
>CALEYV010000154.1 GCA_937927875.1 uncultured Actinomycetes bacterium | reverse complement strand
CCGCCGCGGTCAGCCTCGTCATGTTCGCCCGGGTCGTCCCGGGCTTCTTCCTCGGCACCGTGGGCGGGGTGCTCATCGACCGGCTCGACCGGCGCAAGGTGATGGTGGTCTGCGACGTCGGGCGGGCGTCGATGCTGCTGCTCCTCCCGTTCGTCGAGAACCTGGTTGGGCTGGTCCTCATCTCCTTCGCGCTCGAGATTCTCACCCTGCTGTGGGGCCCGGCGAAGGATGCGTCGGTGCCCCAGCTGGTGAAGAAGAAGCAGCTCCAGTCGGCGAACACGCTGTCGCTCGTCGCCTCGTACGCGACGTTCCCGCTGGCGTCGATCGTGTTCTCGCTGCTCGCCGCGGTCGCGGGCTGGCTCGGCTCGTTCGCCGCCCTCTCGGCGCTGAAGCTCGATCAGGAGGCGCTCGCGCTCGGCGTCGACGCCTGCACCTTCCTCGCCTCGGCGATCCTCGTGTTCGGGCTCCCGATCCCGCACAACCAGCGCGGCCCGAAGCACCGGGCCGAGGTCGGCCAGACGCTTCGCGACATCCGCGAGGGCCTCCGGTACATCGCGCACGAGCGGCGGGTCCAAGGCGTCATCGTCGGCCTCGGGCTGGGTCTCATCGGCGGTGGCGCCATGATCCCGCTCGGCCCCGTCTTCGCCCGCCAGGCCCTCGGCGGTGACGCCGCCACCTTCGGGGTGCTCATGACCGCCCTCGGCTTCGGCGCCGCCGGCGGCGTGGTCGGCCTCCTCGCCATCCAACGCCGCGTGCACCGGGACCAGGTCTTCCCGCTCGCCGTCATGGGCGTCGGTGCCTTCCTCGTCATCGCGGCCTCGATCTCGAACACCGTGTTCGCCGCCCTCGCGGTCGCGGTCGTCGGCGCCTGCGCCGGGACCGCCTACGTGACCGGCTTCACCGTCCTGCACGAGTCGGTGCACGAGGAGCTGCGGGGCCGGACGTTCGCCACCCTCTACTCCGTCATCCGGCTCTGCCTGCTGATCTCGCTCGTGGTCTCGCCGCTGTGGTCCAGCCTCTGGGACGCGGTCTCCAACGCCGTCCTCCATCACCACGACGTCGTCGTCGAGGGCGCCCGCTATGCGTTCCCCGGGGTCCGCCTCGCCCTCTGGGGCGGGGGGCTCATCGCCCTCGTGGCCGGCTGGTGGGCACGGCACTCCATCGGGCACGCTCAGCGGGTGCAGCGACCCCGTCGACGGCGCGGCCCCGCTGGGGCGGGCGCCACATGAGCCTCCCCGGCCGCTTCCTCGTCATCGACGGCGGTGACGCCACCGGCAAGACCACCCAGGCCGGACGGCTCGTCAAGCGTCTCCGCGACCAGGGACGCGAGGTGCTCCCGACGTTCGAGCCCGGCGGCACGCCGCTCGGCGTCGAGCTGCGCCACCTGCTGCTCGACGGGACCGTCACCGTCGAGCCCGAGGCCGAGGCGCTGCTCATGGCGGCCGACCGGGCCCAGCACGTGCTCGAGGTCGTCCGCCCGGCCCTGGCGCGGGGGGACTGGGTGGTCAGCGACCGGTTCGTGCCGGCGTCGCTCGCCTACCAAGGGGTGGGACGGGGCCTCGGCGTCCCCGCCATCGAGATCGTGAACGGCATCGCCACCACCGGCCTCGAGCCCGACCTCGTCCTCATCCTCGACCTCCCACCCGAGGTGGCGATCGAGCGGTTCGGCGCCGCGCGCGACCGCCTCGAGGAGGAGGACGACGCGTTCCGCCTCGCCGTCCACGAGGCGTACCGCGACCTGGCCGGCACCCGGGGCTGGGTGCTCGTCGACGCGTCCGGCACGATCGACGAGGTCGAAGCCCGGATCTGGGCGACCGTCAGCGAGCGCATCGCGTGAGGAACCCCTGGCGGGGGATCGTCGGCCAGAAGCGGGCCGTCAAGCTGCTGCGATGGGCGGTTGCTCGCCCCGGCCACGCCTACCTCATCTCGGGTCCCCGCGGCGCCGGCGCGGCGCAGGTGGCGCGAGCGTTCGCGGCCGCCCTCATCAGCCCCAACGGGGAGGACCGGGCCGTCGACCTCGTCGAGCGGCGCCTGCACCCCGACGTGCTCGAGTTCGAGCCCGAGCGCACCGTGATCACCGTCGATCAGGCACGGGAGGAGATCATCCCCGAGGCGTGGCGGGCCCCGATCGAGGCCGAGCGCAAGGTCGTGCTGCTCCTCGAGGCCGAGCGGCTCCAGCCCGAGGCCGCCAACGCGCTCCTGAAGACGCTCGAGGAGCCACCGGAGCGGACGGTGATCGTCGTGGTCAGCGAGGCCGCCGACGAGCTGCCCGACACGGTGCGCTCCCGCTGCCAGCGCATCGACCTCAGCCCCCTCGACGAGCCCACGATCGTGGAGGCGCTGCGGCTCGGGGGCGCCGTACCCGGCGAGGCGACGCTGGCGGCCCGGCTCTCCGGCGGGCAGCTCGGCCGGGCCCAGGACCTGCTCGGCGACCTGCGCCCGCTCCGCGACACCTTCGTCGACGCCGCGATGCGGATCGACAGCACCGGCGCGTCGGCGGCCCGCGCCGCCGACGAGATGCTCGACGCGATCCACGAAGCGATCGCGACCGTGAAGGCCCACCACGCCGAGGAGCTCGCGACGTTCGACGAGGAGACCGAGCGCGCCGGCTACCAGGCCCGGGACGTCCGTCGGCTGCGACGCCGGCTCGAGGAGCGGCAGCCGGCTCGTGAGCGGCTCGCCCGCCGCAAGGCGCTCGGCGAGGGGATCGCCGCCCTCGAGACGTTGTACCGCGACGCGCTCGCTGGCCCGCACGCGCCGCTGCGGAATCTCGACCACGAACCAGTCAAGACCGACGTCCGGTCATCGGTCCGCGCGCTCGATGCGTGCCGCGCCGCGCGCGACGCGCTCGAGTTCAACCCCAACGAGTCGCTCCTGCTCGAGCGTCTCGCGCTGCATCTCCCCGCAGTCGCGCGAAGGCGCGCTGGATAGACTCGCCGTCCCCGCCGGGATAGCTCAGTCGGCAGAGCAGCTCACTCGTAATGAGCAGG
>CALEYV010000153.1 GCA_937927875.1 uncultured Actinomycetes bacterium | reverse complement strand
CCGGCGAGCCCGGAGGGGAAACTCGATGTTGCGGGCGACGGTCATGTGCGGGTACAGCGCGTACGACTGGAACACCATCGCGATGTCGCGGTCGCGGGGCTCTCGGTCGTTCACGACCTCGTCGCCGATGCGCACCGTGCCCTCGGTGGGGGTCTCGAGGCCGGCGATGATGCGCAGCGCGGTGGACTTGCCGCAGCCGGAGGGGCCGAGCAGGACGAGCAGCTCCTCATCCTGGGCCTCCAGCGTCAGGTCCGAGAGCGCCACCGTGCCGTCGAAGCGCTTCGTGATGCCCTCGAGCGCGACCCTGCTCAACCGATGCCCTTCCGCGCGGCGGCCGCCCGACGGGGCCGAACTCTAGGTGGTCGGCCCGGAAGCGAGCATGAACATCCTGGGAACGGCGCCGATCGGGTCACCGCCCGGCCCGGGGCGGCTAGCGCGATCGCAGGAACCAGCCGCGCGTGTCCCAGGACCGCAGCGCCCGGAGCTCGTCGGCGGTGGGCGGGTCGAGCTCGGTGACGGTCGGGGCGACGTGCAGGTCCCACCCGCACGCGTCGCGCGCGGCCGCGATCCGCTGGTCGAGTGGCGCGTCGCCCTTCGGCACCGCGGTGAGGGTCAGCTCGCCGTCCGCTCGCTCGAGGGTTCCGAGGTCGGTCACCAGCGCGCTGACGGCGCGGCCGGGCGAGGTGATGTAGCTGCACTCGGTCGGCGTCCGCTCCGGGCTCAGCAACGCGACCACCACCGCGTCGGCGCAGACCGACGCCACGTCGTTGCCGCCGCCCGACCCGACGAGGAAGGTGCCGTCGGCCAGCTGGGTGGAGTTGATGTTCCCCTGCCGGTCGACCTCGGCGCCGCCGAGGCAGGCCACCGTCGTCGCGCCGGCTCCGCCGACGAGCGCGCCGAGCACCGTCGACGCGTCGTTCAGCATGGTCGAGCGCGAGAAGTTGCGGTGGTTGAGCACGAAGGGGTCGGCCGGGGCCGGGTCATAGCCCCAGAGCCCGATCTCGGCTGTCAGCTGCACGTCGCTGCCGGCCTCGCGCGCCTGGGCGACGCCGAGCCAGGCGGCCAGGTTCGCGACTCCCGCGCCGGCGAGGACCGCGTCGGCGTCGAGGGCCAGCACCCGCGCCGCCAGGTGCCGGGCCCCCCATGTGGCGGCGAGCTCCCACCGGTTCGGCTCGGCCGCCAGGTCGGGTGGGTGCTGGGCGAGGTCGGCGCGCCACGAGTCCGGTGCCGCCTTGGCCCGGAGGGTCTCGACTCTCGCCGCCCCGAGCCGGTCGAGGTAGGCGGCCTGGTCCTCGACGTCGAGCACCCAGTGTCGGATCCAGCCGTCGTAGTCGTCGCCGCGGGTCGCGGCGCGGGCCTCGACCCAGAACTCGTAGTCCTCGCCGTAGCCGTCGACCGGCAGCCCGGCCGCGAAGCAGCCGCCCGGGTGCGCGCCGAGCGGCGCCTCGCAGACCGCGAGCACCCGGTGGGCCGGCACCCGCACGAGGTGCGCCCACGGTCGGAGATCGTCGACGACCCGCTCGACGGTGACGATGGCTCCGCGGCGGGCCGCGAGGGCGCCCCACACGCCTTCGAGCAGCGGCGGGTGGACCGCCACGTTGCCCTCCGTGTCGGCGACCGGCGCGTGCAGGAGCGCCACGTCGGGCTCGAGCGGCGCGACGAGACCGACGTCGCCGAACGGCGTGTCGACGACCGCGAAGGCGTCGTTGGTGGCCATCGACGAGCCGACGAGCGACCGGGTCGTCACCGCCGGCAGACCCCGGGCGGCCGCCTCCAGCCGCTGCGAGAAGGTGAGGAACGACCAGTGCTCGACCTCGACGTCGCCGCGCTCGTAGGCGTCGGCGAAGCGCCGGTTGGGTGTGAAGTTCGGGAACGTGTCGCCGGAGTAGCCGGTCACGACCCGCCGGACGAGCCGGCCGTGGAAGAAGAGGGCGCCGAGGCTCGAGAGGCTGAGCATGTGGAGCGTGAACCCGGGGTCGCGACCCCACCACTGCCGGACCACCTCGCGGGCGGCCGCCGTCCAGCGGGTGTGACCCACCATGAGGTGCAGCGCGTCGCCGGCGCGGACGTGCTCGGCGACGGCGTCGGACAGCGACCGGCGGCGGTCGGGCACTCCCCTACGCCGGGTCGAGGACCAGGTCCGCGAGCCGGCGCCGCTGCCACCCCTGGTACCCGAGCATCACGTCGTTCTGCTTGGCGCGCTTGTAGTACCAGTGGGCGTCGCAGTCCCACGTGAACCCGACGCCGCCGTGGATCTGGATGTCCTCGGCGGTCACGAACACGGACGCCTCGGCCGCGTACCCCTTGGCCATCGCGGCGGCGTGCTCCCGGTCGGGATGGTCGACGTCCGAGGTCCACGCCGCGTAGTGGGTGCCGACGCGCGCCAGCTCGAGGCGGTGAAGCATGTCGACCGCCTTGTGGCGGATGGCCTGGAACGACGCGATCGGGCGGTCGAACTGGACCCGGGCCTTCGCGTACTCGACGCCGAGATCGAGGGCGGCTTCGGACGCACCGACGAGCTCGGCAGCGAGCATCACGCCGGCCTCGTCGACGACGCGCCGCCAGTGCGGGGTGTGGTCGCCGGGCGTCCCGATGCGCTCTGCGGGCTGCTCCTCGAGGACGAGGCGGGCCGCCTTGCGGGTGGGGTCCAGGGTCGGGACCGGGGTCGCGGGCGGCGACTGCAGGAGGAAGGATCCGAGCCCTTCCTCGGTGCGGGCGACGACGATGACCCAGTCCGCGGTGTGCCCATCGAGGACGAGGGGCTTGTGTCCGGTGAGCACCCACGTCGCTCCTCGCCGTCGGGCGCGCGTCCGTACCCGCTCGACCGGGCTGTCGTGGCCCTGCTCCTCGAGCGCCACCGTCCCGCGCAGCGTGCCCGACGCCAGCCCGTGCAGCAGATCGTCGGCGCCGAGACGCGCCGCGGCCAGCGTCGCCAGCACGGCGGAGGAGAAGAAGGGGCCGGGGAGCGGGAGCTTGCCCATCTCCTCCATGACCACGGTCATGTCGACGAGCCCGAGGCCGAGGCCACCGGAGGCCTCCGGCACCAGCAGACCGGGCCAACCGAGCTCGGCGATCTTCCCCCACAGCTCGTCGGTGAACCCGCGGCTGTCCTCGGCCATCGCGTGCACGTACGACGGTGGCGCGTCGTGCTGGAGGAAGGAGCGCACGGCGTCGCGCAGCGCCTCCTGCTCGTCGCTGAAGGTGAAGTCCACGCTGGTCCTTTGCCGTCCTCGCGCCGCGGGCTGGCGCTCCGTCGCCGAATGGACTTACCACACGCCAGCGGTGGCCGTCCCCGTCCGTGTCGAGAGGGGTTGCGCGGCAAGGGACCACGGCGCGGTTCGGCAACGCTTCGAGACCCTCGGGGTGGTGGACGGCTCGACCGGCACGCGCGCCACTATGGTTCCGGCATCCAGGAGCTGCGGGACTCTCGGTTCGCGTCCGACCCGGCCTCGACTGGCCGGGTACCGAGGCGCGGCGCCTCTAGGGTGAGCGGGGTGGTCGCGCCGACACCGATGAATCGTCGGCCGAGCGCCCGGCTCCAGCCCCGACCGCCGTCGGCGCGCCGGCGCCCGCCGCCCGCGTATCTCGGGCCCCGCCCGCGCCGGCACCGGAGCCGGGTCCCGCTGGTCATCCTGCTGCTCTTGGTGACCGCGGTCGCGGTCGGCTACTTCGTCGTCCAGAGCCGGTCGAGCGCGTCGGGCACGCCCCAGGACTTCGTCCACACCACCCAGCGGATCGAGCACGAGGCACGCTCCCTGCCGGTGCTGGCGACCAAGGTCCAGCGCTTCACCGAGCTCCACGCCTTCGACCAGAGCGCCAGGGGCGTCATCGCGGCGATGGAGCGCGACGTCTACCGCATCCACCAGATCGCGTCCGGGTCGTCGGGCACCGACAAGGCGATCACCGACCAGGCGGCGTCCGCGGCCGACCAGGCGCTCCACGCGGCGTCGGCGTACCAGTACTCCGTCGCGTACACGTACCGGCTCGGCAACGCCAGCGCCGCCGAGCAGGACCTCAACGCGGCGGTCGCGCAGCTGAAGCAGCAGGAGCAGGCGTGGGCGCACCGGTAGGGACGCCGCGGGCCCGCCGGACCGCGAGGTAAGAAGGAGCGATGGACTTCTCCCACTCGCCCGAGGACGAGGCGTTCCGCGACGAGCTCCGACGCTGGCTCGACGTCCAGCTCCCGAAGTTCCTCGCCGACTGGGGCGGCGACGAGGACCCGGGCGGGGGTCGCACCGTCGGCGGCGTCGCCCGCACCCAGGAGCGGCGCAAGGACTGGCAGCGCCGGCTGAACGAGGGGCGCTGGGCGGCGATCAACTGGCCGCGCGACTGGGGCGGCCGCGAGGCGACGCCGGTGCAGAACGTCATCTACTCGGAGGAGATGGCCCGCGTCCGTGCCCCCGGGATCTACAACGCGAACGGCATCTGGCAGATCGGCCCGATGATCATCCAGTGGGGAACCGACGAGCAGCGGGCGCGATGGCTGCCCGGCATCCTGAGCGCCGACGAGCACTGGTGCCAGGGCTTCAGCGAGCCCCAGGCCGGCTCTGACCTCGCGAACCTCCGCACCACCGCCATCCGCGACGGCGACGAGTACGTCGTGAACGGCCAGAAGATCTGGATCTCGACCGCGCACCTCGCCCGGTGGGGCCTCTTCCTGTTCCGTACCGACCCCGAGGCCATCGCCCGCAAGGCCAAGCACGAGGGGATCACGGCGTTCATCGTCGACATGGAGACGCCGGGCATCGAGTGCCGACCCATCCGCGACATCGTCGGCGACGAGATGTTCAACGAGGTGTGGTTCACCGACGTGCGGATCCCCGCCGACTGCCGCCTCGGCGACGAGGGCGCGGGCTGGCAGGTCGCGATGGGCACCCTGGGCCGGGAGCGGGTCGGCACCGCCGGCCTCGCCATCACGATGGCCGCCGACCTGCGGTCCATGATCTCGGTCGCCCGGGCGGTGAACCCGCAGGCGCTCGAGGACCCCGAGATCCGGGACCGGATCGCCCGCGCCTACACCGACATCGAGTTCACGAAGCTCCTGAACTACCGAGCCCTGACCAAGATCATCAAGGGGCAGAAGAACTGGCCCGAGGTCCCGCTCGCCAAGCTGCAGTGGAGCCATCTGGCCCAGACGCTCGCCGAGCTGGCCGTCGACCTGCTCGGCCCGAACGGGCTGCTGGCCCGCGGCGGGCCCGACGCCGTCGACGGCGGCACGTGGACCCGGCTGTACAGCTTCCAGCGGTACACGTCGATCGGCGCTGGCGCCACCGAGGTGCAGAAGAACATCATCGCCGACCGGGCGCTCCTGCCGCGCAAGTGAGCGCCCGACCCTGAGCGCGATGCGCCTCGGGATCGTGACGCCCGTCCTCACCCGCCTGCCGCGCGCGCACGCCAGCTGGGAGGTCGACGCCGGGATCGAAGAGGTCGCCGACGTCGTCGTCGCCGCCGAGCGGCTCGGCTACGAGTTCGCAACCTGCAGCGAGCACGTGGCGATCCCCCGCGACGTCGCCGCCGTCCGGGGCTCCACCTATTGGGACCCCCTGCCGACGTTCGGCTACCTGGCGGCGCGCACGAGCACGATTCGGCTGGCGACGTTCGTCCTCGTGCTCGGCTACCACCACCCGCTGGCGATCGCCAAGCGCTACGGAACCCTCGACCGCATCTGTGGCGGCCGGCTCGTGCTCGGTGTCGGCGTCGGCTCGCTCCAGGAGGAGTTCGAGCTCCTCGACGCGCCGTTCGCCGACCGGGGTGCCCGCGGCGACGACGCCATCCGGGCCCTGCAGTCGGCCTTTGGCCTCACCGAGCCGAGCTACGAAGGTTCGACGTACCGCTTCCGTGACTTCGTCGTCGACCCCGCCGGCGTGCAGCGACCCGTCCCGATCTGGATCGGCGGCCGGACCGGCCGGTCGCTGCGGCGCGCCATCGAGCTCGCCGACGCCTGGGCGCCGTTCGCGCTGCAACCCGATGATGTCGCGAAGCTGCTGGCCGCCGCGCGTACGACGGACGCCTGGCAGCGGCGTTCCCAGCTGCTCGACGTGATCCTGCAGCCGGTCCCCCCGCTGGACCCGATCGACGCACGCGACGCGGCCACCGAGACCCTCGACGCGCACCGCGCGGCCGGCGCCACCGCCCTCGCGGTCCGGTTGCGGCACCGCTCCCCCACCCACTTCGTCGAGCAGCTGGAGGCGCTGCGAGGGCTGACCTGAGGCCGATCGGCGGTCAGGTGCCCTTGTAGTTGAGGACTTGGCACAGCGTGTGCCGAACCTCCACCAGGTCGGCCTGGTCGGCCATGACCTGGTCGATGTCCTTGTATGCGGCCGGGATCTCGTCCACCAGTTGCCTCGCCCGCGTCGAGAGCCAGACCTTGCCCGCCATCTGCTCGGCGAGATCGGTCGCGCTGAAGAGCTTCTTGGCCTTGGTGCGGCTGTGTCGACGACCGGCGCCGTGCGCGCACGACCGCCAGCTGGTCGGGTTGCCCTTGCCGGACACGATGTAGGTCCGGGTTCCCATCGAGCCCGGGATGACGCCGAGGTCCCCGACCTCGGCCCGGATCGCGCCCTTGCGGGTGACCCACAGCTCTTGGCCCCCGTGCATCTCGCGCTGCGTGAAGTTGTGGTGGCAGTTGACGCGGCTCGTCTCGGTCCCGAAGCCGAGGAACGCGAAGAGCTCGCGCATCGCGCTGTCCATCATTTGGTCGCGGTTGGCTCGTGCGTACTCCTGCGCCCAGAGTATGTCGGCGATGTAGGCCTCGAACTCCGGCGTTCCCTCCATGAGGTACGCGAGGTCGGGATCCTCGAGACGCAGCTCGAGGCCTCGAGCCAGGTTTCGGGCCGTCTCGATGTGCATCGTGGCGAGCTGGTTGCCGATGCCACGGCTCCCGGAGTGCAGCACCGCCCAGACGCGGGCCCGCTCGTCGACGCAGAGCTCGAAGAAGTGGTTTCCCGCTCCGAGGGTGCCGAACTGCTTGGCAGCCCGCGTCGCCTGCCCTGCCGATAGCTCGGTGCTCGGGCGATGCGTCGCCAGCCATCGGTCCGCGTTGCCGGACACGCGGTCGTGGCCGCGGCCAACGCCAGCCGGCATGGTCCGCTCGATCCGGGTCAGCAGCGGCTCGAGGGAGTCGGGCATCTGGTCGTCGGTGACGTCGAGCTCGGCGGCGATCATGCCGCAGCCGATGTCGACGCCGACCGCGGCTGGGATGACGGCGCCCATGGTTGGGATCACCGAGCCGACGGTGGCGCCCTTCCCGACGTGCGCGTCTGGCATCAGCGCGACATGACCTTCGACGATGGGGAGTCGAGCCGTCCGCTCGGCCTGCCGGACGGTCTCGGTGTCGATCTCACTCCCCCAAGAGATCAGCTTGTCGTTGATCGGCGTCGGCATTTCTCACCGTTCTCACCGTCTGGTCTAAGGAGCGATGCGGATATCCTCCTGCAATGTCTACCGTTGACGCAGCCCGGTTACAGCAACTCTTGGACCGCGCTGAGATCAGCGATGTCCAGCTTCGATACGCGACCGGAACCGACACCCGGAACTGGGAGCTCTTTCGCACCTGCTTCGCTGACGAGATCGAAGTGGACTTCAGCTCCGGGTTCGGCGCACCCGCGGTTCTTTTGAAGGCCGACGAGTGGGTCGCGATGACGAAGCCGGTCATGGACCGTCTGGAGGCAACGCAACACATGATCACAAACCATGTGATCACGTTCCACGACGACGATCATGCGACATGCGTTGCCTACGTGCAGGCTCGGCACCACAGCCCGAACGCCACCGGCGACAGCGACCAGACGGTCTACGGCTACTACACGAACCAGTTCGAGCGGACCTCGCAAGGGTGGCGCATCGCCAAGTGCAAGCTGACGGTGAGCTGGATGACCGGCAACTACGGCCTCTTCAGCGGGGTGTTCCAATGAGCGAAAATCGCTCGAACCGCCACCACCGCGCGCGCGTTGTCGTGCTGGTGCAGTTCGGCGAGCGGAGCGCGCTGTCGATCAGGCGCTGACGAGTCGGTTCACCACCGCGTTCAAGATCGCGCGGGCCTGGGGAAGGGTGGTGTCCTGGTTGCCGAAGTCGACGTTGACGACGGCCCGTCCGACGCGCACGCCGACGACGTCGAACACTGCGGTGATCGGCCCCGATTGGTCGGCCGCGTGGAGCGTGATCTCGTAGGCGAAGCTGTCGTCACCGGCGCCCTGTACCTGCGACGAGAGGTCCGTCACGCTGGACCGTGACTGGCCTGGCACCGCCTTCACCGCCACCTTGGCCAGGCAGTTCCCCGCCGGCGCTGCCTTCAGCGCCTTGAACGCCTTGCTCGCGGCGCTGGTGGACTTGAACGCGAACACCGTGTCCTGGGCCATGGCGAGCTGGTGGGGTGAGGTGTCGTCGGTGAAGGACGGCGACAGCTTGCGTGCGGCACCCTTGCGGATGGCTTCGGCGGCCGCCACGAACTGCTTGCAGTCAGGGATGCCGCGGTAGTCCTTCAGCGCGTTGTCCGACTGCTTCGAGGGCGTCCAGCCAGCGGGCACGTCACCCGCCGCGATCAGCCCCGCCGAGAAGATGGCCTGGTTGGACGCCGCGCGCGTCCCGGCACCTGCGGCGCCGGGGAACGCGGCGACCAGCAGCAGGCCGACCAGGGGAGCGAGCGCTCGCGCAGGACGCATCGGCGTTGAGTCCTCTCCGGTCCGTCGCCTGGGGGCGGACGAGGCACGTCACGCTAATGCCGTCCCGCGCCCGGCAGTTGGACCGCCGCGGGACTTCACGCTCACCAAGCGCCGAAGCGAGCCCCGCCAGGAGCGACGCCGCGCGCAGCACCGGATCGGCGTCGCCTGGCATCGAGCTTCCGCGCTATCCAACCAAGTCGGAGGCGAGTGCGAACCGGCGACCTTCGGGTTGTCAGGCATCCTGCGGGTAAGGTCCGGTTCGAGTCTCGATTTCGGAGGACCTGATGTCGTTGTATGACACCCCCATCGCCGCGCTCGACGGCACCCCGGACCGTCTCACGCAGGAGAGTGGCAAGGTCACGCTGATGGTGAACGTGGCCTCGAAGTGCGGGCTGACACCGCAGTACGAGGGTCTCGAGAGACTCCAGGAGCAGTACGGCGACCGGGGCTTCGCGGTGCTGGGCTTCCCGTGCAACCAGTTCCTCGGCCAGGAGCCGGGGTCCCCCGAGGAGATCGCAACCTTCTGTTCGACGACCTATGGGGTGACGTTTCCGCTGTTCGAGAAGATCGACGTGAACGGCGACGACCGCCATGCGCTCTACGCCGAGCTGACGAAGACCTCGGACGGTGAGGGCTACGCCGGGGACATCCGCTGGAACTTCGAGAAGTTCCTCGTGGCGCCGGACGGGAGCGTGGTGGCGCGCTTCGCGCCCCAGGTCGAGCCGGAGGCGCCTGAGGTGACTGGCGCGATCGAAGGTGCCCTGACCACCTGACACAACGCGACCCTGGGAGCCGCTCCCACCGCCTCCAGGCATCCCATTTACTGCCTGGACGTTGGGTCACCGAACACGACGAGTCCCCCGGATGAACGGGAGTTCGCCGAGGTTCACGATCCCCGGTGCGGCGCCGTAGACAGACACGGATACAAGATCATTGCTATGCGGCCACGGCGATGGTGGCGGGGGGCGGGATTTGGACCCGCGACCTTCGGGTTATGAGCCCGACAGCACCGATCTGGTGTGGCGGGCAACCATGAGCGCCTCGTCGGTTTCGAGGACTCGCGTGGTCACCGTTGCCTCGTCAGAGCTGATGACCGGGGCGTCGACGGCATTGCGCGCGTCGTCCACGCGGACACCGAGGCCCTCCAAGCCGGCGCAGACCTCGGCCCGGACCGGCGCAGCGCTCGCTCCGATCCCACCGGTGAAGACAACGGTGTCGACGCCGCCCAGCAGCGCGGCGTACGCGCCGATCTGCATGCGCACCGTGGTCGCGAACACATCGACGGCGAGCACGGCTCGCTTGTCCCCGGCCGCGCGGCGGCCGAGCAAGGTCCGCATGTCGGCGCTGTCGCCCGAGAGCGCGACGAGACCGGCTTCGTGCTCGACGAGCCGCTCGAGGTGATCGGGGTCGTACCCGAGCTCCCGGGCGAGAAAAATGAGCACTCCCGGATCGAGATCGCCGCTGCGGCTGCTCATGACGATGCCGCCGGTGGGCGTGAGCCCCATCGTCGTGTGCACTGACCGCCCGTCGCGCACCGCGCAGAGGCTGGCGCCGCTGCCGAGGTGGGCGAGCACTGCCCGACCGAGTGCGTCGGCGCCGATGGTCGCGACCAGGTACTCGTAGGACAGGCCGTGGAACCCGTACCGCCGGATCCCCGCGTCGGTGAGCGCGTCCGGAATCGGGAGCCGCCACGCGGACTCCGGCATGGTCCGGTGGAACGTGGTGTCGAAGCACACCACCTGGGGCAGCCCGGGGCAACGAGCGGCCAGCGTCTCGACCGCCGCGATCGCGGCGGGGAGGTGCAGCGGCGCGAACGGCACCGCGGCCTGAAGGTCCGTGAGCAGCCGGTCGTCGACCAGGGTCGGCCGGTCGTGGCGGGGTCCGCCGTGCACGAACCGGTGGCCGATCGCGGTGGCTTCGTCCCGGGCCGGGCCGAGCTGCTCGAGCGCCGCGTCGAGCGCATCAGCGCCGTCGACGCTCGAGGCCGCCAGCTGCTCCTCGGCGACGCCGACGCGGATGACGGCGCACTTCACCGACGACGAGCCGCCGTTCACGCAGAGGACGACCTCGGTGTCGTCCCTGGTCACGGACCGGACCAGCGCCAGTCGCGCACCTCCGGCATGTCCTCCAGGTGTTCGCGGATGTACCCCGGGTGGCGCTTCAGCTGGGCGTTGCAGAACGCGATGACGTCCTCGGCCGCCTCCGGGACGCGCCGGGCCCGGCGCAGCGCCTCGGTCGCGAGGTGGTAGCGGCTGATCCCGTTGCGCACCACCATGTCGAAGGGGGTCGTGGTCGTCCCCTCCTCGTTGTAACCCCGGACGTGGAAGCGGTCGGGGCGGGGCCGGCCATGGACGGCATTGTGCATGGCGCTCGGGTAGCCGTGGAACGCGAAGACCACGTCGTGGTCGGCGGTGAAGAGGTCCATGAACCGGTCCTCGGTCATGCCGTGGGGATGCACGTCGGGCGTGAACAGCGACATGAGGTCGACGACGTTGACGACCCGCACCTTCAGCTCGGGGACCTTCTGGCGCAGCAGATCGGCGGCGGCCAGCAGCTCCATGGTCGGGATGTCGCCCGCCGAGGCGAGGACGACGTCGGGGTCGTCGCGGTCGGTGGTGCCGGCCCAGGTCCAGACCGAGGCCCCGCGAAGGCAGTGCTCCCGCGCGTCCTCCATGTTGAGCCACTGGGGCTGGGGCTGCTTGTCGATCACGATGAGGTTCACGCAGTCGCGGCTGCGCAGGCAGTGATCAGCGACCGATAGGAGGCAGTTGGCGTCGGGCGGCAGGTAGATCCGGGCGACGTTGCCCCGCTTCGTGACGATGATGTCGATCAGGCCGGGGCCCTGGTGGCTGAACCCGTTGTGGTCGTTGCGCCAGCAGGTCGAGGTGAGCAGCACGTTCAGCGACGCGACCGGCTCGCGCCACGGGAGGTCGGCGGCGGCCTCGAGCCACTTGGTGTGCTGGACGAGCATCGACGCCGACACCATCGCGAACGCCTCGTACGTCGCGAAGAGACCGTGCCGGCCGGTGAGGACGTAGCCCTCGAGCCAGCCCTGGCAGCTGTGCTCGCTCAGGATCTCCATCACGCGACCGTCATTGGCGACGTGGTCGTCGATCGGGATGGTGGGCTCCAGCAGGCACCGGTTCTGGACGTCGAACACCGCGCCCAGCCGGTTGGAGTTCGTCTCGTCGGGGCAGAAGAGCCGGAAGTTGGCGGCCGGCTCGTTCTTCACGAAGGTGTCCCGGAGCAGCTCGCCGAGGCGCCGCGTCGACTCCTGGAGCTCCGCGCCGTGCCGCGGTACCGGGATCGAGTAGCTGCCGGCGTCGGGCAGCTCGAGCGGGACGAGGAGGCCCCCGCCGTTGGCGTGGGGGTTGGAGCCCATGCGGCGCTCGCCGCTCGGGGCGAGCGCGGCCAGTGCCGCGACGAGCCGTCCGTCGGCGTCGAACAGGTCCTCGGCCCGGTACGAGCGCATCCAGGCCTCGAGCTGGCGCAGGTGCTCCGGGTTCCCGGCCGGGTCGGGGATCGGCACCTGGTGGGCGCGGAACGTGCCCTCGACCGGCTCGCCGTCGACCGTCTTCGGCCCGGTCCATCCCTTCAGGGTCCGCAGCACGATGGCGGGCCAGCGGGGCCGGGCGCCGACGCCGTGGGCGCGCGCCCCGGCCTGGATCTCGCCGATGGCGTCGAAGCAGCGGTCGAGCGTCGACGCCAGCGCCGCGTGCACGGCCGGCGGATCGTCGCCCTCGACGAAGTGCACCTCGTAGCCGTGCCCGGCGAGGATCGCCTCGACCGCGTCGTCGCGGGCCCGGCCGAACACCGTGGGGCCCGAGATCTTGTAGCCGTTGAGGTGCAGGACCGGCAGCACCGCGCCGTCGCGGGCCGGGTTGAGGAAGTCGATGCCCGCCCACGAGCCCGCGAGCGGCCCGGTCTCGGCCTCGCCGTCCCCGATGACGCAGGCGACGACGAGGTCCGGGTTGTCGAACGCGGCCCCGAAGGCGTGGACGAGCGCGTAGCCGAGCTCGCCGCCCTCGTGGATCGAGCCCGGCGTCGGGACGCTGACGTGGCTCGGGACGCCGTAGGGAGTGGAGAACTGGCGGAACAGCCGGGCCATCCCCTCGCGGCTCTGCGACACGTCCGGGTACACCTCGGAGTACGTGCCCTCGAGGTACACGTTGGCGAGCACGGCCGGGCCGCCGTGCCCGGGCCCGGTGAGGAACAGCACGTTGGCGTCGCGCTCGCGAATCACCCGGTTCAGGTGCGCGTAGAGGAGGCTCAGGCCGGGCGACGTGCCCCAGTGACCGAGCAGGCGGGGCTTGATGTGCTCGGGCGCCAGCGGCTCGGCGAGCAGCGGGTTGTCGCGCAGGTAGATCTGCCCGACGGTGAGGTAGTTCGCCGCCCGCCAGTACGCGTCGAGGGCTTCGAGGTCGGCGTCGGGGGGCACCGCCCGGATCGTACCCAGGCCCGGCGGCGCGGCTAACGGCCCCAGCGGAACGTCGCGTGAACGACGAGTGGCGCGTCCGGCTCGACGATCGCCGCCGCGCCGAGGTTCACCGCGTCGGGTGGGCCGGACTGGGGCTCGACGCAGATGGCGTGCTCGGGCTCGGTGAACACGACGACGCACGAGCAGTCGGTCTCGATCGTCACCGTGGCCGTGTCGGGCCAGCTGAGCACCGCGGCCGGCTCGCCGAGGTGGGTGAAGCAGTCGTCCCACGGCGGGGGCGTGACGCCGACCAGCTCGCCGGTCGGGATGCCCTCGTCGTCGCGGCGGTACATGGCGTCGGCGTGCAGCTCGACCTCGAGCGGCTGGGCCGCCCCGGGCGGCGTCCGGTACCACCACGGATGCCAGCCGCCCGTGGCCGGCATCGGGCGCTCGCGCGCGTGGACCTCCATCGTCAGCGCCAGCGCGTCCGCGGTCAGGGCGGCTCGTTGCACGACCCTCCCCCCGAACGGCCACGGCTGGTCGAGCGGCACCGACAGCACCGCCGCCGACCTCGATTCCTCGTCGATCCGCCAGCGCCGGTTCCGGACGATGCCGTGGATCGCGTGGGGCGGGTGGTTGCACGGGACCGAGTAGTCGACACCGTCGAAGCGGAACTCGCCGTGGCGGATCCGCCCCGCCCACGGCGCCATCGGGAAGGCGCCGTAGTTGTGGTCGTCGACATCGGGCGGGACGAGCAGGTCGAGCCCGTCGACGATCAGCCGCTCGACGCGTCCGCCCCCGGCGTCGTCGAGCAGGACGCGCGCCGGCCCCGCCCGCAGCTCGAGCACGGGCTCAGCCCAGGCGCTCGATCACGGTGGCGTTGGCCTGGCCGCCGCCCTCGCACATGGTCTGGAACCCGTACCGGCCGTCGACGGACTCGAGGTGGTGCAGCAGCGTCGTCATGAGCCGCACGCCGCTGGCACCGAGCGGGTGGCCGATCGCGATCGCGCCGCCGCGCGGGTTCAGCCGGGCCGGGTCGGGACGGAACTCCTTCGCCCACATCAAGGCGATGGCGGCGAACGCCTCGTTGCACTCGATGGCGTCGAAGTCCTCGATGCGGAGGCCGGAGCGGTCCAGGAGCCGGCGCGTGACGGGGTTCGGGGCCGACAGCACGAGCACCGGGTCGTCGGCGAGGACGGCGAAGTGCGCGAAGCGGGCCCGGATCGGCAGGC
>CALEYV010000152.1 GCA_937927875.1 uncultured Actinomycetes bacterium | reverse complement strand
GGGGTGAGCGCGGCGGCGACGGCCGGCGCGGCGGCCAGCCAGCCGCTGCCGCGTGGTCCCCGGAGCCACTTGCGGGCCGTCCCGACGTAGCCGTCGGCGCCCATGTAGGCCAGCGGCACGTGACCGGCGGCCTGCGCGACGTCGAGCAGGATCCGGACGCCGTGCCGGTGGGCGAGCGCGACCGCGTCGGCGGCCGGCTGCACCACCCCCCGCTGGCTCGCCACGACCGGGAACGTCACGAGGTCGACGCCCCGCCGCAGGCAGTCCTCGACGCCGTCGAGGCAGAGCCGTCCCGCGTCGTCGGTCGGTAGGGCGACGAGCTCGATCTGGTGCCGCTCGGCGAGGGCGTGCAGCGCCAGCCGGTTGCTCTCGTACTCGCTGGCGAGCGTGGCGACGCGGGCCGACCCGGGGAGCGGCCACGCGGCGAGCAGCGTGGTGAACGCCACCGTCGCGTTCGGGGCCAGCACGACCGCGGCGGCGTCGAGCCCGACCAGCTCGCCGAGGCGGGCCCGCACCCGCTCGAGCACCGGCGCCACCTCGGCCTCGGCGGCGTACCCGCCCACCTGCGCCTCGCGGCGCAGGTGGGCCACGGTCGCGTCGAGCACGGCCTGCGACGGGCAGGCGCACCCGGCGGCGTCGAGCGGCACCACGCGGTGGTCGGCCAGCGCCGCCCGCCAGGCCGCGCCCAGCTCCTCGCCGGGCAGCGCCGTCATGCCGGCGTGGACAGCGACACGCCGAAGTCCCCCGTCGGGTCGGTCCACCAGCGGCGGAGCCCGAGCCCGACCGCGGCCAGCTCGGCCTCGACGCGCTCGCGCGTGAACTTGGCGCTGATCTCGGTGCGCAGCTCCTCGCCCGCGTCGAAGCGGACGGTCATCCCGACGCCGGGGATCTCGACCTGCTGGGCGTCGCGCGCTCGCAGGCGCATCTCGATCCACGCCGCGTCCGGGTCCCAGCGCGCCACGTGGTCGAAGCGATCCGGCGCGAAGTCGGCGTTGAGCGCGTCGTTGATCACGTGCAGGACGTTCCGGTTGAACTCGGCCGTGACGCCGGCCGAGTCGTCGTAGGCGGCCTCGAGCCGCTGGCGATCCTTCACGAGGTCGGTGCCGAGGAGCAGGGCGTCGTCGGGGCCGAGGCCCCGGGCCAGCTCGGCGAGGAAGGCGGCCCGGGCGGTTGGTGCCAGGTTGCCGATCGTGCCGCCGAGGAAGGCGACGAGCCGCCGGCCGCCGGTCGGCAGCTGGTCGAGGTGGCGTTCGAAGTCGCCGACCACCGCGTGCACCGAGACGCCGTACTCGTCCGAGATCGCGGTCGAGGCGTTGCGCAGCGTCGCCTCGCTGACGTCGAAGGGGCTGAAGCGGCGCAGCGTCCCCGCCTCGGTCAGCGCGTCGAGCAGGAGCCGGGTCTTCTCCGACGTCCCCGACCCGAGCTCGACGAGCGTGTCCGCCCTCGTGTCAGCGGCGATCGTCGCGGCCCGGGCGGTCAGCACGGCGCGCTCGGCGCGGGTCGGGTAGTACTCGGGGAGCCGGGTGATGGCGTCGAAGAGCTCCGACCCCCGGTCGTCGTAGAACCACTTCGGCGGCAGCTCCTTCGGCGTCGCGGCGAGCCCGGCCCGAACGTCCTCGGCCAGCGCGGCCGCGATCGCGCCGGGCGTCAGGTGGACGTCGACGCGGACCTCGGCGGCGTCGGTGGTCACCATCGGGTCCTCGCGTCGTCGCCGCGGCCGGTCACAGGGGGCGGGTCGTGATGCCGTCCCGGAGGTCGGCGGTCACGAGGCTGCGGTCGGGGACTCGGGTCCAGCGCCGGTCGTCGTCCAGCGGCTCGGACGCCACCACCACCGACTCGGCGTCGTCCCGGACGAACAGCGAGTTGCCGTACGCGGTGGCGACGAGGTCCTGGCCGTCGGTGAGCAGCACGTTGAGCCGGCCGGTGGTGCGGGCACCGACGTGCGCCACCACGTTCGCCAGCGCGTCGGCCAGCTCGGCGCCTTCGTCCAGGCCGTCGAGCGCCAGCGCGAACAGCGCCTCGCCGTCGGTGACGCCGGTGATCCCGGCCGCCCGGCGGGGCGACACGCGGCGGCGCAGCTCGTCGCCGACGCCGTTGTGCCAGCCGTCGACGACCCCGTTCAGGGACCACGCGAACTGCTCGGCGACGAAGGGGGCGTTGCCGGTCTCTTCGACCGGCGACCCGGGAGAGGCGAGCCGGACCGCGCCGACGAGGGCGCGGGCGTCGACCCGCTCGGCCAGGCCCGGGAGCTCGTGGTCGTCCCAGATCGGGTTCGGGGAGCGATGGCGGCGGGGCGTCGAGCGGCCCGGCTCGTACCAGGCGACGCCGTAGCCGTCGGGGTTGGCGTGCCCGCTGGTCTGCAGCTTGGGACGGCGGGCCTGCTCGACGAGCCCGTGCGGCGCGTCGAGCACGAGGGAGCGCAGTCGAACCGGCGGGCCGAGGTAGGCGAGGTGGCGGCACACGGTCAGGCGTCGCGGGCGCAGCGGAAGCCGCAGAAGATCTGGCGGCGGATCGGGAAGTCCCAGTTGCGAAACGTCGTGCGGCACGCGACCGGGTGGGTGGCCCAGGAGCCGCCGCGCAGCACGCGGTAGTCGTCGCCGAAGAACACCTCGGAGTACTCGCGATAGGGGAACGACCGGAACCCGGGGTACCCGTCGAAGCAGCTCGCCGTCCACTCCCACACGTGGCCGACCAGGGCCAGGACGCCGAGCGGGCTGGCGCCGCCCGGACGCGCGCCGACGGGCGCGGGGCCGAGCTCGAGCCGGCCCAGGCTGACCCGCTCCGGGGTCGGGTCCTCGTCGCCCCAGGGGTAGCGGCGCTTCGGGCCGTCGGGCGCCCACGAGGCGGCGTACTCCCACTCGGCCTCGGTCGGCAGGCGCTTGCCCGCCCACCGGGCGAACGCCTCTGCCTCGTGGCAGCAGACGTGCTCGACCGGCTCGTCAGCGGGCAGGTCGACGCGCTGGCCGAAGCGCCGGAGGCTCCACGCCCCGTCGCCCTCCCGGCGCCAGCCCTGCGGGTGCTCCAAGCCGGCGGCGTGGCGCCACGCCCAGCCCGGGCTCGACCAGAGGCGCTCGTCGTCGTAGCCGCCTGCCTCGACGAAGGCGCGGTACGCAGCGGTCGTCACCGGCGTGACGTCGATCTGGAACGGGGCAACGTCCACCAGGTGGGCGGGTCGCTCGTTGTCGTACGCCCACGGCTCGGCGTCGGTGCCCATCGTGAACCGCCCGCCAGGGAGGGTCACCACGGCGTCGTCGGACCGCGCCGCGGGGCGCGGCGTCGGAGCGGCGGGGTGGCGCCCGTTGGATTCGTGATACGGGCGATCGAGGAGGTCCACCGTCGCCAGCATCGTCTCTTGATGCTGGTGCTCGTGCTGGATCACCATCCCGTAGACGAACGCGTCGTGGCGCAGCGGGCCGTCGTCGAGGTCGACGCGGTCGAGCGCGTCGAGGACCCGCGACCGCACGTCGCCGACGTAGCAGCGGGCGCCGGCGGGGTCGAGGATCGGCAGGCCGGACCGCTCGCGCCGCGGGTGCTTGAAGGCGTCGTAGAGGTCGTCGTACCGAGGCTCGGTCGGCGCCGCGTCGACCAGGGCGCGCAGCAGCCACAGCTCCTCGTAATGGCCGATGTGCGCGAGGTCCCAGCACAGCGGCGACATGAGCGGTGAGACCTGCCGGCGCAGCTCGTCGTCGTCGAGCGGTGCCAGCAGCGACCACGTCCGGTCCCGGGCGTGCTCGAGGTGCTCGGCGGTGAGCGCCTTCAGATCCACGAGCCGTTGCCGCCTTCGGGCTCGGGCACGACGACGCCGTCCCGGGTCCAGGCGTCGAGCCGGTCGTCGGCCGGACAGCGGCCCCGCGCGACGTAGCGGTCGGCGTACGCCGCGGTGGCGTCGATCGTGGCCGCGTCGCCCCCCCGGGCGCGGAGTGCCTCCAGCGCGGCCGCGAAGCAGTCGCACGCGGCGCGGCGCAGGTCGGGGTCGGTGAGCCCGTGGCGCGCCGCGTCGCGCCAGCGGTTCCGGACCGGCGCGGCGGACGCCGCCACCCGGTCGCCGAGGTCGGGGTCGGTGAGCAGCGTCGACGACACCGCGACCGCCACCTGCCACCACGGGTCGGGGAGGGCGTCGATCATCCGCAGCTCGAGCCACCGGCGGGGGCGGACGGGCGGGAAGAGGGTCGTGAGGTGGTACTCGAGGTCCTCGGGCGTCGGCCAGCCGAGCTCGTGGCCGTCGGTGATCCAGTCCGAGAAGGCGAGGTCCTCCTTCAGCGGCCGGTGCTCGTCTTCGGAGCAGCGGACGAGCATCACGCGGGCCGCCAGCGCGTAGTCGGCCCAGGCGCGGGGCCCGGGCGCCGCGCTCACGACCGGCGCGCTGCGGCCGGGGTCGACGTCGAACCACACCGCAAGGCGGCTCGAGCGCCAGCCGGTGGGCACGCCGTGCGACAGCGGCGAGTTGGCGAACGCCGCGGCGAGGACGGGCCCGAGGTCGTGGGCCAGCCGCCACCGGCGCTCGGCCTCGCCCGCGCCGCCGAGGTCGACGTTGACTTGGATGGCAGCGGTGCCGCGCATCATCGTGCGCCCGGCCGCGCCGTCGGCGTCGAAGTAGGCCTCCATCGCGTCGTAGCGGGGGCTGCGGACGACCCGGTTGGGCGCTGGACCCGGCGCGAGCCCGACCGCCACCAGCCCGACGCCGGCCTCGAGGAGGCCCTGCCCGAGCACCGAGCAGTCGCGGCGCAGCGGCTCGCAGGCGTCGAGCCCGGGCAGCGCCGGCGAGCTCAGCTCGACCTGGCCCCCGGGCTCGAAGGTGACGAGGCTGCCGCCCGGCAACGGTCCCAGCGCGTCGACGACGTCCCGGACGGTCTCGAACGCAACTGGGCGATCGTGGTCGTCGGTCCGGACGACGAGCCATTCGAGCTCCACTCCGACCCGACCGGCTCCGTTCGGCGCCGCCGGGGGGCTCCCGAACCCGCAGTCGCCGACGATCTGGCGGGCTCGGTCCTCGGTCAGGACGGGCAGGGCGGCCGGCATTACCGGTATCCGAAGTGCGCGGCGACCCAGTCCGTGTCGCGGACCGAGGCGAGGTACAGGTACCGCGTCAACGCGTCATGCATCGCGGTCTCCGATCGATCGGGCTATGGATTCGTACGAGGAACGGGTGTCGGATGGATGGGATTCGTGGCCACGACCCGGCCGCGGCCGCGCCGGACGGGCGCCGCGACAAGGCAGGGCTGAGGTGGGGGGATCGATCCGGATCATGCCGGGGGCCTCCGGGCCGGTGGAGCGAGGGTACCCCAGAGGGTGTGGCGTTCCTACCGTCGGGTGCAGTCGTCGACGACGTCGCGGAAGATGGCCGCGAACCGCTCGGGTTCGGGCTTCCGACGCGGGTGGCGAGCCGCCCGCCGGGCGCCGCTGGTCGCGATCACCCCGTCGAGCGCACCGGTGATCCCGGCCGCGAGCTCGGTCGCGTCGGCCGGTGCCACCAGCCGCCCGCTTCCGGGCTCGGCGTCGTCGAGGATCTCGGGTGGCCCGCCGGCGTCGGTGGCGACGACGGGGACGCCGCTCATCAGCGCCTCCACGAGCACGAGCCCGTACGGCTCGGGCTCCGTCGACGGCAGCACGAACAGGTCGAGGTCGGCGAGCAGGTCCGCCACGTCGTCGCGGGGGCCGACCCAGTGCACGCCGGCCGTCTCGTGGGCCCGGGTCGACAGTTCGTCGTAG
>CALEYV010000151.1 GCA_937927875.1 uncultured Actinomycetes bacterium | reverse complement strand
CGCGGCATCTGGTTCTCGTACGCGATCAAGGCCAAGCTCGAGACCGGGGCGCCGCTGCTGGTCGTGAAGCGCCGCTTCGACCTCGACCCGTCGTTCGCGGCCATGGTCCTCGGTATGCAGGAGACCGAAGTCGCCTACCGCCGCGGCGAGGCGGCGCGCGTCGAGCGGGAGCTGGGCCTGCTCTTCGCATTCCCGGGCTTCGTGCGGCGGATCATCATGCGGGCCATCAACCTCGGTGACCGGCTCGGGGTGCTGCCCCGGTCGTTCATCGAGAACGACCCGATGTACGCCAGCGCCTTCTTCGCCAACATGGCCAGCCTCGGGATGCCGCCCGTGTACCACCACCTCTACGAGTACGGGACGGCCGGCGTCTTCTCGTCGCTCGGGCGCCCGGTGACCGAGCCCGGCAGCCCGACCAGCGGCCCCGGCCGGCGCCGGACCATGCAGGTGCGGTGGACCTTCGACGAGCGGGCCGAGGACGGGCTGACGGCGTGGTTCGCGATCCGGCGGTTCCGGCAGGTCATGGAGGACCCGGCCGGCTGCGGGCTCAACGTCGAGACGGTGGCCCCCGACGGCGCGTTCCCGGTCGGCGAGCACTACGACGACGCCAGCCGCTCCTAGGCTCGTCCCTCCGCCATGAGCTTCTTCGAGGAACGGCTGCGCGCCTTCCCGCGCTACGAGCTGTACCGGGCCGGGGTCGAAGCCGGCATCTACCCCTATTACCGCTCGGTGGAGAGCGCGTCGCGACCCCGGCTGACGGTCGAGGGCCGGGAGGTCATCAACTTCGGCTCCAACAACTACCTCAGCCTCTCGTACCACCCGCGCGTGATCGAGGCCGCCCTCGCCGCCACCCGCCGGTTCGGCACCGGCGTCACCGGGTCCCGGCTCCTGAACGGGACGCTCAGCCTGCACCGCGAGCTCGAGGAGGAGCTGGCCGACTTCTACGAGGCGCCGGCCTGCCTCGTGTTCTCGACCGGCTACGTCGCCAACGCGAGCGCCATCGCCGGCTTCCTCGGCCGCCACGACTTCACGGTGATCGACAAGGAGGCGCACAACTCGCTGCTGGCCGGGGTGCGACTCTCCGGCTCCACGATGCGGCGCTTCCGCCACAACGACGTCGAGCACCTCGCGCACGTCCTGTCCGGGCTGCCGGCCGAGGCGGCCAAGGGCGTGCTCGTCGACGGCGTCTACTCGATGGGCGGCGACACCGCGCCCCTCCCCGACCTCATCGAGGTGTGCCGCCGCACGCCTAACGCCTTCCTGCTCGACGACGAGGCCCACGGCATCGGCGTGCTCGGCGAGCGGGGCCGCGGCGCGCTCGAGGCCCACGGCGTCCTCCGCGACGTCGACCTCGTCACCGTCACCTTCTCGAAGACGCTCGGGAGCTGCGGCGGCGCGCTGCTCGGCCCGGCGGAGGCGATCGAGCTGCTGACCCTCAGCTCGGAGCCGTTCATCTTCACAGCCTCGAACACGCCCGGTTCGGTGGCGGCCGCCCTCGAGGCGCTGCGCATCCTGCGGGAGCAGCCGGAGCTGCCGGCTCGGCTGCGAGCCAACGTGGCGCTGTTCCTCGGGCTGCTGGCCGAGCGCGGCGTCCCCACCAACCCGGCCGAGAGCGCCATCGTGACCATCCCGCTCCGGCGGGCCGACGACGTGTCGGTGGCGACCGTGTTCCGCGACCTGTTCGAGGTCGGCGTGTTCGTGAACCCGGTGATCCCGCCCGCCGTCACCGGCGAGGCCGGCCTCATCCGGCTCAGCCTCATGGTCGACCACGACGCCGCCATGCTCGAGGAGGCGTCGGACCTGCTCTACAAGGTCATAAACGACCACGACCAGCTGTAGCGGGCCGGCCGGCCTCCACCGGGAGGCTCAGGCGCCGCCGCCGCGGAGCTGCTCGAACCGTCGCTCCCAGGCGTTGTGCCGGGCCTTGGCGTCCTGGACGAACGGCGAGAACCCGATCGCCTTCAGCACGATCTCGTTCAGCCACCGGGCCGGGCCCCGCAGCGGCCGCTTCACGTCGACGAAGAGCACCACCCGCACCCGGTCGGTGTCGTTCCAGGCCTCGTGCTCATAGGTGTCGTCGAAGACGAGGCTCTTGCCCTCGGCCCAGTGCCGCACGTCGCCGCCGACCCGGATCCCGCACGCTTCGGCCGGCGTCGGGACGAGCAGCCCGAGGTGGTACCGCAGCACGCCCTTGTAGGGCCCGCCGTGGGGCGGGATCTTCTTGTGGGGCGACAGGATCGAGAACATCGCGGTCGTCATGCCCGGGATCTGGTTCAGCAGGCGCGCCGTCTCGGGGCAGCGCTCGACGTTCTTGCCGGCGGTGAAGCCGTAGCCGTAGAAGAAGAACGTCTTCCACCGGTCGTCGTCCGTCAGCTGGTACTGGTCGGTCGAGATGTCCTGGAAGTTCGGCAGGTCGGCGTGGTAGCGCAGCACCTCGTCGAGCTCGGCCCGGATGCGCGGGTAGCCGGCCTCCATCGTCGCCACCCACGGGAAGTCGGCCGGGTCGAAGAACGTCCGGTCGCCGACGAG
>CALEYV010000150.1 GCA_937927875.1 uncultured Actinomycetes bacterium | reverse complement strand
CGCGCAGCGCCACGGCCTCGTGGCGGCTCAGCATGGGCGCATGCTACGTGCCGCCAGCGGCGGCTTCGTCGACGAGCCACACCACCCGGCCGGCCCGGACCCGCGTCGCGGGCCGGTCCTCGCCCCGCCGCACCGCGGCGAGCGCGTCGCGCTTCTCGTCGCCCTCGACGGTGAACACCACGAGCTCGGCCCGGGCCAGGGCCGGGTAGGTGAACGTCAGGCGCGGGTGCGGGTGCAGGTCGTCACCGGTCGCGACGACGAGCCGCTCCCGCTCCTCGAGGACCGGCGATCCCGGGAACAGCGACGCGGTGTGCCCGTCCGGTCCGAGGCCGAGGTGCACGAGCGCGATCGGGGGTGAGGCCCGCACGAGGGCGTCGTAGGCGGCCGCGTCGTCCTCCGGCGTCGGGCGGCCGCCGTACATGGAGTGGACGGCCCGGGGCTCGACCTCGTCGAGGAACGTGACCCGGGCCATGCCCTCGTTCGAGTCGCGGTCGTGGATCGGGACCCACCGCTCGTCGCCGAAGAACACGTCGACGCCCGACCAGTCGACGGGGGCGGTGGCGAGCAGCTCGTAGCACTCGCGGGCGGTGCCGCCCCCCGAGAGGGCGATCGAGGCCGGCGCCTCCGCCGCGACCAGGTCGGCGAAGGCCTGCGGCACGTGCGCGACGCGGCGCTCCTCCCCGGGCAGGCTCACGGGTCTCGCCACATGTCGCCGGGGCCGAGGAGCAGCTCCGCCGCCGGCGGGCCCCACGACCCGGCCGGGTACGTGGCGAGCGGCACCGCGTCGTGCGCGAAGCCGTCGATGAGCGGCTGGACGATCCGCCACGACTGCTCGACCTCGTCGGTGCGGATGAAGAGGGTGGCGTCGCCGACGAGGGCGTCGTGGATCACCCGCTCGTACGCCTCGGGGGCGGCTTCGGCGAAGGTCTCCTCGTAGGAGAAGTCGAGGCGGACGGTGCGGACCTGCAGCGTCTGCCCCGGGACCTTGGCCGCGAACGACACCTCGATGCCGGCGTCGGGCTGGATGCGGAGCACGAGCTCGTTCGGCTCGACCGAGTCGCGGGCGCTCTCGGGCAGCGGGAGGTACGGCACCGCCGTGTACCGGAGCACGACCTCGGTGACGCGCTTGGCGAGCCGCTTGCCGGTGCGCAGGTAGAAGGGCACGCCGGCCCACCGCCAGTTGTCGATGTCGACGCGCATCGCCACGAAGGTCTCGACAGTGCTCTGCGCGTCCACGCCCTCCTCGTCGCGGTACCCGGGCACCGGCACGCCGTCGATCTCACCCGGTCCGTACTGGGCCCGTACGACCTGCCCGCCCAGGTGGTCGGCCGCGAGATGGTGGACCGAGCGGAGCAGCTTGACCTTCTCGTCGCGGATGCAGTCGGCCGTGAATGAGGCCGGCGGCTCCATCGCGGTGAGGGCGAGCACCTGCATGACGTGGTTCTGGAGGATGTCGCGCAGCGCGCCCGCCTGCTCGTAGAAGGTCCCCCGATGCTCGACGCCGAGCTCCTCGGCCACGGTGATCTGCACGTGGTCGACGTAGCGGCGGTTCCACAGCGGCTCGAAGATCGTGTTCGCGAACCGGAGGGCGAGGATGTTCTGGACCGTCTCCTTGGCCAGGTAGTGGTCGATCCGGAAGATCTGGGGCTCGTGGAACCAGCGGTGGAGACGCTCGTCGAGGGCCCGGGCCGACTCGAGGTCCCGCCCGAACGGCTTCTCGACCATGAAGCGGCGAAACCCGTCGTCCTCGTCGGCCAGGCCGCTCTCGCCGAGCCCGGCCGCGATGGGCTCGAAGAGCTGGGGGACCGTCGCGAGGTAGAAGAGGCAGTTCCCGATCGGGTGCTGCGACCCGTCGGCGCGGCCGTCGAGCAGCTTGCGCAGGCGCGTGAACGTGTCGGCATCGCCGGCGTTGCCGATCAGGTACCGGAAGCGGACGCCGAGCCGCTGCAGCGCCTCGATGCCGTCCTTCGACCCTTCGTCGGCCTTCTCGATCGAGTCGTGCACGGTGCGCTCGAAGTCCTGGTCGTCCATCTCGGTGCGCGCCACGCCGATGACGGCGAGGCCGGCGGGCAGCTGCTCGGTGCCCGCAAGCGACGCCAAGGCCGGATACAGCTTGCGATGCGCGAGGTCACCGGTGGCGCCGAAGACGACGATCGTGCTCGCGACCCGGTCGTCGGAGCTCACTCGGCTTGCCACGTCGGCGATGATACGGCGGGTGGATCGAGCAACCGTTGGTGTGTACGAGGCGCGAGCGGCGCAATGGCGGGACGCTCGCCCCGCGCGCTTCGTCGAGCGGGCCGAGGCGCTCGCTGCCTCCGTTCCCACCGGTGCGGTCCGGATCGACCTCGGCTGCGGGGCCGGGAAGCACCTGCCGTACCTCGGCCGGCCGGTCATCGCCCTCGATGCCGCGTTCGCCATGCTCCCGCTCGCGCGCGACGTCGAGCCCGAGGCGTGGTGCGTGCAGGCCGACCTGGAGGCACTGCCGTTCCGCCGTGACGCGCTCGGCGCCGCGTGGGCCCGCGCCACCTACCTGCACGTGCCGAAGGTCTGGCTGCCGTGGGCGCTGGCCGAGCTGCATCAGGCGCTGGCCCTGGACGCGCCGATCCACCTCACGATGCGGGCCGGCGACGCGGAAGGTCCGCTCGCCGACGACGACTTCCCGGGTCGGTTCTTCGCCGACTGGCCGGCCGACGCGCTGGGCCCGGTCGTCGCCGGCGCCGGCTTCTCGATCGACGAGCTCACGCTCCAGCCCGAGGGCCGGGCGTGGCTGCAGGTGCGGGCGCGGCGGGCCCGCACGCTGCCCGACTACGTCGGTCCGGATCTCCGCGTCCTGCTCGTCGGGCTGAACCCGAGCGAGTACGCGGCCGACGCCGGGGTTGGGTTCGCTCGGCCCGGCAACCGGTTCTGGCCCGCGGCGCTGAAGGCCGGTCTCGTGACCCGCGACCGCGACCCCCGCCACGCAGTTCGGGTCGACCGGGTCGGGATGACCGACCTGGTGAAGCGCGCCACGGTCAGCGCGTCGGGGCTCACCCGCGACGAGTATCGGGAGGGCGCGCAGCGCGTCGAGCAGCTCGTCCGATGGTTGCGGCCTCGGGTCGTCTGCTTCGTCGGGCTGGCCGGCTACCGGGCCGCAGTGCAGCCGGCGGCGAGCGCAGGCGTCCAGGAGGTGCCGTTCGGTGGCGCGCCCACCTACGTCATGCCAAATCCGAGCGGCGCGAACGCCCACACCTCGCCCGCCGAGTTCGTCGACCACCTGCGGTCGGTGGTGTCGCTGGCCGGAACGGAATCGAGTCCTGCGCCGTAGGGCGGGTCGCGTCAGTGTCGGCGAGCGGGCAGTCCGCCGGGTGCGGCCGGTCGGCTCCGGGCCCCAGCCTCCCGTCGCTCGGCCGACTCCCTCGCGCCGGCGCGCGGGCCGGTACTTGATTCACGACAGGGCGCGTGCGACCCTCATTCAGCATGACCGGCTCCTCGGTCGTGGCGGGGACGAGCAGAGCGTCCCGGGGAGCGCGGTTCCGAGCCGTGGTGGCTGGGGCCGCGCTCGTGCTCGCCGCCTGCGGCGGCTCCTCGGCGAGCCACGCGAGCCCGAAGCGGCCGAAGAAGGTCGTCGCCTCGACGACGACCACGGCCGGCCCGACGGCCTTCACCGTCAAGGCCGGCGACACCCTGACCTCGATCGCCCGCTTCTTCGGGATCTCGCCCGGCCTCCTGGCGTCGTTCAACCACCTCACCAACGGCGACAAGCTCATGGTGGGCCAGATGCTCGAGATCCCGCCGAAGGCGCCGCTCAAGCTCGAGATCACCCCGAAGGCGGCGCCGGCGGGCGAGCCGTTCACGTTCAACCTGATCGGCGCCAAGTCGAGCGAGAACGTCGTGTTCGAGATCACGGACCCGAAGGGCGCCAAGTTCAAGGGCGCCTCGCACGTCGCCGGCGACGACGGGTCGGTGATGGCCAGCTATCAACCCAGCATCTCGGCCCCCGCCGGCGTCTACGTGATCGTGGCGACCGGCGACCAGGGATCCTCGGCGTCGGCGAGCTTCCGGATCTCGGCGAACGCGCCGATCAGCTAGCCGTCGGAGCCCCGGCGGACTGCGACGGGTGCGGTCAGGCGATCGCGGCGAGCGCGGCGCGCGACCGTGACGCGAACGCGGGGGCGCGGAACGCCTCCGACCGCTCGACAGCCTCGGCGAGCAATCGGCGCGCCGCGGCGCGGTCGCCGCGGACGGCCGCGAGGCGCCCGAGGTGGTGCGCGACCGGTCCCCAGTACGCGCCGCCGCCCCCGTAGCAGTTCAGGACCACCTGGCGGTCGGCCCACGGCTCGAGCAGCTCGGTGAGCGCGGCCGCGCCCTTCGGGTCGCCGAGGGTGGCGCCGGCGTCGGCGAGCACGGCGACTGCCAGCAGCCAGTTGGAGTCGGCCGGCAGCTCGAAGCGGTGGCGCGCGAAGTGCTCGTAGGCGGCCCGCGCCCGATCGAGGTCCCCGGCGTCGGCGGAGCACAGCGCGAGGACGGCCCGGTAGGCGGGGATGTTGGGATTGTCGTCGGCCGCCCCGGTGAGGAGGTCGAGCATCTCGCCGGCCCGGCCTTGGAAGAGCCGGACGTCGACCAGGTTCACCCCGAGCGCGGCGACCGCCTCCGGGTGGTCGGCGGGCGCCCGCTCGGCGGCCGCGAAGGCGAGCTGCTCCGCCTCGTCGCACTGGCCGTCGATGAGCGTGACGAGCGTCTGCCAGCACGTCGTCGCCCACGACCAGTAGGGGTGGTCGAGCTCGGCGCTGAGCCGGACCGCGTTGGCGAGCGCGCCGTCGGCGCCGTCCCGGTCCCCGAGCTCGAGCAGGTCCTCGACGAGGCCCAGCTCGGCCGCGATCCGCAGCTCGGGCGGCACGCCGGCGCGCGGCAGGTCGACCGCCTCCCGTCCCTCGCTGACGCGCGCCTCGGTGCCGGCCGGTCCCATGAGCGCGATCCGTCGCGCCCACAGCGCGGTGGCGATCGCGGCCGGGTCGCCGCCGAGGCGGGCCAGGGCGAGGCAGCGCTCGCACAGCGACGCCCGCTCCCCGGCCGCGTCGGTGAGCACGAGCGCCAGCGCCAGCTCGGCGAGCACCGGGACGAGCAGGTCGACGTCGTCGGGGTTGAGGCCCTCGAGCGCGACGCGCAGCAACGCGGCGCGCTCGGCGTCGCCGAGGTCGGTGGCGACCCCTCGCCCGCCCCCGCCGACCAGCGCCAGCGTCGCGGCCGCGGTCGCCCGGGTCAGGTGCTGCTCGCGGGCGAGCGTGAGCGCGCCGTCGATCGTGACGCGCGACCCGTGCGCGTCGCCCAGCGCCCGCTGGGCCCGGCCCAGCCCGACGAGGGCGGCGCACCGCTGCTCGTAGTCGGCGGCCAGCCGGACCGCGGTGGCGTAGTGCTCGGCGGCGGTCGCCCACGCGGCGCGTGCCAGCGCGGCCTGTCCGCCGGCGAGCGACCAGGTGAGCGCGTCCTCGCCGCCGAGCCGGCCGGCATCGACGAGATGACGCGCGATGACCCCCGGGTCGGCGTCGGCGGCGATCAGGGCGTCGGCGACCCGGCGATGGGTCCGGCTCCGCCGCGTCGCGCCGACCGAGGCCAGCACCGCGTCTCGCACCAGCCCGTGGGTGAACCCGAAGCTGTCGGCGTCGCGCTCCTCGAGGAAGCGCCCCGCGGTGAGCGCCTCAACGAGGGTCAGCACCCGCCCGGGCTCGAGCGCGCTGCAGGCCTCGAGGGTCGACAGCTCGAACACCGGTCCCGCGACGGCGGCGAGCACGAGCGTCGACGCCAGGTCCGGCTCCAGGGACTCCAGGCGTCGCTCGAGGAGGCTCGCGACCGCGCTCGGCACCGCCTCGGGGTCGAAGGGCTGGCCCGACGCCTCGGCCTCCCGCACCAGCTGGGTGACGTAGAGCGGGTTGCCGGCGGTCCTGGCCGCGACCGTCGTCGCGACGGCCCGCGCGTCGTCGGCGAGCTCGAGTCGGCTCTGGGCGAGGAGCTCGCCGACCTCGTCGACCGACAGGCCCCGCAGCGGCATCGTCGTCGTGGGCCTGAGCCGGTGGATCTCGGCCAGGGTGCCGGCGACCTCGGGCGTCGCGTGCCGCAGGGTGAGGACGACGAGGCACGGCGCGGCGGCGAGCCGACCGATGACGTGGCGCAGCAGGGCGAGGGTGTCGACGTCCGCCCACTGCAGGTCGTCGAGCACCAGCAGCAGCGGCGTCGCGGTGGCGGCGTCGAGGAGCGCGGTCCCCACGGCGCGGAACAGCCGGCCGGTCACCTGCTCGGTGCCCCCGGGCGGCGGGTCGGGCGGCGCGTCGACGAGGTTCGGCACGAGCGGCGCCAGGTGCGACGCGACGACGCCCATCTGGTCGGTGACGTCGGGGCGGGTGGTGAGGAGCTGCGCGAGGAGGTCCGCGAACGGGCCGTGCGCGACACCGACGTCGGGGTCGCAGCGCCCGATGAGCACGGTGAGGCCCCGGTCGCGGGCGGCTTCGGCTTCCTCGAGCACGAGGCGGGTCTTGCCGATCCCCGGCTCGCCCTCCACGACCGCGACCCGGCACCCGGCGTCGAGCGCCTGCCGCCACTGCGCCTCGAAGCGGGCCAGCTCGTCGTGGCGCCCGACGAACGGACCGGCGACGTCGCTCGGTGCCCGCGCCGCGGGCGCGGCGACCGCGGTCCGGGTGGCGCGGGGTGCCTCGCCGAGGAGGTCGAGGTAGGCGGCCTCGGTCTCGTCGGACGGCCGGACGCCCAGCTGGTCGTCGAGCAGCCGGCGGAGCCGCTCGTACGCGCCGAGGGCGCCGGCGCGGTCGCCGGCCTTGGCCCAGGCCGCCATGAGCAGGCGGGTCGCCGCCTCGTCGAACGGGTTGCGGTCGACCGCGGCGCGGCCGAGCTCGATGGCCGCCTCGCCGCGCCCCTCGCCGAGCTCGGCGAAGCCCGCCACGTGCAGCGCCCGCTGGGCCGCGCCCTCGACGCGATCGCGCCACGAGTCGACCCACTCGCCGTCGCTGGTCGGGAGGAACGGCGCCCGCAGCCGGTCGAACGCGGGCTCGACGAGCGCCCGCGCGCCCGCCCACGCCTCGTCGTCGACGAGCCGCTCGGCCTCGCTCACCGCGGCCATGGCCCGGGTCACGTCGACGTCGACCATGGCCTCGAGGTCGAGGGTCGTGACCCCGGCCGTCGACAGCAGCGTCGACGGCGGGAGGCCGGCGGCGGTGATCGCGCGCCGGACCCGGGACACGACGTGGCGGGCCGCGCCCTCCCAGTGGTCGGGCAGCGGACCCGGCCACAGGAGCTCGACGAGGTCGTCGCGGCGCAGTGGCCGCGGCCGCTCGAGGACCAGCCAGGCGAGCACGAGGGCGGGCTGGCCGCCCCGGACCTCGACCGGCGACTGGACGGCGGCCTCGAGCTCGACCGAGCCGAGGAAGCGGAACCGGATCGTCGGCGGCTCCCGGGCCGGCGGCGCGGCGGCCTTCGACGGCTCGCGGCGGGGCGCTCGGCGGCGCGTGCGGACGGTGCGGCGGCTGCTGCTGCTCGGGTTCATCGCCGGAGCCGGCCCGTGCCCCACCAGCCGGTGGGGGTAGTCAAGCAGGCCGCCGCGGTGGGGGGGGCCCGCGCCGGCCCGCGGCCGACGCGGGTCAGCGCAGGTCGGCCCGGCGCTTCTCCAGGGTGTTGAGCGCGTCGTGGAAGCTGGTCGAGAACGACTCGACCCCTTCGCGCTCAAGGGTGGCGGTGACGTCGTCGAAGTCCACGCCGGCGTCGGCCAGGCCCGCCATGACGGCGCGGGCGCCGTCGACGTCGCGCTCCACCGTGTCCGCCTCGAGGTGGGCGTCGCCTCGGTGCAAGGCGTCGATCGAAGCCGGGGCGAGCGTGTTCACCGTGTCGCGGCCGATGAGCTCGTCGACGTACAGGGTCGGCGAGTAGGCGGGATTCTTGGTCGAGGTCGAGGCCCACAGCGGGCGCTGCAGCCTCGCCCCCTTGGCCGCCAGCGCGTCCCACCGCGGCCCCGCGAACCGCTGCCGGAACAGCGCGTAGGCGAGCCGGGGGTTGGCGACCGCGGCCTTCCCGCGGAGGGGATGGCCCTCGGGCAGCCGGCGGTCCGTCTCGGTGTCCACCCGGCTGACGAAGAACGACGCCACCGACGACAGGCCCGACAG
>CALEYV010000149.1 GCA_937927875.1 uncultured Actinomycetes bacterium | reverse complement strand
ACCTCGCTGAGCGCCCACTCGATCTCGCCGGTGTGGCGGTGCGTGAGCAGCCCGTACGGCGTGACGGTCTCGTTCGCCTCCGAGAACAGGCCGGCCTCGGCGAGCCCGCGGCCCCGCCCCGACACGCCCGAGACCGCGTCCACGACGATCCCGGTCGGCTCGGCCAGCCCGCCGGCCAGCAGCGGCGCCAGCGCGAGCGCCGACGCGGTCGGGTAGCAGCCGGGCGCGGCGACGGCCGTCTCGGCGGTGATGCGCTCACGGAACAGCTCGGGCAACCCGAACGCGAAGCGACCCAGCAGCTCCGGCGCCGCGTGCGGCGCGCCGTACCACTGCTCGTAGACGGCGGCGGGCAGGCGGAAGTCAGCTCCCAGGTCGACGACGTGGCCGACCCGGTCGAGCAGCTCCGGGACGAGACGCTGCGATTCGCCGTGCGGCAGGGCAAGGAAGGCAACATCGAGGCCATCGAGCGCGACCGGGTCCAGCGGGTCCAGGACGACGCCCGGGTACGCCTGGGCCAGCGACGGGAAGAGCCCCGCCACCTCCTGGCCCGCGTGGGTCCCCGCCACCGCCGTCGCCACCGCCATCTCCGGGTGGCCGGCCACGATTCGCAGCAGCTCGGCGCCCGCGTAGCCGGACGCGCCCACGACTGCGGCTCGATACGCCATGTCGCATATCATACATCACGATGAATAGCGGACTGGCGGCATTGCCGGAGGGCGCGACCCTCCCTCCCCTGACCATCACGGTGAGCGAGGCCGCCAACGCCCGCTACTGGGCCGGGGCCGGCATCGACCCCGCGGCCCGCCCGGACGGGCTCCTGTACCCGCCGATGGCCGCCAACCTCACGATCCTGGCCGTCCAGCAGGTGGTGGAGGAGCCCCTGCTCCACACTGCCCAGCGGCTCGTCTGCCACCGGGCGCGGCCCGCCCCCGCCGACCTGGTCGTGCGGGCCCGGTGCGCCCGCCGGTTCGAGAAGCGGGGGCGTGACTACGCGGTCGTCGAGGCGGAGGTCGACGGGCCCGACGGCGCGCTCCTCTGGACGTCGGAGGCCACGTTCACGCCGGTGCGGCCGTGACCGACCGTCGCACCCGCTCGCTGACGCTCACCGCCGACCTGCTCCGGGCGTACTCCCGTCGCGGCAACTTCCACGCCGACCCCGAAGCGGCACGCCAGCTCGGCCTCACCGAGCTGGTTGCCCAGGGGATGCAAGTCGCGGGGCCGGCGTACGCGCTGCTCCTCGAGGCGTGGGGTGAGGACTGGCTGGCGCACGGTGAGCTCGAGCTGACCTTCGTGGGGATGGTGCGGGCTGGCGAGACGGCGGACGCGGAGGTCGAGCTCGACGGTGACGAGGCCAGCGTCAACGTCACCGCCGCCCCCGGCGACACGCGCGTCGTGGGCCGGGCCCGGCGCACCGCCCTCTCCTAGCGCGGCGTCGGAGGCCGGCGGCTCCGCATTGACGCGGCGCCCGCCGTCCAGGCAACGTCACCGCGTGGCTCCCCCCGAGGCGCGCCCCGAGCTCCGAGTGGCCCGACCGGACGAGGCGGCGCCGGCGGAGGAGATGACGATGGCGCGCGCGTGGCTCACCCACCTGCGCGAGAGCGCGATCTTCAAGCTCGAGGACCTCGGACGACGACCAGCTGCGCTGGAGGCCGGCCCCCACCGCGAACTCGCTCGGCGCGATCGTCGTGCACCTCGGCTACATGGAGCGGCTCTGGCTCCGCGTCTTCTTCGCCGGCGAGGCCATGGAGATGTCGTGGCGCGACCACATGTTCGAGGTGCCCGAGGGCTGGTCGATGGCCGAGGTGGTCGCGTTCTACCGAGCCGAGACCGCGGCCACCGACGCCGTGCTCGACGCCGCGTCGTCGTTCGACCTCCCGGCGGCCTCCGAGCGCCGGCCGTCCACGCTGCGCTGGATCGTGGTCCACGTGCTCGAGGAGACGGCGCGCCACGTCGGGCACCTGGACATCACCCGGGAGCTCCTGGACGGTCGGACGGGTCGCTGAGCGGTCCCTGACGGCCTGGTCGGGTCAGGCGCGGAGCGTGGCGTGGTGCCGCTCGACGACGGCATCGATCCCGCGCTGGCGCAGCGCCGCGACGTCGGCCTGGGTGAGCGTCCGGTCCGGCGCGCGCAGCCGCACCGTGAAGGCCAGGCTCCGCTGGCCCGGACCGAGCTGCTCGGACCGGAACTCGTCGAAGAGGCGCACGTCCTCCACCGTCGTGCCGAGCGCGTCCCGCAGCGTGCTGACGATGGCGCCGGCCGGGACCTCCTCGCTCACGACGAACGCGAGGTCGATCTCGGACGGCGGGAACGGGGACGGCACGCGGAACGCCCGGTCGCGCCGCGGTGAGGCCCGCAGGGCCTCCACGTCGGCCTCGACCGCGACCGTGGGACCCTCGAGCCCGAACCGGGCCAGCGGACCCTCCCCGAGCTGCCCGGCGTGGGCGACCACCCGAGCGCCGGCGCTGAGCCGGGCCCCGCGCCCGGGGTGGTACCCGGGGATGGCCTCCGGCTCGACGACGTAGTCGGCCAGCTCGAGCGCGTCGGCGAGCAGCGTCATCAGGTCGACCGCGTCGTGCACGTCGACGGCGCGGTCGGGCTCGACCGGGCGCCGCCGCACCGTCCCGGTCAGCAGCGCCGCGACGTGGGTCCGCTCGACGGGATGGATCGCCCCCGCCGGCGGCGAGAAGAACACCGTTCCCAGCTCGAAGAGCGCCAGGTCCGGGCGACCGCGAGCCGCGTTGGTCGCCGCGACCGCCAGCAGGCCGGGCAGGAGCGAGGCCCGCAGCACCGACTCCTCGGACCGGAGCGGGTTCGCGACCTCGACCGTGTCGCCGATCCCGAAGTCGGCGAGGGCGTCCGGCGCCACCATCGGGACGGTGGCCGTCTCGGCGCAGCCGACCCCGACGAGCGCGTCGGCGAGGACGCGCCGGTCCCGCTGGCTGTGGCTCAGGCCGCCGATCTGCTCCTGGGGCCGCGCCACGGTGCGGCCGATGCTGTCGAACCCGACCCGTCGCGCGACTTCCTCGATGAGATCGACCTCGCGCTCGAGGTCGGGGCGGAACGTGGGCGGCGCGGCGACGATCTCGTCGCCGGTCCCCGTGACCTGGATGTCGAGCGGTCGGAGCGAGTCGAGGACGGTCTGGTCGTCGAGCGCCGTCCCGAGGATGCGGTTCACGCGGCTGGTGCGGAGCTGGATGCGCGGCCGCGTGACCGGGCGGGGGTACTGGTCGACGGCGCTCGGGGCGACGACGGCGGCCGCGGTGGCGGCGAGGAGCTCCATGGCCCGCTCGGCGGCGGTGGGCACCCCCTCGGGGTCGGTGCCGCGCTCGAACCGGGCGCTCGACTCGGAGCGCAGCTTCAGCCGCTTCGAGGTCCGGGCGATGCCCATCGCCTCGAAGTAGGCCGACTCGAGCAGGATGGCCCGGGTCCGGTCGGAGACCTCGGAGTCGCCGCCGCCCATGATCCCGGCGATGGCCTGCGGCCGGCGGTCCGCGTCGCAGATGAGCAGGTCCTCCGGGGCGAGGACGCGCTCGACGCCGTCGAGCGTCGTCATGCGCTCCCCCGGCTCGGCGAGCCGCACGACGATCCCGGGACCGGCGAGCCGGTCGAGGTCGAAGGCGTGCAGCGGCTGGTTGCGCTCGAGGAGCACGTAGTTCGTCACGTCGACGACGTTGCTGATCGGCCGCAGCCCGGCCTTCACGAGCCGCTGGCTGAGCCACGCCGGCGACGGGCCCATCGTGACGGCGGCGACGCGGCCGAGGTAGCGGGGGCAGCGGTCCGGCGCCTCGAGCACGACCCCGATGGGGCGGTCCTCGTCGCCGGTCGGGGCGGCCGGTACCGGGATCTCGAGCGGCAGGCGGAACGCGGCCGCGAGCTCGCGGGCCACGCCGACCACGCACATGGCGTCGGGGCGGTTGGGCGTGACCGAGATGTCGAAGATCACGTCGTCGAGGCCCAGCGCCTCCCGCACGTCGGTGCCGGGGGCGATGCTGGCGTCGAGGTCCATGATCCCAGAGTGGTCGTCGCCGAGCCCGAGCTCGCGCGGCGACAGCAGCATCCCGTCCGACACCTCGCCCTTGATGGGGCGGCGCTCGAGGGTGATCCCGCCCGGCAGCGTGGCCCCGGCGGGCGCGTACGGGGCGAGCATGCCGGCGTGGACGTTGGTCGCGCCGCACACGACGCGCGCCGCGCCGTCGCCGGTGTCGAGGTCGACCAGGGTGAGCCGGTCGGCGTTCGGGTGCTTGACGACGTCGACGACCCGGGCCGCCCGCACGCCCACGATCTCGAGCCCGGGCTGCTCGACGCCCTCGACCTCGAGGCCGACCCGGTTCAGGGCCGCCTCGATGTCGTCGACCGGCGCGTCGAGGGGTGTGAACTCGCGGATCCACGACAGCGGGGCGCGCATCAGTACTGCTCGAGGAAGCGGACGTCGTTGTCGACGAAGGTGCGGATCTCGTCGATGCCGTAGCGGATCATGGCGAGGCGCTCGAGGCCGAAGCCGAACGCGAACCCCTGCCACGCCTCGGGGTCGATCCCGACCGCCTGGAAGACGTTCGGGTCGACCATGCCGCAGCCGCCCAGCTCGATCCAGCCGGTGTGGGAGCAGACCCGGCAGCCCTCGCCGTGGCAGAACACGCAGCTGACCGCGAGCTCGGCCGACGGCTCGGTGTACGGGAAGTAGTCGGACCGGAACCGGGTGCGGATGGTCGGGTCGTCGAACAGCTCCCGGGCGAACGTCTCGATGGTGCCGAACAGGTCGGCCATCGTGATGTCCCGGTCGACGGCGAGGCCCTCGAGCTGGTGGAACACCGGCGAGTGGCGGGCGTCGAGCGTCTCGTTGCGGTAGGTGCGCCCGGGCGCGACGACGTAGATGGGGGGCGGCTGGGACTCCATGGTGCGGATCTGCACCGGCGAGGTGTGGGTGCGCAGCATCACCTGCTCGGGCTCGCCGAGCCGCACGTAGATCGTGTCCTGCATGGAGCGGGCCGGGTGCGCGGGCGGGATGTTCAGGGCCTCGAAGTTGTGCCAGTCGTCCTCGACCTCGGGGCCCTCGGCGACCCGGTAGCCGAGGCCGATGAAGATGTCCTCGAGCTCGCGGCGGGTCTGGGTGACGAGGTGCAGGTGGCCCCGGCGCCGGGCGTGGCCACCGATGGTCGGGTCGACCCGGTCCCGGGTGGCGGCGCCGGCCGCTTCCTCGGCGGCCACCTCGGCCCGGCGGGCGGTGACGAGCGCCGCGACCGCGGCCTTGAACTCGTGCACCGCCTTGCCGGCCTTCGGCCGGTCGTCGGCGGGGAGGTCCTTGATCCCCTCGGTGGCGGCCGCGGCGGCCGACGAGCGCCGGCCGGTGTAGCGGCGCTCGAGGTCGTCGAGCGCCGCCGTCGACGTCGCGTTCGGGATCGCGACCTTCGCCTCGTCGAGCGCGGCGTCGAGGCGGGCCTGCTCGTCGGCGAGGGTCACGAGGTCGCGCCGGCGTCGGCGATCCGGGCGCCGGTGCGGCGCCGGTCGAGGTCGAAGAGGACCACCGTGGTGGCCATCGCCACGTTCAGGGATTCCGCGGCCCCGTGCATCGGGACGGTGACGACGGTGTCGAGCTGGGCGGCGAGCGCGTCGTCGAGGCCGCGCGCCTCGTTGCCGACGACCAGCGCGACCGGAGCCGTGGGGTCGAGCGCTCCGACCGGCTGGCCGCCGTGGGCGGCGGTGCCGACGCTGCGGCGCCCGGTCGCTCGCAGCGCGTCGACGGCCGCCACCGGGTCGTCGACCTCGACGATCGGGACGCCGAGCACCGCGCCCGCCGAGGCTCGCACCGCCTTCGGGTTGTAGGGATCGACGCTCTCGTCGGCGACGACCACCGCCGTCGCGCCCGCCGCCTCGGCGCTGCGGAGGATGGTCCCGAGGTTGCCGGGGTCGGCGACCGCCACCGCGACGACGACGTCGCCGCGCGCCGGGAGCGCGTCCAGCGCGGCGGGACGGACCGGCGCGACCGCGAGCACCGGCTGCGGGGTCCGGGTCGCGCCGACCTTCTCGAGCACGCCCTCCCGGAGCTCGTGGACGGGGACGGCGGCGCGCTCGAGGCGCTCGACGAGGGGGCCGAACGCGGGCCGGGCCCGGTAGCCGAGGTAGACGCCCTCGAGCGGCGCGTCGCGGTCGAGGGCGGCGGTCACGAGCCGCGGCCCCTCGAGGACGAAGGCGTGCTCGGTGGCGCGGGCGTGGCGGTCGCGGTTCAGCGCCCGCAGACGCTGGACCCGCGGGTGGCGGGCCCCCAGCTCGTGGGCCGTCAAGCGGCCTCGAGCGCCGCCCTGGCCTCGGCCACGAGAGCCCCGAACGCGGCCGAGTCGCGCACGGCCAGGTCGGCCAGGATCTTGCGGTCGACCTCGATGTCGGCCGCCTTCAGGCCGGCCACGAACCGCGAGTACGAGATCTCGTGGTCGCGGCAGGCGGCGTTGATGCGCACGATCCAGAGCCGCCGGAATTGGCCCTTGCGGGCCCGGCGGTCCCGGTACGCGTACTGGCCCGAGTGCAGCAGCTGCTCGGTCGCCTTGCGGCGGTGCCGGCTGCGCGACCCCGAGTAGCCCTCGGCCGCCTCGAGGATCCGGCGGCGCCGCTTCTTGCTGTGGACGGCCCGCTTGCCTCGTGCCATGACTGCTCCCGTCGGTGATCGGTCGAGCTCCCGGCGCGCTACGCGCGCCCGAGGAGGCGCTCCACGTGCTTCTTGTCGCCCCCGGTGACCTCGACGATGCGCCCGAGCCGGCGGGTGCGGCGACTCGACTTCTTCTCGAGCAGGTGCGAGCGGTAGGCCTTGCGACGCCGGATCTTGCCGGTGCCGGTGATCCGGAACCGCTTGGCGGCGCCGCGGTGGGTCTTCTGCTTCGGCATCAGGACTCCTCGGCCGGGCTGGCCTGGACGGCGGCGGGCTCGGGCGCCTCGTTCGGTGCGGGCGGGCGCGGCTTCGGAGCCCGGCGACCATCCTTGGCGGCGCCGCCGTCACCACCCCGGCCGGCGGCCGGTCGCTTCAGCGGGTGCAGCACCATCGTCATGTTGCGGCCGTCCTGGCGCGGCGCCGACTCGACCATCGCGACGCCGCTGACCTCGTCGGCGATGCGCTCGAGGATGCGCAGGCCGAGCTCGGGGTGGGCCATCTCCCGGCCCCGGAACATGATGGTCAGCTTCACCTTGTTGCCTTCAGCGAGGAAGCGCTCGACGTGGCGCATCTTCGTCGTGTAGTCGTGGACGTCGATCTTGGGCCGGAACTTCATCTCCTTGATGACGACCTGGGTCGCCTTCTTGCGGGACTCCTTGCGCCGCTGCTGCTGCTCGTACTCGTAGCGCTTGAAGTCCATGAGCCGACAGACCGGCGGGTCGGCGTTCGGAGCGACCTCGACGAGGTCGAGCTCCCGGGACCGGGCGATGCTGAGCGCCTCCGGGAGGGGCTTCACGCCGAGCTGCTCACCGTCGTCGCCGATGAGCCGCACCTCGCGGGCCCGGATCCGCTCGTTGGTCCTGGTCTCGTCTGTGGCTATGTGATCACCTCGATAGTCGCCGGACGCGCAGATGGCGGACGCAGGAAGCGTCCGCCATCACCGGGGTCGGGGCCAAAGTCCCGGCTCGGAGAGCGGACCCGGGCTCGGTGCTCGGCCCGCAGGGGCCACCGCCGGCCGGGTGGGGACCGCCATGCAGCGGCGCTGCTCGGTCCCGCTTCCCACATCGGTTGTCGCCCGGCCACGATACCAGTGTGAGCACCATCTGGACACCCTCTGGAGAGCACGAGCCCGAGCCGGGCTCGGACGACCGCGGCGGCGGGGGCGGCGACGAGGAGCTCGACGAGGCCGCGGTCGCGGCCGAGCTCCGCCGAGTCCGCGCCGAGCTGGCGGCGACGCCGGTCGTCGATCTCATCGCCAACCACGTCATCGGGCTGTGGCAGATCGCGGTGCTGCACCTGGTGCCCGGTGACGACCAGCCGCCGCGCCTGGCGGAGGCGGCGCTGGCGATCGACGCCGTCGCCGCGATCGTCGACGCGCTCGGCGACCGGCTCGAGCGCCACGCCGAGCCGCTGCGCGACGCGCTCGCGCAGCTGCGCGTCGCCTACGTGCAGGTCCAGGAGCGCGGCGAGGGGGACGAGGGCGGCGACGCGAGCGAGG
>CALEYV010000148.1 GCA_937927875.1 uncultured Actinomycetes bacterium | reverse complement strand
CGACGATGATCGCCCAGCAGGAGACGACCCGCTTCCGCTGGGCCCAGACCGTGCTCGCGACGCGGCAGCGGAAGCTGAACCGGGTCATCAACCGGCTGCCGGTGGTCGAGCTCGACGAGCAGGTGACGGGACGGCCGGTCGACTTCTGGCGCGAGATGGTCGAGCACGCGTCCTGCGACGACCCGATCTGGGCCCCGATCGACTACTCGGCGCGCGTGCCCGCGGTCAGCGCCCAAGTGCTGCAGGTCACCGGCTGGTACGACATCTTCCTCCCGATCCAGCTCGGCGATCACCGGGCGCTCGTCGCGGCCGGTCACGAACCGCGGCTCGTGATCGGGCCGTGGACGCACGCGGCTTCGCCCAACGCCGGTGCGCAGACCTTGGAGTCGCTGCGCTGGCTCGACCGTCACCTGGGACCGGACGGGCCGTCGACCGACCCCGACCTACGGCCGGTGCGCATCTTCGTGACCGGCGCCGAGGAGTGGCGCGACGTCGAGTGCTGGCCGCCGCCCGGCCACGCGCCGCAGCGCTGGCACCTGCAGGCCGGTGGCCGGCTCGACCCGACGGCGGCGCCGGCCAGCGACCCTGACACCTATACCTACGACCCGGCCGACCCGACGCCGAGCATCGGCGGGAACGTGATGGGACGATCGGGCGGCCGCCGCGACCAAGCCCGCACCGAGCGACGCGGCGACGTGCTCGTGTACACGAGTGACGCGCTGACGAACGCGGTCGAGGTGGCAGGCGACGTCGCAGCCGAGGTCCACGTGGGCTCGGACTGCGAGCACTTCGACGTCTTCGTCCGGCTGTGCGACGTCGACCCGAAAGGCCGGTCGGTCAACGTCTGCGACGGCCTCCAGCGGGTCGCGCCGCCGCAGTCCCCGCCCGCCGGCGGCACCAGCGCGGTCTCGGTGGCGCTGTGGCCGACCGCGCACCGCTTCGAGGCCGGGCACCGGATCCGGGTCCAGGTCGCCAGCGCCGCGCACCCCCGCTTCGCGCGGAACCTCGGCACCGGCGAGCCCTTGGCCAGCGGGACGACGACGCGGCCGGCCCGAATCACCGTGCACCACGACCCCGACCATCCGTCGGCGGTCACCCTCCCCGTCCGCGCCGAGGACGGCGCGAGCGGCTAGCGCGGCGCCCGCGGCATCCCGAGGCCGGCCATCTGGATGATCTCGCGCTGCACCTCGTTCACGCCGCCGCCGAAGGTCCCGACGGGCGCCTGCCGGTAGGCCTGCTCGAGCTGACCCCGGACCGCGTCGCCCGGCGTCCCGCCGACCAGGTAGCTGGCGGAGCCGACGACGTCCATGAGCTGACGCAGACATCGCGTCTGCTCCTCGGTGCCGAGCACCTTCATCGAGGAGGCGTCGGCCGGGTTCAGCGACCCGGCGTCGAGGTCCGCCGCGACGCGCCAGTTGGCGAGCTTCAGCGCCTCGACCACGGCGTAGACGCGGGCGAGCGTGATCTGCACCCACTCCTGGTCGATGACCCGGCGCCCGTCGGCGAGCTGCGTCGCCTGGGCCCAGGCCCGCACGGAGTCGAGGTGCCGCTCGAGTCGTCCCGCCGGACCGAGCGCGACCCGCTCGTGGTTCAGCTGGCGGGTGATGAGCTTCCAGCCCTCGTGCTCACCGCCGACCCGGTTGGACACCGGGACGCGCACGTCCTCGTAGTAGGTGGCGTTGGTGTGCCCGCCGCCGAGGACCCAGATCGGTGTGTGCTTGAACCCCGGGACGTCGGTGGGCACGAGGATGATCGAGATCCCTTTGTGCCGGGGCGCGTCGGGGTCGGTGCGACAGGCCAACCAGATCCAGTCGGCGTCGTGCCCGCCGGTCGTGAACGTCTTCTGCCCGTTGATGACGTACTGGTCGCCGTCGCGGACGGCGCGGGTGCGGAGGCTGGCCAGGTCGGTGCCCGCGCCGGGCTCGCTGTAGCCGATGGCGAAGTGCAGCTCGCCGGCCAGGATCGGCGGGAGGAACCGCTGCTTCTGCTCCTCGGAGCCGAACCGCATGAGGGTGGGCCCGACCGTGTTGAGGGTCACGAGGGGCAGCGGCACCCCGGCCCGGTTGGCCTCGTCATAGAAGAGGTACTGCTCGAGCGGGGTCCGCCCCTGGCCGCCCCACTCGGCCGGCCACCCGATGCCGAGCCAGCCGTCCCGGCCCAGCTGGCGGACGAGCTCCCGGTACGCCCGGCCGCCCGCCTCCCCGCCGGTCAGCTCGGCCCGGCGGGCCGGCGTCATGAGCTGCTCGAAGTATCGCCGCAGGTCCCGCTGCAGCGACCGCTGCTCGGCGGTGAGGTCGATGTGCACGCATCCTCTTTCTTTAGCGGCCGCGGCACGGTACTTTCGGCCCCCCGGGACTGCAACACGTTGCAGTTTTTCGAGGCGGAAGGGGGACCGGTGAGCGACGCCGTCATCGTCGAGGCCGCCATCAACGGGACGACGACGAAGGACCGGAACCCGCACGTCCCGCGGCGGCCGGACGAGATCGCCCGCGAGGCCCTGGACTGCCTGCAGGCCGGCGCCGCGGTCGTGCACAACCACTGCGACGTGGTCATGGTCCCCGGCACGGAGGCGGCGGCGCGCTACCTCGAGGGCTGGGGGCCGGTGCTGACCGCCCGGCCCGACGCGCTGCTGTACCCGACCACGAACTTCGGGCCCGGGGTCGAGGGCGCTTACTCGCACATGGAGCCGCTGGCCGAGACCGGGAAGCTGCGCATCGGGATCATCGACCCCGGGTCGGTGAACCTGGGCGGCGTCGCTGACGACGACCTGCCGGCCGGGCCGGGCTTCGTGTACGCCAACTCGTTCGGCGACATTCGCTACCAGGCCGACGTCTGCGAGCGCCTCCGGCTCGGCCCGAGCATGGCGATCTTCGAGCCGGGCTGGCTCCGCACCGCGCTCACCTGGTGGCGCGCCGGCCGGCTCCCCCGCGGGGCCATGGTGAAGCTGTACTTCGGCGGCGACAGCGGGTACCCGACCACCGGCTCCGAGCGGGGCGGCGCCCCGTTCGGCCTGCCGCCGACGCTGCGCGCCCTCGACGCCTACGGCGAGCTCCTCGACGGCTGCGACCTCCCGTGGTCGGTGGCCGTGATCGGCGGTGACCTGCTGGCCTCGCCGGTGGCGCGCGCCGCCGTCGAGCGCGGCGCGCACCTGCACGTCGGCCTCGAGGACTTCGCGGGGAAGCGAACCCCGACCAACGTCGAGCTCGTCACCGAGGCGGTGGCGCTCTGCAAGGAGGTCGGGCGCCCGGTCGCCAGCTGCGAGGAGGCGGCCGCCATCCTCGACCTGCCCCGCTCCCGCCCCGACGACGTCCCCCACGCCGCCTGATGCGCTTCCACCAGGCCGTCGCGTTCCTCGAGACCGACCAGCTGCTCCAGCTGTGCCAGGCCACCGACCAGATGGGCTACGCCGGCATCTACGTGTCGGACCACCTCTTCTACCCGAAGGAGCTGCGCAGCCGGTACACCTACTCGCCGTACGAGGACGGGTCGCCGATCTGGGCGCCGGAGGCCGACTGGCCCGACACCTGGTGCCTCGTCTCGGCCATGGCGGCCGTGACCGAGCACCTCACCTTCACCAGCGGCGTGTACATCGCGCCGGCCCGCGACCTCATCACGGTCGCGAAGCTGGTCGGGACCGCGGCCGTGATCTCCCACGACCGGGTCCGCTTCGGCGTCGGCGTCGGGTGGTGCAAGGAGGAGTTCGACGCCACCGGGCAGGACTTCCACACCCGGGGCCGGCGGCTCGACGACATGATCCCGGCCCTGCGGGCGCTCTGGCAGCCGGGCTGGGTCGAGTACCACGGGCCGCACTACGACGTGCCGCCGATGCAGATGAACCCGGCCCCCCAGCAGCCGATCCCGATCTACGTCGGCGGCCACAGCCCGCCCGCGATCCGGCGGACCGCCGCCCTCGGCGACGGGTGGCTGGCCGCCGGCGCGTACCAGCCCGACGACGCCTGGCACTACCTCGGGCTCATCCAGGACGCGCTCAAGGAGGCCGGCCGGGCCGATGAGCCGTTCGACGTCTACTTGGCGCTCGGGACGCTGCCCGACATCGACCTGTACCGCCGGTTCGAGGACGCCGGCGTGACCGACATGATCTGCGCGCCGTGGATGCTCGCCGACATGAAGGAAGGCAAGGACTACCGCTCCGAGCTGGACGCCAAGCTCGCCGCGACCGAGGCCTTCGCGACCGACGTCATCGCCCGCATGGGCTGACGCCGCGCCTCAACGCGGGAACCCGTCGGGCCAGTTGAGCTCGGTCCACCCGCGCCCGACCCGGCCGTCCCCGGTCTCGAAGCGGCTGAGGGCGCGGGGGAAGCGGGACTGGCGTCCGTCCGGCGACACGAGCAGCACCGGGGCCGGCAGCTCGGGCGTGACCGAGAGGGCAAGGTCGTCGAGTTCGAGGTCGCCGTGGCGCAGCAGCTTCTCGTCGGTGAGCGCGGGCGTGAAGGTCACCCGGTTCACCGGCCGCAGGGCCATGTTCGGTTCGACGATGAACCCGGTCTGGAAGAACGCGTCGGCCTCCCCCAGCAGCGACCGGACGCCGTGGAACCAGGTGCCGTCGTCGAGGCGGCCGGACGTCCACAGCCACGGGAACTGCCACCAGTCCCGGACGCCCCACGAGTGGTCGCGTTCGCCGGGACAGCGCACCTCGACCCGCTCGTCGCCGATCACCATCTCCCCCTCCACCCAGGCCGCTTGCTCGTAGCGGGTGGTCTGCGAGTAGGGGAAGACCGACGCCGCGCCGCGCCACCGCAGGTTGACGCGCACGGGGATGTCGGGACCGTCCTCACCGTGGAAGGCGTCGAGCGGGTCGCCGAGCATCGTCGCCGTCCCCTCGGTCGTGATGCGCCACTCGAGCAGCGGGTCGGTGGCGCGCCACGAGGCGCGGAACCGCTTGCCCTCCACGTCGAGATCGTCACCGGTCGGGTGCGGCGCCGCGTGGTCCCGGATCAGCACCAGCGGCTTCCCGCGTCGGACGAGGTGAAGCCAGTACCACACCACGCCGAGGTTCGGGTAGATCCCGAGGCGGGCGTACCCGCCGTAGGAGCCGTCGGCGGCCGCGAAGTCGTGGTACCAGGACTCGCCCCACAGCTCGTCGGTGCCGGCGAGGTGACGGCCCTCGTCGTGCTCGGTGACCTCGAAGGCAGGGCTCACGATCCTCCTCAGATGCGGTCGACGCGCAGGAGCGCGTCGGTCCCGCCGTCGACGAAGAGCACGGCCCCGGTGATCCACGACGCGTCACCGGAGAGCAAGAACCACACCGCCGCCGCGACCTCCTCCGGCTCGCCCCAGCGGTCGAGCGGGACCGGGTACTGGCGGATGAGATCCCCGGTGACCGGATGCTCGAGGGCGGCCTTCGTGAGCGCGGTGAGCACCGGTCCCGGTGCGACCGCGTTTATCCGCACGGCCGGCGCCCACTGCACCGCGAACCGGCGGACCTGGCGGGCGAGGGCGAGCTTGCCGCTCGCGTAGACCAGCTCCCCGTCGAGGCCGTCGGCCCGTGCGGCCGCCGCGTCCTCGTTTCCGGCCAGGCAGTGCTCGACCAGCGCCTGGTCCGGGTTCGGGACCGCAGTCGCCGAGTTCGACGAGATCGCCACCGCGGCCCGCAGCTGGCCATCGACCAGGTCCTCGTGCAGGCCCGCCAGGAGCGCGACCGCGCCGAAGTAGTTGATCCGCACCACCATCGACGAGGACGCGCCGGTGCTGCCGCCGATTCCGGCCGCGACGACGAGGCCGTCGAGCCCGTCCGTCGCCAGCGCCCGCACGGCGCGGACGGCGTCGGCTCGGCCGGCGGCCGACGAGAGGTCGGCAACCACCTCGGCGTCGCGCTGGTCGACCCCGACGACGCGATGCCCGGCCTCCTCGATCCGCCGTCGGATGGCTCCGCCGATGCCGCCCGCTGAGCCCGTCACCGCGATCGTCCCCATGGCCGCGTCGTCTCCTCATCGGCGGGTCGGCGAAATCGTCGGCACGCTAGTGCACTCCTACACGGCTCACTTCGCTGGGTAGTTGTCGTACCCAGCACAGATAGTCGCGTCGTGAGTTTTGGAGGATCCAAAGTGCCGCCCGGTCACGTAGTGCGGACGTTTCGGGTCAAAGTCATGAGCACGCCGGCCAAGAGTCGACAGGCACGCGATCTTCTCGTCGCGGGTGGGGACGTATGGGCGTGGTGCGTCGATCGATATCACAGCCGGCGTCGTGCTGAGTTGCCAGCTGCGAACTCGAACACGCAAATCTGGCCTGAGTTGCGCGCGCATGGGCCGTTCGGGCCTCTGTCGGTGCATACGGGCCAGGACGTCGCTAAGGCGTGGTCGGCTGCCTTCTTTGAGTCAGTCCGGCGCCGCAAGGAGGGTGAGCGCGCGTCGTTACCGCTTCGGAAGCACTACCAGCGCCCGGTGGTGTGGCGGCGCGGGGAATTCCGGCTTCTTGCTGGCGGAAAAAAGGTGCGCCCGAGGGTCGCGCTCGGTCGGTCGCGCGGGTATCCCCCGCTCGAGCTCGCAGTTTCGCATGCGGCTCCCTATGCTGCCGAGGCGGTACGGGCCGTGAAGCTGTTGGACGATGGCGGGGCGCTCTATCTCGACTTCACCGCATGGGTACCGATCAAAGCCGCGAAACGTGCGCCTGCTCGCGTTGCGGGAGCGGATCCAGGAATTATTCACCCGCTTGTACTAGCCACGGGCGCCGACGCGCTCATGATCTCGGGTCGGGCAGTGCGCGCCGAGGAATACCTACATCTGGCTGATACCAAGGCCCGCCAGGTCCACCAGGCGCGACGACGGGCGCCGACGCCCGCTCGCCGCGTTACGCCGCGGCAGGCCGGATCCCGCCGCTGGGCAAAGATCGCGGCGAAGCAGCGAAGTGCCGAGGCTAAGAGCCGACGGCGGGTGCGACTCGCCGCCAATCGAGCTGCTCGCCTCGCTGCTGGTTGGGCCGTGGAACACCAGATCGAACTGGTCGCGTTGGGAGATCCGGTCGGGATCGAAAACCATGACGTGGGCGCCGTCCAGAACCGTCGGGTCGGTCGATGGTTGCGCGCATACACGCGAAACGTGATCCGATACCGTCTTGAGGACGTTGCCATCCACCTGTCACTTGTGGACGAGCGCGGTCCAGCAGTCGCTGCCCGGCCTGCGGCCAGCCTGCAACCAAGCGCGGGCGGCGACTGCACTGTCGAAATCCAGCGTGCGCTCTCGAGCATCATCGAGATGTAGCTGGCGCGCAGAACATCTCTCGCCTCGCGGGAGGTGTGGTGGAACCCATCGCTCGAATTGAGCACCGTCGGGTCGGCCAGCCTCCGACTCGACGTGATCACCGCCGACACCGGCACGATCGAAAAACGTCGAGTCGGCCGTCGGGTGGTCCTGCCCGTACCCGGGCTGCCCAAACAAGGGAATCGCTCGCGGTTCAACGCGAGGACTCGCGTCAAGTTCCCGTGACTAAGCCGTCATGGGAGTCGGATGCGAGAGGGTACTACCGTGGGGTGGCCGACCGGTCCGGACGAGGGGGACGCGCGTGCTCGACCTGGTGATCCGCGGTGGCGAGGTCGTCGACGGGACCGGAAGGCCGCGACGCGACGCCGACATCGGCATCCGCGCCGGCCGCGTGGTCGCGGTGGGCAAGGTCGACGAGGACGCGGCTCGCACGATCGACGCCGACGGCCTCGTCGTCACCCCAGGCTTCGTGGACATCCACACCCACTACGACGCGCAGGTGCTCTGGGACCCGGCCACGACGCCGTCCCCGTTCCACGGCGTCACCACGGTGGTCGGCGGCAACTGCGGCTTCACGATCGCCCCCGTCGAGCCGAGCGAGGTCGACTACCTCACCCGGATGCTGTCCCGGGTCGAGGGCATGCCCCTCGAATCGCTGGTCGCCGGCGTGCCGTACGACTGGCGCACGTTCGGCGAGTACCTCGACCGGCTCGAAGGGACGCTGTCCGTCAACGCCGGGTTCCTCGTCGGGCACAGCGCCCTGCGCCGGGTGGTGATGGGCGACGACGCGGTCGGCCACGAGGCCAGCCCCGAGCAGCTGAAGGCGATGACCCAGCTGCTGGGCGAGTCGATCGACGCGGGCGGCCTCGGGTTCTCGTCGTCGCAGGCGACGACCCACAACGACGGCGACGGGGACCCGGTGCCGTCGCGGGCGGCGACCCCCGAGGAGCTCATCGAGCTGTCCGCCGAGGCCGGGCGCCACGAGGGCACGACGCTCGAGTTCATCCCCGCGGTCGGTGGCTTCAAGGAGGAGCACCTCGACCTGATGGCGCGGATGTCGAAGGCCGCCGACCGGCCGCTGAACTGGAACGTGCTAGTGCCGAACGCGGCGCGGGCCGAGTACGCATGGCAGGCGCTCGGCGCGTCCGACTACGCCGCCGAGCGCGGGGGGCGCGTGCTGGCCCTCACCGTGCCCGACGTGATGCGCACCCACCTGACCTTCAAGGCCGGCTTCGTGCTCGACGCGCTGCCGGGCTGGAACAAGACGATGGCGCTGCCCCCGGAGGAGAAGATGCGCGCTCTCGCCGACCCCGCCGAGCGGGCCCGGCTCGCGGAGCGGGCGTCGTCGAAGGAGGCGGGCATGCTCCGGGGCCTGGCGACGTGGGAGAACATGACGATCATCGAGACGTTCGCGCCCGAGAACCAGGGCCTCACCGGCCGCCGGGTCGGCGACATCGCCGCCGAGCGCGGCCAGGAGCCGTTCGACGCCCTGCTCGACATCGTCCTCGCCGACGAGCTCCGCACGGTGCTCCTGCCGCCGCTGGCCGGGAACGACGACGAGTCGTGGAAGCTGCGGCGCGACATCTGGCGGGACGAGCGGGCCGTCGTCGGCGCCTCCGACGCCGGCGCGCACCTGGACATGCTGTCGACGTTCTCGTACAGCACCGCGATGCTGCGCTCGTGCCGCGACCGCGGCCTCATGCCGCTCGAGGAGGCGGTGCACCTCCTGACCGACCGGCAGGCTCGCCTCTACGGGATCCGCGAGCGGGGCCGCATCGCCGAGGGCTGGCACGCCGACCTCGTCCTCCTCGACGAGCAGCGCGTCGCGCCGGCGCCGGTCGAGTGGCGCAACGACCTCCCGGCGGGTGCGGGGCGCCTGTACGCCGAGGCCGAGGGGATCGACCGGGTGCTCGTCAACGGGGTGGAGATCATCCGGGGCGGCGAGCTGACCGGCGAGCGCCCCGGGACGCTGCTCCGCTCCGGGCGCGACACCGAGACCGTCACGGCCTCGGCTTGAGCGGCCGGACCTCTCCAACCGGGCGATCCAGCTCGCGCCGACGTTTCCCGCGCCGGCACGACGGGTAGCCGCCACCCGTGGCCGCCGACCAGAGCCCGCCCGTCGACCTGGCCCGGGCGCGAGCCCGCCTCGAGCAGGAGCGAGCGCGCGTCGAGAGCCTCATGCGCGACCTGCGGGTCAACGTCGCCGACCGGGAGACGGAGGCCGACGCGCAACCCACCACCTTCGATCCCGCCGACACCGCGAGCGACACCACCCAGCGCACCGAGGACCTCTCCATCCTCGAGTCGCTCGAGGTCGAGCTCACCGAGATCGACGCCGCGCTGAGCCGGGTCGCCGACGGCACCTACGGCATCGACGAGCTGACCGGCGAGCCGATCGACGCGGCCCGGCTCGAGGCGGTGCCGACCGCGCGAACCAACGTCACCGGCCGCGATGCGTGAGCGGGCCGAGGCCGGGCGTCGCGACGTCTACCCGCTGACGATGAGCCGGTAGCCGGCGTCGAGCTCGTCGCGGGTGAGCAGGTCGGCGTGCCGAGCCTCCCAGTCGCCGGAGGCGAGGTCGTGGCGGAGCCGCTGGAGCCCCGGCTCGAGCTCGTCGGCCTCGGCACGGGCGAAGTACGAGATGGACGCGCGGACCGCCGGGTCGAGGTACGCGTCGGGGCGGCGCCAGTAGGCGGCGAAGAACCCGTCCGCGCAGTCGGCCGGCACTGGGACGACCTCGACCTGCGCCTCGCCTAGGGCCGCGACCACCTCGGGGACGCCGGGCGCCGTCTCGGCCTCGGCCTCCCAGAGCTCCGGGAAGTACTCCAACGGGACCCAGAAGCCGAAGCCGGGCACGAAGTGCAGGAGGACCTGGCGACGCGACACTCGCTGCAGCTCGGCGAGGCCGGCCCGCAGATCCGTCCAGTGGTGGAGCGTCAGCACGGCCAGGCCGGCGTCGAAGGCCTGGTCCGGGAAGGGCAATTCCTCGGCGATGGCGCGCACCGCCGGTGCCGCGGATGGGCCGCGCTGGGCCAGCATCACCACCGACGGCTCGACCGCGACGACGCTGCGCCCGGTCGGCTCGTACGAGCCGGTCCCGGCGCCGATGTTCACCACCGTCTCGGCGTCGCCGAGCGCGGCCTCGATCCGGGCCACGATCTGCGGCTCGCTGCGGCGATGGCGCGCGTAGCCGTCGCCGATCCCCTCGTAGAGGCGGCCGGAGTCGCCTACGACGCGGGCGAGGTGCTCGGGAGGCCCAGCTTGCGGTGATCCCACGACACGTACCGGTCGACGTGGATCTTCACGACCACGCGCTTGTTGAGCATCTGCTCGACGATCGGCCGCAGCTCCTCGCGGTACTCCATGCCCTGGTAGCGCTCGAAGACGCTGATGCCGAGCTCGAACATCCGCTCCGGATCGTCGATGACCTCGCCGCGCCCCACCATCTCGACGCCCCGCAGCTCCTCGTAGGACTGGCCTTCCTCGATGAGGCAGCTGATCTGGGGGGCGCGGCGCAGGTTCTGGACCTTCTGGCTCTTGGTCTTGGTCTCCAGCGCGGGGCAGCCGTCGAGGAACCCGTACCACATGGCCACGAGGTGGATCGTCCCGTCGTGGTTGATCGTGGCGCAGCTCATCGTGCGCCGACCGTGGATGAACTCGTCGATCTCGTCGTCGGTCATACGGATCAGGTCGCGCTGCTTCACGCCGTGACCCATCGCGGCCCGGGGCTGCTGCGTCATGGGCGAGAGGCTATCCGGTGTTCGCCACGGCTCTCCCGGGTATCGGTCACGCGGTGACGCCCATGTCGATCGGGACGACGGCGCCGGAGATGTACCCGGCCTCGTCGGAGGCGAGGAACGCGATCAGGCTCGCGACCTCCTCCGGCTGCGCCATCTCGCCGGTCGGGGGGAACATCTTCTGGTACTCGCGAGGATCGGTGCCCTCGACGAACGCGAAGTCCTTGGTGAGCGGCGTGTCGATCCCGGCCGGTGCGACCGCGTTCACGCGGACGCCACGACGGTTGAACTCCACCGCCATGGCCTTGGTCATGAGCGTGACGCCGCCTTTCGACGCGCAATAGGCGGCGTTGTACGGCTGGCCGAACAAGCCCGCGCTCGACGACACGTTCACGATGCAGCCCTGCCGGGCGAGCAGGTGCGGGAGGCAGGCCCGCGACACGGTGAAGGTGCCGACCAGGTTGACGCGGACGATCCGGTCGAACTCGTCGACGGGCTCCTCCTCGGAACGGGCGAACTTGCCGATCCCGGCCACGTTGCAGCACACGTCGGGCGGGCCGAGCTCGTCCACGACCCGGCCGATGGTCGCCTCGACGCTGTCGGGGTCGCTCACGTCGCACCGGTAGGGCCGGCTGCGGCCGTCGGCGAGGTGGATCTGGCGGGCCGTCGCCTCGGCCCCGATCCAGTTCAGGTCGACGCACGCGACGGCGCCGCCCTCGGCGGCGAAGCGCACCGCGGTCGCCCGGCCGATGCCGCTGGCGGCGCCAGTGACGACGACGACCCGGTCGTCGAAGCGGCCCACGCGCTCCTACTTGACCGCGATCGGGTTCACCGGGCTGCCGACCGCGTGCGTGAACGGCAGCGGCGACGCGTCCAGGAAGAAGGCGTACCGCCCGTCGGCCGCGCAGTCGGCGGCCAGGTCCTCGAGGTTCCAGTTCTGGCCCTGCGTCATCCCCATGTCGACGAGGTGCAGCAGGTGGACCGGCAGCAGCGCGTCCTCCCGCTCGCAGGGGTAGACCTCGAACGTGATGTTGTCGGTCGCGACCGCGGCCACGTCGTGGTCATGGAACCAGGCCACCGTCTGCAGCGACGGGCCCGACGCCGGAGCCCCGTAGCGCTCCCGGTCGCCTTCGAAGAACCAGCGCATCTGGCCGGTGCGGATCAGCACGATGTCGCCCGACCGCACGTCGACGTGCCCGTGGTCGCAGGCCGCGTCGAGGTCGTCGCCGGTGAGCGGGTAGCCGCCCTCGAGCCGGTCGACGCCCTTCGCCGCCGCCACGTCGAGCAGGACGCCCCGGCCGACGAGCGTCCGCACCTGGTCGATCCCCATCCGGGCCGCGCCGGCCTCGGTGATGACGCTCGACGGGACGCCGTTGTAGAGGTGGCCCTCGTAGCTGACGTGGGCGAGCGCGTCCCAGTGGGTCGCGGCCTGCAACGCGAGCACGACCTTGTCGTCGCTGGTCGTGAAATTCGAGGGATCGCCGGTGAGCGGTGTGTCCACCATGATCATCTCGTGGGTCGGGTTGTCACGGCCCGGGATCACGCCCGTCTGCGGGCCGTCGGCGTCCATCGGGATCCCCAGCGCGAGCCGCCGCCCGGTCTTGATCTCCCCCGCCGCGGCGCGCACGACCTCGTCGGTGATGAGGTTCAAGGTCCCGATCTCGTCGTCGTCGCCCCACCGGCCCCAGTTCCGAACCTGGGCCCCGAGCTCCTTGACGTCGGCCGGCAGCGCCACCTCAGCCCCCCTGGTCGCCGGTCATCGCCCGCCGCGAGTCACGGCGCGGTGACGGCCAGCACGCCACGGGCCAGCTTGCCGTCGTGGAGGTCGTCGACGGCGCGCTCCCACTCCTCCATCGGATAGCGGGCGCTCACCAGCTCGTCGAGCTTGATCTCGCCCCGCTGGTAGGCGTCGACGATGAGCGGGATGTCCCAGTGGGGCCGGTGCGAGCCGGCCCGGGACCCGGTGAGCGTCCGCTCGACGTGGGTGAAGTTCGTGACCCGGGCCGGAACCGTCGCGGTCGGCGCCGGGACCCCGACGGCCACCGCGGTGCCACCCCAGTCGAGCATCTCGAGCGCCGAGTTCAGGATGTCGGGGTGCCCGACGCAGTCGAACGCGTAGTCCACACCGCCCTCGCCGAACGATCCCACCACGTTGGCGATCTCGGTCGGCAGCTCGGCCCGGATGCGGGCCACGACGTCGACGTCGGGGCCGGCGAGGATGAAGTCGGTGGCGCCGAAGTCGCGGGCGGTCCGCTCCTTGGCGGCCACGGTGTCGATGGCGAAGATCCGCCGGGCGCCGCGCACCTTCGCGGCCTGGATCACGTTCAGGCCCACGCCGCCGACCCCGAACACGGCGCAGGTGTCACCCTGCCCGAGGTTGGTGCGGTTCCAGACCGACCCGATCCCGGTGAGGACGCCGCAGCCGATGAGGCACGCGACCGACAGGTCGATGTCGTCGTCGATCTTCACGGCCTGGATGCCGCGCACGACCGTGTACTCGCTGAAGAACGACGCGGCCGCGAAGTTCCAGGCCGCCTCGCCGCCGACCGTGAACGGCTGGCTGGCGTTGGCGATGCTCTTGCGACACCACGCCGGGCGCCCGGTGTTGCACCACTTGCAGGCGCCGCAGTAGGCGAGGGTGTGGAGCACGACGTGGTCGCCGGGCGCGACGTGCGTGACGGCCTCCCCCACCTCCTCGATGATCCCGGCGCCCTCGTGGCCGAGCACGGCCGGGGTCGGCCACGGGATGGTGCCGTCGATCACGCTGAGGTCGCTGTGGCAGAGGCCCGCCGACACGACTCTGACCTTCACCTCGGTCGGGCCGGGCGCCCGCACCCCGACGTCGTCACGGATCGCGGCCTTGCTCCCGTCGTAGACCAGGCCCTTCATGGCGTCCCTTCCTGATCCGCCCTACCCGGGCCAGATCACGCTCTGGAGCTCGGTGTACGCGTGGAGCCCGAACACGCCGCCGTCCCGGCCGATGCCGCTCATCTTGAAGCCGCCGAACGGCGCCTCGTGGTTGCGCTGGGCGGTGTTGATCCCGACGTGGCCGGCCTCGAGCTGCTGGGCGATCTCGAACGCCCGACCGGTGTCCTCCGAGAACACGTAGTCGTAGAGGCCGTAGTCGGAGTCGTTGGCGATGGCGATCGCCTCGTCCTCGGTGTCGAAGGGCACGACGACGATGACGGGACCGAAGATCTCCTCCCGCACCACCGTCATGTCGTTCGTGCAGTCGGTGAGCAGGGTCGGGCCGACGTAGAACCCCTGGTCCATCGGCGGCCGCCGGCCGTCGACGCGCAGCGTCCCGCCCTCGCGCTGACCGGCGTCGATGAAGCCCTCGACCCGGTCGCGGTGCTGCGCCGAGATCACAGGCCCGATCACCGTGTCCTCCCGCTCCGGCGGTCCGACGACGAGGTTCGGCGCCGCCGCCTCGAGCCCGGCGACGAGCCGGTCGTGGACGCTGCGGTGCACGATGGCCCGGGTCGGGGCGGTGCAGATCTGGCCCGAGTGGAAGCCCCAGACGCTCACGAGCGCGGTGACGGCCTTGGCGAGGTCGGCGTCCTCGCAGACGACGCAGGCGCCCTTGCCGCCGAGCTCGAGCAGGAGCCGCTTCATCGTCTTCCCGCCCGCCTCGTAGATCCGGGATCCGACGACCGTCGAGCCCGTAAACGAGATCATGTCGACGTTCTTGGTCGCGACGAGCGCCTCCCCGATCTCGGGCGACGAGCCGGTGACGACGTTGACGACCCCGGGCGGGAAGCCGACCTGCCGGCAGATGTCGGCGAACTCGATGATCGCCAGCGGGTCCTGGGGCGCCGGCTTCATCACGATCGTGTTCCCGGTCGCCAAGGCCGGGCCGACCTTGCCGGCCATGTTCACGAGCGGGAAGTTGTACGGCGAGATGCACGCCACCACCCCGACCGGCTGGCGGAGGCCGAGCCCGCCGATGAGGCCGCCCGGCGCCAGCGGCGTCGAGCCCATGACCGACGGCGGGAGCGGGACCGACAGGTCCTCGAGCGCGCCTCTCGCGTACCGCTCGAAGCGGGCCACCGCCTGCGGCACCTGCAGGGCCGACCCCACCTTCAGGGTGGCGCCGGTCTCGGCCATGATCAGCGGCAGCAGGTCGTCGTTGCGGCGGCGGATCTCGTCGGCGAGCGCTTGGAGCAGCTCGGCGCGCCGCTCGGGCGTGCTGCGCTTCCAGCCCGGCAGCGCGTCGCGCGCCGCCTGCGCGGCCGCGTCGGCGTCGGCCGCGTTGGCCTCGGGCGCGGTCCCGACGACGGTCTCGGTCGCCGGGTTCACAACGTCGTAGGAGCCGGCCGAGCCGGGCGCCCACTCGCCGCCGATGAGCAGCTCGTAGTCCTTCGTCGCGCTCGCGGTCATGGTCTCCTCAGCCGCGCGTCGGTCGGTCGGAACGTACCACCGCGGTTTCTCGCGACCGGCGGGGCGTGTCGCGGATCGACGGCTGGCGTCATGCGCCCGCCGGCACGCCGACGGTGGCGGTGTCGCGCCCGGACCGAAGGACGACGCCGGGCGTGTCGCCGGTCGTCCGGCCGTCGGCGACGATCGTCCGCCCGTTCACCAGCACCCGCTCGATGCCGACCGCGGACGCGAACAGGCGGGCGGTGTCACCGGGCAGGTCGTGGACCAGCGACGCGTCGCGGGCTCCGACGGTCTCGGGGTCGAACAGCACCAGGTCGGCCTGGCGACCGGCGGCGAGGGTGCCGCGGTCGCGGAGCCCGAACAGCGCCGCGGGCGCCGACGTGATGAGCTGCACGGCCCGCTCCAGCGAGACGAGGCGCCGCCCTCGCAGGCAGTCGGCCAGGAACTGGGTCGTGTAGGGCGCCCCGCACATGCGGTCGAGGTGGGCGCCGGCGTCGGACCCGCCGATGAGCACGTCGTCGCGGTCCCACGCCTGCCGGCGCAGGGCCCACGACCCGTCGTCGTCGTCGGTGGGCAGCGGCCACAGCACCGTCTTGAGGTCGTCGTTGAGCACGATGTCGAGCAGCGTGTCGAACGGCTCCTGGCCCCGCGCCCGGGCGACGTCCCCGACGCGCTGGCCCTTCAGGCCCTCGTTGGCGGCCGAGAAGGTGTCGCCGATCTGGTAGCGGCCCCAGGCGGTGAGCCGCCCGATCACGCCGGCGTCCGGCGAATGGGCGCGGTCGTTGAGGTGGCGGCGGACGGCGGGATCCCGAAGCTTCGCCATGCGCTCTGCGACCGGGAGGTTCATGACGGCAGCCCAGTCCGGGAGCATGAACAGCGCGCAGTAGGTCAGGAAGCTCATGTTCATCTCGACCAGCACCGGCATGGTGAGGGCCAGCACCCGCCCCCCGGCCGCGGCCGCGTTCTCATTGGCGGCCAGCTGGGAGCGATAGCGCTCCGGCTCCTTGGCGTCGACGGTGAGGACGTTCCAGTTCAGCGGCCGGCGGGCAGCCAGCGTCATGTCGGCCATGAGGTCGACCTCGTCGGGGCGGAACCCGCGCAGGCAGCCGTCCGTCACGTACTCGAGGGTGGTGCCTTCGTGCTCGCGCACGGCGCCGCACAGCGCCAGGACCTCGTCGCGGCTGGCCCACCGCGACGCGACCGGCTCGCCGTCACCGTCCGAGTGGGTGAACGACAGCGTCGTCGAGAACCCGAAGCCGCCGGCCGCGAGCGACTCGTGGAGCAGCCCCACCATGTCGGCGACCTGGCGCTCGGTCGCCTCGTTCCCCACCGCGTCGGCGCCCATCACGTTCCGGCGGATCGCGCAGTGGCCGACGAGGAAGCCGACGTTGACGCCGACGTTGCCCTCGAGGCGGCCCAGGTACTCAGCGAACGTCGACCAGTTCCAGGGCACGCCCTGCTCGAGCGCAGCGAGCGGCATGCCCTCGACCTTCATCATCATCCGCCGCGTGTAGTCGGCGTCGCGGTCCGCCAACGGCGCGAGCGTGAACCCGCAGTTCCCGGCGACGATCGTCGTGACGCCGTGCAGGCTCGACGACGACGCGGTCGGGTCCCAGAACAGCTGCGCGTCGTAGTGCGTGTGGGGGTCGACAAAGCCCGGGGCCACGACCAGGCCCTCGGCGTCGACGGTCTCGTGGGCCGGCTCCTCGACGGTGCCGACCTCGGTCACGCGGCCCGCCTCGACGGCGACGTCGGCCCGGCGGCTCGGGCCCCCAGTCCCGTCGACCACCGTGGCGCCCCGGATCAGCACGTCCAGCATCGCGACCCCTCAATGAGAACAGGTTCTAGTTTTGCGCGTCCGGCGGGGTCGGGCAACCGGCCCGCCGCCCGGCCTCGGGCGCAGGCCCACGGCCGAGCCCGCCGCCGACCATCCAAACCTAAACTGCCCCCGCCGAGGGGGGTGCCCGGCGCGTCGAGCGACAGGAGTGACGCATGGAGCACGGCAAGACGGAGGAGTGGCTGCACGAGGTCCCGCTCTTCAAGGGGCTGTCGAAGAAGCAGCTGCGGCTCGTCTCGAGCCTGGCCACCCGGCTGAACGAGCCGGCCGGCACCGTCCTCACCCAGGAGGGACGCCAGGGCCAGGAGTTCATCATCGTGCTCGAGGGCGAGATCGAGGTCCGCAAGGGCGACCGCGTCGTCGCGACTCGAGGGCCGGGCAACTACGTCGGCGAGATCGCGCTGCTCGACAACCGGCCTCGCACCGCCACCGTGGTCGCCAAGACCCCGGTCGTGATCGAGGTCATCGGCCGGCGGGAGTTCCACGGGCTGCTCGCCGAGACGCCCGAGCTGTCGCACGAGATCATGGCCACCGTCGGCCAGCGGCTCGCCGAGCTCGAGACCCCGGTCGACGCCTAGCCTCGGTCAGCCGACCCGGGCCCGGCCCCGCTCCCGCAGCTCGTACTTCAGCACCTTCCCGCTCGCGTTCAACGGGAGCGCGTCGACGACCTCGACGTAGCGCGGCACCTTGTAGTTCGCCATGTGCTCCCGGGCCCACGCCACCAGCTCGTCGGGATCGACGGTCGCGCCGGGACGCGGCACGACGAACGCCATGCCGACCTCGCCGAGTCGGTCGTCCGGGACGCCGACCACAGCGACCTGGGCCAGCGCCTCGTTGCCGAGCAGGAGGTTCTCGATCTCGGCCGGGTAGGCGTTGAACCCGCCCGCGATGAACATGTCCTTCTTGCGGTCGGTGATGCGCACGTAGCCGCGGTCGTTCATCACGCCGATGTCGCCCGTGTGCAGCCAGCCGTCGCCGTCGATCGCGGCGGCGGTCTCCTCCGGCTCCTCGAAGTAGCCGCGCATCACGTTGTAGCCCCGCACCACGACCTCGCCCGGGTCGCCGGTCGCCACCTCGGTCCCGGCGTCGTCGACGATGCGCAGCTCGGTGTCGGGGATCGCGCGGCCCGACCAGTTCGCGATCGTGTCCGGGTCGTCGTCGTGACGGCACATGGCGGCGGTGCCGGTCGTCTCGGTGAGGCCGTAGCCGGTGATGATCGTCTCGAACGTCATCTCGTCGCGCAGCCGCTCGATGAGCTTCACCGGCACCGCCGCCGCCCCGGTCACGGTGAGCCGCAGCGACGACAGGTCGAAGCCGCTCCGGCCGGGCGCGTCGAGGATCCCCTGCAGCAGCGTCGGCGGGCCCGGCAGCACGCTGATGCGCTCCCGCTCGACGGCGCCGAGCACCTTCGGGACGTCGAAGACCTGGAACGGCACGATCGTGGCGCCCCGCAGCAGGCACGACATCCAGCCCGCCTTGTACCCGAAGGTGTGGAAGAACGGGTTCACGATCAGGTACCGGTCGCCCTCCCGCAGCCCGATGACATCGGTCCACGCCTCGTACACGCGCAGCGACTGGCCGTGGGTGACGACCGCGCCCTTGGGCCGCCCCGTCGTGCCGGAGGTGAAGATGATGTCGGAGACGTCGTCGCTCCGGATCCCCGCGATGCGCTCGAGCGCGTCGGCGGCCGGTACCTGTTCCCCCGCCGCCAGGTAGGCATCGAACGAGTCGGTCCCGGGCGGCGGGTCGCCGCGGAGCACGACGGTGCGCTCGAGGTCGAGCAGCTCGACGCCGGCGTCGCGCAGCAGGGCGACGTAGTCGGTGCCGAGGAACCCGGTGACGGTGAAGAGCGTGCGGGCCCGGGCCTTGCCGAGCACGAAGGCGGCCTCGGCGCCCTTGAAGCGGGTGTTGAGGGGCACGAGCACGCCGCCGGCGCCGAGGACGCCGAGGGCGGCGGTGATCCACTCGTGGACGTTCGGTGCCCACACCGACGCCCGGTCCCCGGGCTCGAGGCCGGCCGCCATGGCGGCCCGGGTCGAGCGCACGAGCAGGGCGCCGAGGTCACCGTAGGTGTGGCGCACGGCCCCGTCGTCGTCGACGACCGCCTCGCGCGCCGCGAAGTCGGCGGCTCGGGCCTGGACCAGGCCCGGGATGCTCCCCCACCGCTCGTCCGCGCGCACCGTTCCTCCCGATCGCTGCTCGCGGAGGCTACCCAGCGGGCCTGACGGCCCGTCAGACCGCCGCTACTCTGCGCGCCGATGCCGATCGACCCGGGCGCGGCCGCCCTCATCGAGGTGCTCAAGGAGCACTTCCCCGCCGTCGACCAGGTCGACTCGGCAACCGAGGCCCGCCAGCAGGCCAAGCAGATGCCGCGCCCGGCCGACGTCGAGCCGGTCGCCGACGTCGCCAACCGCCGGATCCCCGGCCCGGCCGGCGAGATCCCGGTCCGCGTCTACCGGCCGTCCGACGAGCAGGGGCTGCCCGGCGTCGTCTACTTCCACGGCGGCGGGTTCGTGATCTGCGACCTCGACAGCCACGACGGCGCGGCGCGGCGGATCGCCAACGCGCTCGGCGCCGTCGTCGTCTCGGTCGACTACCGGCTGGCACCGGAGCACCCCTGGCCGGCGGCGGCCGACGACGCCTACGCCGCCACTCGCTGGGTGGGCGACCACGCCGACGAGCTGGGGATCGATCCCGACCGGCTCGTCGTGGCCGGGGACAGCGCGGGCGGGAACCTCACCGCAGTCGTGGCGCAGATGGCCCGCGACCAGGGCGGACCGGCGCTCGCGTTCCAGCTGATGGTGTACCCGGTGATCGATCTCGGCGCGACGCGTAGCGAGTACCCGTCGCAACGCGAGAACGCCGAGGGGTACTTCCTCACCGTCGGCCACATGGAGTGGTTCCGGCGGCAGTACCTGAGCGACGACGCGCACGGCGAGGAGCCGTACGCGTCGCCGATCAAGGCGTCGTCGCTGGCCGGCCTGGCGCCGGCGTGCGTCATCACGGCCGAGATGGACCCCCTGCGCGACGAGGGCGAGGCCTACGGGCGGGCCCTCGAGGCGGCCGGCGTGCCGGTGAAGATCCACCGCGCCCCCGGCATGTTCCACGGCTTCTTCAACATGGACGCGGTGCTCGACGGCTCGAAAGACGCCCAGCGCGTCGCGTTCGACGCCGTGAACGGCGCCCTGCGCCGAGCCTGAGCCGACCCGATGCCGTCGATCGTCCCCGCCGGGGAGCTGGTCTACGGCATGCAGCTGCAGGTGCAGGCCAAGAGCCGCACCTTCGCCGAGGACTGGGAGGCCGACGCCGGCGCCGCCGAGCTGGCGGCGATTGCCCGCAAGGCCGACGAGACCGGGTTCTTCTACGTCGCGGTCTGCGACCATCTGGCGGTCACGAAGCCGCTCGACGAGCACATGCGCACCACCTGGTACGACACCGTGGCGACCCTCGGGTGGATCGCCGGCATCACGAACCAGGTGCGGATCCTGTCGCACGTGTACGTGCTGAGCTACCGCCACCCGCTCCACACCGCGAAGTCGTTCATGACGCTCGACGAGCTGTCAGGGGGCCGGGCCATCCTCGGCGTCGGCGCCGGCCACCTCCAGGGTGAGTTCGAGCTCCTCGGCTTCGACTTCGAGCGTCGCGGCGCGGTCACCGACGCCGCCATCGACGTCATCCGCGACGCCTTCACCGTGGAGTACCCGGACGTCACCACGCCCTTCTGGGGCCACCTCCACGACGCGGGGATGGCGCCTCGCCCCCGCCAGCACCCGCTGCCGATCTGGGTCGGTGGATCCTCGAAGCCGGCGCTGCGGCGGGCCGCCGAGCGCGGGGATGGGTGGCTCCCGCAGGGCACCCCGCGTGACGACATGCCGGCCCAGATCGCGTATCTGCTCGAGCACCGGAAGCGAACCCGAGGCGACGAGCCGATCGACCTCGGCACGATCACCGAGGTCCTCTACGTCGGCCAGCCGACGTGGGACGTCGGCGAGACGACGCTGAGGGGCAGCGCCGACGCGGTCGCCGAGCGGCTCAACGAGTTCGGCGCCATGGGCGTCAGCCACCTCCAGGTCCGGTTCCGGAACCGCTCGCTCGACGAGCTGCTCGATCAGATGGACGCCTTCGGCCGCGACGTCGCCCCCCAGCTGCAGCGGACGGCCTGAGCACCCTCGACCCGTTCGGCGCCGGTTTGTGGCACCGTGGACGCGTGGCCTCCGGCGACGACGCCGGTGTAGTGGCGGCCCCGCGGATCACGACTCCCGCGCGGCGCGCACCCTGACGATGGCTGGTCGACCCGAGCGACGAAACGTCACCCGACGCCTGCGCTGGACCCTCGTGGTGGTCGGCGTGGTCGGCGGGCTCGTGCTCGGCTGGATCGGGCTCGGCACGTACTACGCGGCGCGGGGCCGCTCGCTCGGCTTCGGCGACCGGCTCTACGCGGACCTCCGGATGCTCTTCATCACCGGTGGTCCCCCGCCGCCGCCGCTGCCGTGGACGCTCGACATCGCGCAGTTCCTGCTGCCCGCCGCGGTCGGCCTGGGCGCCATCAGCGCCGTCGCGGCGCTGTTCCACGACCGAATCGCGCTGGCGCGCCTCCCCTTCCTCCGCCGCCACGTCGTGATCGTCGGGCTGGGCGAGATCGGCGGCGCACTGGCCCGGAACCTGGGGCAGGCCGGTGCCGACATGGTCGCCATCGAGCTCGACCCGTCCGGGACCGGGCTCGAGCCGGCCCGAGCGGCCGGCGCGGTCGTCATCGTCGGCGACGGGACCGATCCGGCCGTGCTCGCCCAAGCCCGGATCCGTCGCGCCCGGCGCCTCATCGCGACCGCCGACGACACGACCAACGCCGAGATCGCGCTCAAGGCCCTCAGCTTCGGCGCCACCACGACCGGCCCGCCGCTGGACTGCCACATCCACGTCAGCGACCCCGAGCTGGCCCGACTGTTCCAGCTCGAGACGTTCCGCATCGCCGAGGACGAGCGGGTCCGCGTCGACGTGTTCAGCGTGCACGACCTGGCGGCCCGGGTCTTGCTGAGCACCCACCGGCCCGCCGGCACCCGCATCGTCATCCTGGGCTCCGGCCCGACCGCGACGCGCCTGGTGTTCAACGCCGTCACGCATCCGAGCGCAGACGCCGAGGGCAGCCGCATCACGCTCGTCGACGCGCAGGCTCGGGAGCAGCTGGTCGCCCTCGAGGCCCGCTACCCGTGGCTGACCGGCCACGTCGAGCCGGTCGAGCTCGCCCCCGACGCGCGGGAGGCGGTGACGAACGCGATCTTCGCCCCCGGCCAGCCGCCCGCGACCGTCTTCGCGCTCCTCGACGACCCGGCCGCCAACCTCGGCGCCGCCCTGGGCCTCCGCGAGGCCGCCCGGGCCCACGGCTCGACCGTCGTCGCCGGGATCTGGCGCACCGGGGCCCTCGCCGGCGTCCTCCATCACACCCTGCGCCACATCGAGGAGGCCGAGCCGACGCTGCGCATCGTGTCCCTGCCCGACGTCGCCTGCACCGCCGAGCTGGTGACCGGTGGTCTCGTGGAGCGTCTCGCGCGCGGGATCCACGACGCGTACCGGGCCCGGCAGCGGGACGCGGGCGTGGACAGCACGGATCCCGCCGTCGCGGCGTGGGACGACCTGCCCGAGACGCTGCGCGACTCGAACCGCCACCAGGCCGCGCACTACGCGGAGAAGCTGCGCGGCATCGGCTGCGACCTCGTGAACCTCGACGGCCCGAGCCGGGCGACGTTCGACTTCCAGCGCCACGAGCTCGAGCTGCTGGCCCGGCTCGAGCACGAGCGCTGGGTCGCGGAGCGGCATCGGGACGGCTGGACGCTCGGAGCCCACCGCGACCCGGTGGCTCGGACCAGCCCGTATCTCGTCGACTGGGACGAGCTGAGCGACGAGGTGCGCGACCTCGACCGCGACGCCGTGCACCAGATGCCCGAGCTGCTCCGTCGGGCCGGCTACGCCATCATCCGGCTGCCCGACGCCCACCCGTCCGGCTCGGCGGCACCGTCGAGTCGGGGATCCGGGTAGCGGCGGTCAGAGCCCGAAGAGCTCCCACTCGCCGGGCTCGCCCGGCAGCTCCCGCCGACCGAGCGACGTGAACGCGGCAGTGCCGCCGGGGACCGCGGCCGCGACGGACGCCGTGACCACCGCCTCACCCGATCCGGCCCCGCGGGTCGCGGCGGCGGCGACCGCCGCGCCCGGGCCGGTGACCGAATCGTCTCGCCGGTCGACGTCGCCGACGTGCACGCCGATGCGGGCCCGGACCCCGGCCGCGGCGAGCCCGTCGCGCGTGCGCCGGGCGGCGCGCACCGCCGCGAAGGCGGACGGGAGTATCGCCACGACGGCGTCGTCCGTCGTGACGACCTCGCCGCCGCAGTCCTGCACGGCCGCCGCGACGACCGCCTCGAGGCGCTCGACGGCTGCTTGGTCGTCATCGCCGGACCGCGGCCCTTCCTCGGACGGGACGAGCTCGGACCGCACGAGGGCGGCCAGCACGTGCCGGGGTGGCGGCAGCGCGCGGTCCACGAAGTCCGCGATGGCCGCCGCGACCGCGTCGACGTCACCGAGGAAGGGGAAGTGGTCGGCGCCGTCGAGCTCGACGAGGGTGGAGCCGTCGATCGCGGCCGCGGCGGCGCGGGCGACGTCGGCCGGGAGATAGGCGCTGTCGCGGCGAAGCAGCACCATCGTCGGGGCCTGGACCTGGTCGAGGAGCTGGTCGCTGGCTCGGGAGCTGAAGGTCGATTCCCAGATCTGCGCCGCCATCCTCGGGCTGGCGCCGGCGCGACCGGCCCGGAGATACCAGTCCTGGAAGGACGGGTCATCGACGCGGGAGGGGGCGATGAGCCCGAGGAGGCCCTGCTCGCCGGCGAGGTTGTCGCGCACGATGGCCGACCGCTCCTCCTGCCAGGATTCCCACTCGTCGTCGGAAACCATGGCCGGCTGCTGCAGGACGAGGAGTCGGAGCCGGTCGGGGTTCCGGGCTGCGAACCGGCTGCCGACGCCGTAGCTGTCCCAGGCGTAGACGACCGCGTCCTGGGCACCGGCGGCATCGGAGACGGCCAGCACGTCGTCGGCCCACTGGTCGAGGACCGGGCGCTCCCAGTCGGTGATCGGGTCGGACAGGCCGATGCCGCGGCGGTCGAAGATCACGACCCGTCCGATCGCCCGGAGCCCGTCGAGGAGCCGCACGACCCCAGGGTCGCTCTCGAAGAGCTCCATGGGGAACAGGCCGCCCGAGACCATGACGACGTCGGTCCCCGGGGCGCAGGAGCCCGCGGCCTCGACGATCCGATAGGCGATGTGGGTGCCGTCGCTCGCTCGCGAGTAGTCCACCTCGCTGATCGGGAGCACCGGCGCGCTGGGCGCCGACGCGGGGTGGCGGGCGGGTGTCACCGCGGCGGCGTCGCGATCGACGCCGTGCCGCTCGAGCGCCCGCATCACCTTCGGCACCCAGTCCTCGGCCGGGCCGCGCACGTCGATCCAGTTCGAGCCGGTGAGCCAGTAGCGGATCTGGTCCGGGAACGGCGTGTCATCGAGGCGCAGCGGCAGCCGCGGTCGCTTGGCCTCGAAGGCCAGCTCGACCTCCACCGCCACGTGCCCCGAGTGCAGCGACGCGGCCGAGCACAGGACGACCAGCACCCGGCAGCGGTCGATGGCCGCCACGACCTCGGGCCCGTAGTTCTGGGCGCCGTCGATGCTGCGGTCGGCGATCCAGACCGAGACGCCGGCCGCCTCGAGGTGATCGGCGACCTCGAGCGCCTGCGCGCCGTCCTCGTCCTGCGCGTAGCTGATGAACACCTGGGCGTCGACCGGATTCGCCGCGCTCGATGTCATCGCAACCGCTCCCCGCAACGCACCCCGAGCGAGGGTATCGACCGGACTCCAAGCCGGCAACAGCCCGCGCGCCGCCGCGCCCGTCGACCAAGCCGAGCGGGTGCTCCGGCCGGGGTCGAGCCACGCGACGTAGGGTGGTCGCGCGTCCGTCACGTTGTGGGCGCGCCGAGGGAGGGCGCATGCCGGCCGACCAGCTCGTCGTCGACGCCGACGGCCACACCTACGAGCCCGACGACCTCTGGCTCGCGCGGATGGACCAGTCCCGCTGGGGCGACTGGATCCCGCGCAAGGTCGTCGAGGACGAGGTCTACGAGGTCTTCTACCTGGGCGGTCGGGTGCGGGGCGGCGGGCGCGAGCTCCAGGACCAGATGGCGGCCGCGGTCGGCATCACCGCCCGCGAGTTCTTCGACCTGCTCCAGAGCCTGCGGGTGCCGGGTGGGTACGACCCCCAGGCCCGCACCGTCGACATGGATGCCGACGGCATCGACGCCGCCGTGCTCTACCCGTCCCAGGCGCTGTTCTACGGGCCCACCGACCCGATCGAGGCCCTGCACGACGTGGACTTCGTCACCGACTGCATCCGCGCCTACAACGACTGGGTCTCGGAGTACTGCGCGGCGTTCCCGACCCGGCTGTTCGGGATCGGCGGGGTCCCGCTCCAAGACGTCGGGCGGGCGGTCGCCGAAGCCCAGCGCGGGGTCGGCGAGCTCGGCCTGCGCGGCGTGTTCGTGCGGCCGTCGGCGTACGTGGACGAGCTGCCGCTCAACCACTCCGTGTACGACCCGTTCTGGGCCGCGGTCCAGGAGCTCGACGTCCCGGTGGCGTTCCATCCCGGCGTGCACGTCGACACGCCCGGCGCGTGCCGCAAGTTCGGCCTCGTCGCCGAGGACGAGAACATGATGATCACCAACATGGCGATGGACGAACTGCACGGCGGCTCGGGGCTCGGCCAGGCGGTCGGCAACACCGTCGACATGATCGTCACCCTCGGGCGGCTGCTCATGGGCGGCGTCTGCGAGCGGTTCCCGAACCTCCGGTTCTTGTTCCTCGAGTCGGGCGGCGGCTGGATCCCGACCCAGCTCGAGCGCATGGACGAGCAGGTGAAGGCGTTCCCGCTCGAGCAGCGCTGGCTGTCGATGCTGCCGAGCGAGTACTTCCAGCGCCAGTGCTGGGCCGGCTTCGAGCCCGAGGAATGGAACCTGGCCGCCTGCGCGGAGTTCCTCGGGGCCGAGCGCATCCTGTGGGCGTCGGACTACCCGCACCCCGAGTACCACCCCGGCATCGTCGACGAGCTCCGCAAGGGCATCGAGGCGCTCGACGCGGGCGCGCAGGATCGGATCCTGGGCCGCAACGCCGTCGACGCGTACAAGCTTCCCCTGTGAGCGGCGGCCCGCTCGCGTTCGACGGGACGCTCGACCGGGCCCGGATGGGCTGGGAGCGCCACGCGCGGCTGGTCGAGAGTCTCGCCGACCACGACATCGACGTGCTGGTGCTCCTCGGCCAGGGCAACGTCGGCTACGCGAGCGGGGTCCGGATGCCGGGCGCCGACCAGGCCCAGGCGATCCACCGACGGGCGGTGGCCGTCGTCACGACCGACGGCACGCCGCCGACGGTGTGGGCACCCGAGGCGGCGACGGTCCCGACCGACCTCGGCCTCGACGTCTGGCCGGGGCTGAACCTGGAGTTCGACGACGACGCGCAGCGACTCGTCCAGTCCCTGCCCCGGGGGCGCCTCGCGGTCGACGACGCCACGATGCCGCTCTGGCGCGCCCTCGCCGACCGCGACCCCCAGGACGCGTCGGTGGCGCTCACGGCGGCGAAGATCGTGAAGACGCCAGACGAGCTCGAGTGCATCCGACGGGCGCAGGCGATCAACGAGGCCGCGATCGCCGACGTCGAGACGATGGTCGCCCCCGGCGTGCCGGCGACCGAGCTGACCGGCCTGTTCCTGCGCCGGATCCTCGAGCTCGGCGCGTCCGGGAACACCGTCGATCCGGTGTGGCAGGTGATGCCCCACTCGATCAAGGCCGGCCCGTACTCGGCGACCGGTGACGTCGTCTTCCCGACCGTGACGACGCCCCGCCGCTTCGAGGCCCGCGACGTCGTGTTCGTCGACACCGGCATGCACTACGAGGGCTACCAGTCCGACTACGGCCACACCTGGGTCGTCGGCGGCGACCTCGAGGAGTACCACCGCCGGCACGCCCAACAGTGGCTCGACATCGTGGCGGCCGTGGTCGAGGTGACGAAGCCGGGCGCGACGGCCCGGGACCTGACGCGGGCGGCGGGCGAGGTCTACGGCCGCAAGCCGTGGCTCGCCCATCTCTACCTGGCTCACGGCACCGGGACCGAGAGCGCCGAGATGCCGTTCGTGGGCACGGACCTCGGCGAGGACTTCGACGAGTCGATCGTGCTGGCCCCGGGGATGGTGCTCGTCCTCGAGCCGGTGGTCTGGGAGGACGGCAAGGGTGGCTTCCGGGCCGAGGAGATCGTGACGGTCACCGAGGACGGCTGCGAGCGCCTCTCGAACCTGCGCTTCGGCGCCTACGGCCTCGCATGACCGAGCACCGGGAGCGCATCCGGGCCGCCATGGCGAAGGCCGAGGTCGACGTGCTCGTGCTGGGGCGGGAGGCGAACGCTCGCTACGTGTCGGGTGCCAACCGGCTCTGGCTGGCCGGCACGCGGCCGTTCGCCCCCTCGTGCGTGTTCGTCGGCGCGACCGGGCGGGTGCATCTCCTGAGCGTCACCGACGACGGCGTGCCCGCCGACGTCCCGCCCGCCAACCTCTACCCGATCTCGTGGAACCCGATGAACCTCGCGTCGGCGGCGGCTCGGGCCGCGGAGGGCACGACGGTCCGGCGAGTCGGTGTGGACGGCATGTCGCCCCTGTTCGCGGGGCTGCTGGCGGCGGTGTTCCCGGACGCGGAGCTCGCCGACGGGGAGGCCGTCCTCCGTGAGATCCGCCGCGTGAAGACGCCGGGGGACGTCGAGGCGATCCGCGCCGCCATCGCGGTCGCCGAGGGCGCGCTGGCGGCGGTGGTCGCGGCCGGGCCGACGGTGGGCGCGCGAGAGCTGGCGGGCGTGTTCGAGGAGCGGATGGCCCAGCTCGGCACGACGACGCCCGCCTTCGCCCCCGTCATCGACGTGGCCGGTGACCGCGTCGCGGCCCGGGTCGGCGTGATCCACGAGGGCTGGGAAGGGGTGCTGTCGCGCACGTGGCCATCCGACGACGGCGCCCGCGCCGCCTCGGCGGCCGGGGTCACCGCCTGCCGGCCCGGCGCCCGGGTGGGCGACGTGATCCAGGCCGGTGTCAGCGTCGACGGCGTCGGGCTGGGTCACGAGGCCGTCCGGGCCGAGGACAAGCTGGCGCCGGGCATGGTGCTGTTCGTGGAGGCGACCCGGGACCGGGCCCGCTGGGGCGAGACCGTGCTCGTGACCGACGAGACGCCGGAGATCCTGACCTCGACCGTCGTCTAACGCCCGGAACGGGGCAGCCCCAGCCCGCGCTCGGCGATGATCGTGCGCTGGATCTCGCTCGTCCCGGCTCGGATCGTCGTGACCTGCGAGTGCCGGTGCATGAGCTCGACCGCGCCGCCGGCGGGCGCGTCCGGGGCTCCCGCGCTCAGCACGCCGTCGACGCCGAGGGTGTCGAGCAGGCTGGCGGCGGCGCGCACCAGCGCCTCCGAGGACCACAGCTTCGCCATCGAGCCCTCGACGATCGGGAGCTCGCCGGCCGCGGTCAGGGCGGCCATGCGCTCGCTGAGTCGCCGGCCCGCCTCGAGGTCGACGAACGCGCTGGCCAGGCGGGTCCGCACCGGGGCCTGGACGAGCAGGCCCGGCCGGCGGCGGGCCCACTCGAGGTACTGGCGCAGCAGCCGGTCGAGCTCCCCGACCATCGTGGGTCGGCGCTCGAACGCCAGCGCGACGCGCATGACGTCCCAGCCCCCGTCGACGGCGCCCACGCGCCACTCGTCGGCGACGCGCACGTCGGTGTAGTAGGTGATGTTGGTCCGCTCGCCGCTGAGGGTGAGGATCGGCGTCACCTCGATGCCGGGCGTGTCCATCGGGACGAGGAACAGCGTCAGGCCCCGGTGCTTCGCCACGTCCGGGTTGGTGCGGGTCAGCAGGAACACGTACGACGCCTCGTGGGCGAGGGTCGTGAACATCTTCTGGCCGTTGATGACCCACTGGTCGCCGTCTCGCTCGGCCCGGGTCGCCGCCGCCGCGACGTCGGAGCCGGAGTCGGGCTCGCTGTAGCCGAGGCAGATCAGGATCTCGCCGCTGAGGACGCGGGGCACGATCCGGTGCCGCTGCTCGTCGGTCCCGGCGACGGCGAGGGTGCGAGCCACCAGCTCGGAGGTGCCCCAGCCGTCGGTGGGCGCGCCGGCGCGCTCGAGCTCCTCCCACAAGGCGAGGACCTCACGGTCGTCGCGGCCCTGGCCGCCCCACTCCGGCTCCCAACCCGCCGCCACGAGACCCTGCCCGGCCAGCCGGCGGTGGAACGCCCAGTCGTGCACCGTCCCGGTCGTGTCCGCGCGTGCGATCGCCTCGTCGGTGCCGGCGTCGGCCAGGACGGCGCGCACCTCGGCTCGGAACGCGCTCGGCGGCAGCTCGGGGAGCGCCCAGCCGGCGTCGGCCAGCAGGTCACCGAGGCGGGCCAGCTCGTCGGCGGGGTCACCGAGGGCGAGCGGCCAGGCCGCGGCGCGGCGGAAGTAGAGCTGGATGTCGTACTCGAGCATGAAGCCGTAGCCGCCGTGCACGTGGAGGCTCGCCGCCGCCGCGTCGCGCGCGCCCCGCGTGGCGGCGAGGAAGGCGGCCGCCGCCAGCTCCGGGTCCGGCCGGTCGGTGGTGGCGGCGTGGGCGACGAGGAGGTCGGCGGCGTCGACGGCGGTGGCGACGTCGGCGAGCCGGTGCTGGATGGCCTGGAAGGAGCCGATCGGCACGCCGAACTGGTGACGGGCCTTCGCGTAGTCGACCCCGATCTCGACGGCGCGCTGGCCCAAGCCGACGAGCGCGGCCCCAGTGAGCACCCGCCACTCATCGACGGCCCGCGCGTGCTGCGCCGCCGCGTCGGCGCCGCGGGCGAGCACGGTCCGGCTGGTGAGCGACCAGGTCGCCAAGGGCGCTCGCGCCAGGTTGGGAACCGCCGGCTCGACGGTCCCGTCGGTCGCCACCACCAGCTCGTGGCCGTCGAGGGCGACCACTGCGTCGGCGACCGCTCCCGCGGGCACGAGGTGGGCGACGCCCGCCGCCGGTTGCAAGGCGACTGTCGGGAGCGCGGGCGCGCCGTCCGCCCCCACCCGAGTCAGGAGCCGTGACGCGACGAGCGTCTCGACCAGGGGGATCGGCGCCACGGCCCGCCCGTACTCGCGGGCGGCCACCGCGAGCTCGGCGAGGGTGGCGCCGTCCATGGCGGGCAGGCCCAGCTCGCCCGCTCGCGCCCACAGCGCGCTGTCGAAGCCGGGCGGCTGCGCGTCCTCGGCGGCCCGGACCCGGGCGGGTGGTGACTCCCGAGCGAAGAAGCCGCGGAAGACGTCGCGGAGCTCGTCCGCGTGCGCGCTCACCTCGCGGCCGACGGACGCACGAGGAGGGAGAGGGTCCCCGCGAAGTCGATGTACTCGCGGTTGTCGGCCCGCACGACGGGGACGCTGTCGGGGCCGGCGAAGTAGCGGGCGACGAGGGTCGCCTCGTCGGCGAACCAGAGCTCGGAGATGCCCTGGGTGTCGAGCCCCGCGTCCCCGACCGTCTCGACGACGTCGTGCTGCGCGTACCGGCAGATCGCGGGGTGGTGCACCCGGGCGAGGGCCACGTGCTCGCGGTAGTGCCGAGCGAACGCACCCGGAGCGAGATCGGTCCGGGCGTGCAGGAACGAGACCTGCTTCACGCTCGGCTCCACGCCGTCCGGGCCGGTGTCGTCCCACGCGGGACGAGACGAGAACCGGAAGCCGGCCCAGCGCTCGACCGCGGGCGCCAGGTCAGCAGGCAGGGTGAGCGAGCCCGCGGCCGGCGCCGCGGCCCACAGCAGGGTGTGGAAGGGGGGTGGGGTTCTGCCCTTCGAGCCGGCCCGGTCGAGTGCGGTCTGGTCGGGGAGCACCGGCTCGGCGATCCATCCCGCCGGCGCGGCCGGCGGCTCGGCCCGCCACGCGACCGCGAGCAGACAGCCGGCGGCGTCGGTCACCCGGACCACTCGACGTGGGCGCGGATGGCGTGCGCCCGCTCGTCGAGCCATCCCTTGCCGCGCGCGTAGTCGAGCATGCGGGCGAGGTCGTCGTCCCACGACGGGCCGACGCGCCCGGCGGCCATGCGGCGCAGGGCGTCGATGGTGATCCAGGCGTCGTCGTCTTCGAGTCGTCCCGCGGCGGCGTCGACCAGGGCGCCGAAGACCAGCGCCTCGTCGGCGCCGCTCGCGCCGCCGTCGACCGCGACGTGAAACCGGCTCATGTCCTCGGGGTCCTCGAGCGACACCACCGGTGGGTGCGGGGCCAGGTCGATCCGGACGAACACGGGCTTCTGCCTATCGCGTCGCGCGATCGGCCGTCAGGTCGCCGACCGCTCGCGGTCGCTCAATCAGCCATCGGGTACGGGAACTTGGCGCCGACGCCGCCATCGACGACGAGCGTCTGGCCGGTGACGTACGAGGCCAGGTCGGAGCACAGGAACAGGAGCGCGGCCGCGATGTCGGCCGGCTGCGCGACCCGCCGCAGCGGCGTGTTCGCGGTGTTCCGGGCCCGGCCCTCTTCGCCGAGCAGGGCCGAGACGCGAGGCGTCCACACCACCCCGGGTGCCACCGCGTTGACGCGCACGCCGGCCGGGCCGAGTTCGACCGCGGCCGAGCGCACGAGCGACATCAGGGCCGCCTTCGCGGCGCCGTACGCGGCGTGGCGGGGCGCCGACGTGAGGCCCGAGACCGAGGCGACGAAGGCCAGCGCGCCGCCCGACCCGGCCGCCAGGCGCCGTCCTCCCAGCTGGACCGTCAGGTAGGCGTGGCGGAGCACGACGTCGAAGTGCCAGTCCCACTCGTCGTCGTCGACGTCGAGCAGGATGGCGTACCGGGCCATCCCGACGATGTCCACGACGCCGTCGAGACCGCCCAGGGCATCGGTCGCGGCGTCGAAGACCCGCTCCGCGTCGGCCCGTCGGGTGGCGTCGCCCACGACCGCCACGCCGCCGACCTCCGCCGCGACCTCGTGCGCACGGTCGGCCTCGACGTCGACGCAGGCCACTCGGGCCCCGGCGGTGCTCAGCGCGTGCGCGGTCTGGCGGCCGATCCCGAGCCCCGCCCCGACGACGATGAACCGTCGTCGGTCGAGGCGCAGCAGGCCGGGATAGTCGGGCACCGGGGTGTCGTCGCCGCTCGTCATCGCACCCGATCGTGGTCTGCGTCGCGCCCGCCTGCCAAGCGCCGCCGACCGCACTTCGTGACGCCGTCCGGCGGCGGCCTGCCTACGCCGCGGTAGCCGCGGCGCGGAACGCCCACAGCTCCGCGGCCAGGCCGAGCGCCGCCACGACGGCCGGCACCCCGGCGGACGCCCCTGCGTCCGGGAGCCCCGCGAGCGCGGCCCACAGGTCACCGCCGTCGGTCAGGGCGCCGAGCCCGGCCCACAGCCGGACGCCCGACGGGTGACGACGAGCCGCCGCGGCCGCGAGGAGTCCCCCGACGCCAAGCACGGTCTCGCGCACCGCGAAGCTGCGGGTCATCAGCGCCGCGTCGGGACCCGTGGTCTGGCGCGTCACGCGGTCGGGAGCGATCGCGAAGACGACGCCGATCGCCACCCGGGTCGCGGCGAAGGCGCCGACAACCAGGCGGGCGCTGGGACGGGACACGGAGCGAAACGTACCCGGGCGAGGCGACGGACCCGGGTGCGCTACCGGGCGGGACGAGCGCCGTCGCCTCGTCGCTGAGGATGACGGCGAGCGCATGCCAGGGAGGTGTCGACCGCCGCCGGAGTCCCCGGGCGCACGCCCTCGTCGACGAGGGGGCTGGGTAGCCTCCCGGCGTGGCGCGCTCGACGTTGCGCTTCGAGGCCGAGGACGGCGTGGCGACGATCACGCTGGACCGACCGGACGGGCTCAACAGCTTCGACACCACGATGACCCGCGAGCTGCACGAGCTGTGGCGCGAGCTCCGTTTCGCCGACGACGTCCGGGCCGTCGTCCTCACCGGCGCCGGCGACCGCGCCTTCTGCACCGGCATCGACCGGGGCGACGTGATCCCCCAGCCCACCGGGCCGTGGATGATGGACGACCCGGGTCTCGCCCTCGGGCCCAAGAGCGCGGACTGCTGGAAGCCGGTCGTGGCGGCCGTGAACGGCATGGCGTGCGGCGGCGCGTTCTACATGCTGGGCGAGGTCGAGACGATCGTCGCGGCCGAGCACGCGACCTTCTTCGACCCGCACGTCACCTACGGCATGACGGCCGCGTTCGAGCCGATCCTCATGCGGGCGCGCATGCCGTTCGGCGAGATCATGCGGCTGACGCTGCTCGGCAACCACGAGCGGCTGTCGGCGCGCCGGGCCCACCAGATCGGGCTCGTGCAGGAGGTGGTGCCGACCGAGCGGCTCCTCGAGCGGGCCCAGGCGCTCGCGGCCGAGATCGCGTCGGCGCCGCCGCTGGTGAGCCAGGGCACCGTCCGATCGATCTGGCTGGCCCGCGAGCTCAGCCGCGCCCAGGCCCTCAGCGTGGCGAAGGTCTACATCGGGCTCGGCAGCGACTCGGCGTCGATCGCGGCCGGGCAGCGCCGCTTCGAATCGGCGCCCCGGGTGACGCCGCGGGTTCGGTGAGCGGTCAGTGACCGGGGCGGGGCGGGTCGAGCTCGGCCTCGATCGAGCCACCGAGGTACGCGTGCTGCAGGGCCTCGTTCACCTCGGCCGGCTTCCCGGTGAACTCCACCCGCCCGTGGAGCATGATCCCGGCCAGGTCGGCGACGTCGAGCACCTCGTGGGCGAACTGCTCGACGATGAGGATCGCCACCTCCTCGGTCGCGATGCGCTTCACCACCTCGTAGATCTCCTCGACCACGATCGGGGCGAGGCCCATCGAGACCTCGTCGAGCAGGAGGACCCGCGGGTTGGTCGCCATCGCCCGGGCCATGGCGAGCATCTGCTGCTCGCCGCCCGACAGCGTCCCCGCGACCTGCTTGCGCCGCTCCTTCAGCCGCGGGAACCGGTGGTAGGCGTGCTCCTCGATCTCGTGGAACGACACCCCCGCGTAGGTGATCATCCGGAGGTTCTCGAGCACGGTGAGGTTGGGGAAGATGCCCCGACCCTCCGGGATCGTGCACAGGCCGGCGCGCGCCAGGCGGTCCGGTGACCACCCGTCGACCTTCTGGCCCTCGAACCGGACCGTCCCGTCGCTCGCGCGGAGCTGCCCGCTGGCGACGCGCAGCGTCGTGCTCTTGCCGGCGCCGTTCGGGCCGAGCAGCGCGAAGACCTGTTTCGGCTCGATGCGGAGGCTCACGCCGTGCAGCACGTCGATGGCGCCGTAGCCGGCGCGAACGTCGACGAGCTCGATCGCGGCCTGGGCGTCGGGCTGCCCGTTCCTCCCGTCGCCGCGCGTCGCGCCGGCCGGGGTGAGGTCGACGACGATCTCGTCCCGCAGGCCGCGCTGGTCGGGCGGGGTCTCGGCCTCCTCGTCGCCCTCCCCGAGGTACGCGGCTCGCACGAGCGGGTCGGACTGCACCTGCTCGGGGTTGCCGACCGCGATGATGCGCCCGAAGTCGAGGACGTAGATCTGGTCCGAGGCGCTCATCACGAGGCCCATGTCGTGCTCGACCAGCAGGATGCCGAGCCCGTCGCCGGCGAGCTCGCGCAGCAGCTTGGCGAGCGCCTCGGTCTCGAACTCGTTGAGGCCGGCCGACGGCTCGTCCAGCAGCAGGACGCGGGGCTTGGCCGCCAGAGCCCGGGCGACCTCGACGAGCCGCTGGGTCCCGGTCGGGAGCCGGTCGACGAGCTCGTCGGCGACCGCGTCGAGGCCGACCCGTTCGATGCACTCGGCGGTCTCCACCGCGGGCTTGAACCGCTCCCGCGACCACCCGCGCCGCATCTCCGCCGCCACGAGGACGTTGTCACGCACCGAGAGGGTCCCGAACGTCTCGAGCCGCTGGAAGGTGCGACCGATGCCCTCTCGAGCTCGGCGGTGGGGCCGGGCGGTCGTCAGGTCCTTGCCGTCGAGGACGATGCGACCCGCGTTCGGCGTCTGCAGACCGGTGACGACGTTGAAGAGCGTCGTCTTCCCGGCCCCGTTCGGGCCGATGAGCCCGGTGACCCGGCCCTCGTCGACGCCGACCGACACCTCGCCGAGGGCTTCGAGCCCGCCGAAGCGGACCGACACCCCGGAGATGTCGAGGAGGCTCATCCGGTCGGCTTCGCGACCGGGGCCTGCGCCGGTGACGGCGCCGCCGCGGGGCGCGTCGCGGCGGCCGACGCGGGCGCGGGCTCGGGCGCGCGCCGGGCCTGGCTCCGCTGGCGGCGATCGCGAACGTCCTGGCCGACCTGGGGGATGATGCCGTCCGGCTGCTGGGCGATCCCGATGCCGGCGAGGCCCGGGCCCATGCGCTGCCACCACTCGAGGACGGTCACGCCCGGGAACCAGGCCGTGAGCCAGACCTGGAAGCCCTGGAGGAGGAACCCGCCGAGCACCGCCCCGCTGACGACCGCCACGCCGCCGACGACCAGCAGCAGCAGCAGGGGCAGCCCCTGGAAGGCAAGGAAGTCGGTCGCCTGCGCCGAACCCTGGGCAACCGCGAAGAGGGCGCCCGCGAAGCCGGCGATCGCCGACGAGATGCCGAAGACGGCGAACTTCGTGGCTCGGAGGTTCACGCCGAGGGTGGCGCAGGCGGCCGGGCTGTCACGCATCGCGATGAGGCGGCGCCCGAAGGCACCCCGGCGCAGCGCGACGACCCCCGTCCCGACGATGCCGAACAGCGCGGTCGTGAGCAGCAGGAAGCCGGCGTCGGTCCCGAAGTTGATCCCGAGCACCGAGAACGGCTCGTTGAAGTGGTAGCCGAAGATCCCGATCGGAGCGCCGTACCGCGACGAGCTGGCGAACACCTCCGGCTGGTCGAAGAACAGCGGGACGGCCATGAGCGCGAAAGCCATCGAGGCCAGCGCCAGGTAGAGGCCCTGGAGCCGGAGGGACGGGAGCGCCATGAGCAGGCCGATCGGCACGACGACGATCGCCGCGACGAACAGGCTGAGGACGCTCCCCGTCGGGTAGAGGTGCAGGCCGAACACCGCCCCGCCGGAGTTCGAGAACTCGGTCGCGGCCCAGGCGCCGATGCCGAGGAACGTGATCTGCGCGAACGAGATCTGACCCGCCCACCCGGTCAGCGGGACGAGCGACAGCATGGCGAACGCCAAGATCATCCCGGTCTCGACCCGTCGCACGTCCACCCGGCCGAGCGCGGCCGCCAGGATGGTGACGACGATGAACAGCGCGACGAACCCGATGGCGGCGCGCTTGAGGCTCGGGACGCGCGCCGCGATCGCCCGCCCGATCCGCCGGCCCTCGATTCGCGCTTGGGGCACGAAGAGCAGGGCCAGGAACAGGATGATCGACGGGATGGCGACCTGGCCCGGGCTCCAGCGCTGCCCGAGGTCGAGGAAGTTGCGCTGGAACGACAGCGAGAACCCGATGACGGCGCCGCCGATCAGCGTCACGGGGAGGCTCCGCAGCTTGGCGATGATCGCGGCCGCGAAGGCGTCGACGATGAAGAACGTCAGCCCCTGCGAGCTGAGCTGCCCGAGGTCCATGGCGAGGAAGATGCCGGCGATCGCGGCCATCGAGGAGCCGAGGGCCCACGACAGCATGGAGAGGAGCCCCGGGCGGGCCCCGTTCAGCGCCGCCAGCTCGCGGTTGTCGACGACCGCCCGCATCGCGACGCCGATCCGGGTCCGGTGCAGCAGCGCCCACAGCACGACGGCGACGATCACGCCGGCGATGATCGTGATGATCCGGTACCACGGGATGAACGTGGCCCCGATCTGGATCTTGTCGGTGCCGTAGAACTGCCCGATGCTGCGGTAGGTGTCGGACGGCCAGACCGTGTCGGCCAGGCCGACGAAGAAGGCCAAGAGGCCGACCGTTGCCACCAATTGCGCGACGAGCGGCGCCCGCACGAGCCGCCGCATGAAGATCCGCTCGATGAGCGCGCCGAGGATCGGCGCCGCGACGAGCACCGTCAGCCCCAGCGCCAGCAGGGTCTGCAAGCCCCACGCCACCCTGAGCTGCCAGTAGGCGTAGGTGAGGATCATCCCGATCGCGCCCTGGGCGAAGTTGAAGATGCCCGACGTCGTGTACGTCACGACGAGCCCGGCGGCGGCGATGGCGTAGATCGCGCTGAGCGTCACCCCGACGACGAGGAACAGGACGATCTTGTCGGAATCGACCGTCTGGTTCGGGTTCCAGAAGTTGACGGCGACGAAGATGGCGAGGGCGGCGGTGGCGCCGATGGCGAGGAGTCTCGGCCAGCTCAGCCGGGTGTTCATCCGGTCGATGATCGCCGCCACGCGCTCGTCACCTCCCGACGAGGGTCGCACCCATTGAGGGGCGGGGCCGCCCGGACCCTAGGGCCGGGCGGCCCCGCCAACGCTTGAGGTGCGGCCCTACTTGATCAGGTCCAGCTTCTCCGTCACGACGTTGCTCGGATCGCAGTTCATGGTGCCCTTGGCGAGAGGGAGCACCCGCTGGTAGTCGCCGTTCTTCACCTGGTTCAGTATCCAGCACGGGGTGGGCTTGCGGTTCCCGATGTCGGTCGTGCCGATCATCCCGCCCGCGTTGAACGCGTGCTCAGTGGCTGCCGTGTCCAAGATCGCCTTGCGGGTCAATCCGTTGTTGCCGCTCTTGGCGACGATCTTGTTGACGATGTCGGTGAAGAGCAGGCCGGCCGCGAACGCCTGGATCCCGAAGCCGTCGGGCTGCTTGTCGTACTTGAGGAAGGCGGCCAGCATCTTGTTCTGCTTGGCCTCGCTGTTCTTGCCGAGGAAGGGCAGGAACGGCGCGTACACGTACTGGCCCTCGACGGCAGGGCCACCCTCGCCGATCAGCCGGCTGTCGTAGCACTGCAGCGAGCAGTCCCAGACCTTGACGTTGGTGTTCTGGGTCTGGGCCTCCTGGCGCAGCTTCACCGTGCTGGCCACGTCGAGCCCGCTCTTGGCGTAGGTGGCGCCGTCCGAGGCGATCGCGCCTGCGATCGGCGTGTACTCGCTGCGGGTGGCGAGCGCCGACACGTCCTGGGTGAAGACCTGGGTCAGCCCCTTCGTCTGCTCAGCGGTGAAGATCGGCACCTGGGCCGCCTTCGCCGACGCGCTCTCGGCCGGCGACGGGTACAGGAACGCGGCCTTGAGCTTCCCGAACTTCTTCACGTAGTACGCGACCGGTCCCACGTTGGACGTGTAGGTCTGTGGGTGCTGGTCCTTCGTCGTGCAGTCGAGGACAGCGGGGTTGATCGCGTACGAGCTCGGCGCGCACTGCTCCGCCACCTCGGTGACCACGACGCCGAAGTCGGGCAGGCCGGTGGCGGCGCCGGTGTGGTCCTTGCAGCCGGTGATGTCGGTGAAGTTCTGGGCCAGCAGCACCGACGTGCCGATGAGGGCGACGCTGTTGTTGCAGCCCTGGATGAAGGCGCTCGTCGCCAGGTCCGAGCCCAGCTTGGTGTCGATGCCGGTCACGTTGATCTTGCGGCCGGCGAGCCCGCCGTGATCGTTCTCGAACTGCGCCCAGGCCTTCACGCCGGTGATCGAGCCCTGGAACAGCCCGGCCGAGCCCGGCACGTCGATGGCGGCCGGGACGGTGATGTTGATCGTGGTCGGCGTGATGCCGACGTCCGACGCGGCCAGCGGCGGCCCAGCCGAACCCTTGTGCGCCGACGCAACGGCGCCGCTCGTGGCGGTGGCGATGCAGGTCACGACCACGGGCGCGATCAGCCAGCGGAAACGCCTCACGGTACCCCCCTGTTTGTCGGGGCCTCCCCGGACACCGACAGTCGTGGCGAAAGTGGGCGGAAATCTAACTGACACCCCGTCAGGTGTCCACGCGGCCCCCGCGCCATGGCCCGGGCGGTGATCAGGTCAGCTCGGCCAGCGCGCCGGCGCAGCTGGCGACCGTCCACGGGCCGTCGTGCTCGAAGCGCTGGCCCCGGTGCCACCCGTCCATGACGCGGATCTCGCCGCCGCGGACGTACAGGACCCGGCCGGTGAGCGGGCAGCCCTCGCTGGCCAGCCACGCCACGAGCGGGGACACGTTGGCCGGGTGGTAGGCGTCGAAGGCGGCCGGGTCGTCGGGCGCGCGGACCAGGTCGGCGATGCCCGCCACCTCCTCGGTCATGCGGGTGCGGGCCACCGGCACGATGGCGTTCACGCGCACCCCGTACCGGCCGAGCTCCTGGGCCAGGATCACGCTGAGCGCCGCGATCCCGGCCTTGGCCGCCCCGTAGTTGGTCTGGCCGACCGAGCCGAGCAGTCCCGAGGTCGACGAGACGTTGACGAGCGACGCCTGGACCGTCTCGCCGGCCTTCGTGCGCTCCCGCCAGTGGTCGGCCGCGACCCGGCTGGCGCAGAACGTGGACCGCAGGTGGCCGCGGACGACGTCGTCCCAGTCGTCCTCGGTCATGTTCACGAACATCCGGTCTCGCAGCACGCCGGCGTTGTTGACGAGGGCGTCGACGCGGCCCCAGGCGTCCAGCGCCGCGCCCACCGCCCGCCTCGCCCCGTCCATGGTGGTGACGTCGTCGGTGCTCACTCGCACCGCCGCACCCCCGGCGGCCAGCTCGTCGGCGACGGCCTGGGCCACGGCCGGGTCGATGCCGGTGCCGTCGCGGGCGGTGCCGCTGTCGTTGACGACCACCGACGCGCCCTCGGCCGCAGCCAGCCGGGCGTGCTCGCGCCTGTCTCTTAT